>FR897034.1 GCA_000437235.1 Coprobacillus sp. CAG:826 | reverse complement strand
GGCTTCTACCACTTATATTATATGAAATTAGCAATGGTTTATCAATAAATTTTAAAAAAAATAGTTTTAATTTTTATCCAATTTTCATCAATTTCCAGTTCTATTTTTAAAAGAATTCATTATACTTTTTTATAATCCTTTTCTATTTTCTTTAAGTATATTAAGAAATTCCTGATATAGTTCATTGGGCATATTTCCTTTTGTTAGTTCAAAGGCTTTTTCTTCATGAATAGAATGAAAATCCAAATCATGCATGTATTGAGAAAAAGAGAGGTTAGAATATTCCCATTTTTCTTTTTTTAAAGCATAGGTAGCAAAAAATCCAGTATCTTTTTCATACGCTAATAAAAAGTCTTCTTCTTGATTTGTATAAAACTTTATATTTTCCATATTCATCTCACCTTTCAGCATCTTACAATATCATCATACAATGCGTTTCTTCATTTCACAAGGTAAGAAGAATTAATTTTTCTATAAAAAAATATAATTCATGAGATATTTTTATAAGAAACTATGTTATAATGTCTTCGCTTGATGAGGAAAATTAGATTCATCGTAATTAGTGTAGAGAGAAGCATGTTGGTGAAAAGCTTTCTAGTTAATGAATCACGCCATTTCTAAAAGCGTAAGGAAACTTACCGTTCGTAGCGTTAATACGAAAAATTAAGTGCATTCTTTTGAATGAATAAGGATGGTACCGCGAAACATCGTTCCTTAAATTTTTTAAGGAACTTTTTTTATGGATAAAGGAGTAAAAAAGATATGAAAAATTTAACTGCAAATGAAATTCGAACCATTTGGCTTAACTTCTGGAAAGAAAGAGGACACTATGTGGAACCGAGTGCTTCTTTAATTCCACATAACGACCCAACATTATTATGGATCAATGCGGGGGTTGCGGCTTTAAAGAAATATTTTGATGGTTCAGAAATTCCAGCGAATAAAAGAATTACCAACGTACAAAAATCTTTAAGAACGAATGATATTGAAAATGTAGGTATGACTGCAAGACACCATACCTTCTTTGAAATGTTAGGAAACTTCTCCATTGGTGATTATTTCCGCAATGAAGTCATTCCTTGGGCTTTTGATTTATTAACCAATGAAAAGTACTTTGGTATTGACCCTATGAAACTTTATATTACGTATCACCCTGATGATGAAGCAACGAAGAACTTATGGATTCGTTGTGGTATGCAAGAAGACCACATGATTCCTTTAGAAGATAACTTCTGGTGTATTGGAGAAGGACCTTGTGGACCAGATACTGAAATCTTCTTTGATCGTGGAGAAAAATATGATCCAGATCATTTAGGCATTCGTTTATTAAAAGAAGATATTGAAAACGATCGTTATATTGAAATTTGGAATATTGTTTTCTCACAATATAATGCTCAAGAAGGCGTAGCCCGTAAAGATTATAAAGAATTACCTCATAAAAATATTGATACCGGTGGCGGTTTAGAGCGTTTTGCTTGTATTATGCAAGGCGCGGAAACCAACTTTGAAACTGACTTATTCTTACCCATTATTAAAGAAACTGAAAAATTAACCAAAGTTCCTTATGAAGAAAATAAAATGGCCTATCGCGTAATTGCTGACCACATTCGTACTTGTACTTTTGCTTTAAGTGATGGTGCAAGTTTCTCCAATGAAGGACGTGGTTATGTTTTACGTCGTATTTTAAGAAGAGCAATGCGTTATGGAAGAAAATTAGGTATTTATGAGCCTTTCTTATATCGTTTAGTGGATGTTGTTACCGACATTATGAAAGATTTCTATCCCTATTTATTGGAACATAAAGAAAGAGTAAAGAAGACCATTTATAGTGAAGAAGTTCGTTTCTTAAAGACTTTAGCGTCTGGAGAACAACTCTTACGTAAAATGATGGAAGATACTTCTACCTTAACCGGAGAAGAAGCTTTTAAGCTCTATGATACTTATGGATTCCCTATTGAACTTACCGTAGAAATTGCATCTGAAAATGGTGTAAAAGTGGATATGGATGGCTTCCATGATGAAATGAAAAAACAAAAAGAAAGAGCTAGAGCAGCTCGTGGTGATTTACAATCGATGAACCGCCAATCCGCTGATTTAATGAGCTTTACTTTACCGAGTGAATTCGATTATGAATCAACCAATATGGAAGCACGTATTATCGGTTTATTTAAAGATGGAAAACGTGTGGATGTGATTGAAGAAGAAGGAGACGTTATCTTTGATCATACTTGTTTCTATAGTGAAAGCGGTGGTCAAGCACCGGATAAAGGCACGATCATGAACGGAGAAACAGAAGCGGAAGTATTAGATGTACAAAAAGCACCTAACCATCAATTCCTTCATCACGTTCATTTATTATATGGAACGCTTCATGAAGGCGATATTCTTTCTTTAGCAATTGATACCAAGAAACGTTATTTAACAAGAAAAAATCACTCTTCTGCCCACCTCTTACAAAGCGCTTTACGTAAAGTGTTAGGTGATCACGTGCACCAAGAAGGTAGCTATGTAGATGATGAAATCATGCGTTTTGACTTCTCACATTCTAGCAAAATTACCGATACAGAACTTAAAGAAATTGAAGCATTGGTCAATGGATGGATTAATGATGCGATTGAACAAAAGACGTTATTACTCCCTATTGAAGAAGCAAAAAAGACCGGCGCCACTGCTTTATTTGATGAAAAGTATGGCGATGTTGTACGCGTTGTTACCTTTGGTGATGTTTCTAAAGAATTCTGCGGTGGCACACATGTTCATAACACAGCAGAAATCGGCTGTTTTGCCATTGAATTTGAAGAAAGCATCGCTTCAGGTGTTCGCCGTATTCAAGCAAGAACAGGCTTAAAGGCGTATGAATTATTAAAAAAGAGAGAAGCTTTATTAGCGGATATTCAAGCCATGATGAAAGCTGGCTCTTATTTAGAAATTCAAGATCGTTTAAAAACACTACTTCATGAAAAAGAAGTATTAGCCTTAGAAAATCATCGTTTAAAAGAAAAAGAAGCAAGTTTTGAAGCGAAACAATTAGAAAATCGTTTTGTGATGTATAACGGTGTTCATCTTTTAGCGGCTTATTTAAATGATACAGACCGTGATGGATTAATGAAACGTATGGACCAATTAAAGACAGTTTATGATGATGATGTCATTGTTTTAATTGGTGGAAAAGATGGAAATCTTCCTATCGTTAGTCACGTATCTGCTTTAGCCCAAAAAGAAGGAATACGTGCGGGTGATTTAGTAAAGGCCGTTAGTGGTATTTTAGGTGGCTCCGGTGGTGGACGTCCTGAAATGGCTTCTGGTGGTGGAAAAGATGCGAGTAAAATTGATGAAGCTCTTGCGAAAGTGAAAGAACTTATCGCATAATAATAGTATGAGTAAAGTTATTGGTTTAGATTTAGGTTCAAGAACCTTAGGCATTGCGATGAGTGATGTCTCGCGTTGGTATGCTTATGGCGTAGAAAACTTTCGCTTTGAAGAAGGTAACTACAAAAAAGCCGTTGAACACGTTGTCGCTTTAGCGCGTAAAGAAGGAATTACGGAAATTTGTTTAGGTTTACCCTTAAACATGAATGGTAGCATGTCACCTCGTGCTGAATCTTGTTTACGTTTTAAAGAAGAGATTTTAGCGGCCGCCCCTGAAATGACAGTAGAGATGGTCGATGAAAGATGGACAACTAAAATTGCTACTAATCGTTTATTAGAAGCGAACCTATCGAGAAACAAAAGAAAAAAAGTGATTGATCAGCAAGCTGCAGTCGTCATTTTAGAAAGTTACTTATCCATGAAAAAATAAAGGAGGAAAACAAAATGGAACCCTTAGATAATGAAATTGTCATCGTTGATGAAGATGGTGTAGAAACCAAATTTGAGATTCTTTTCACTTATGAAAATGATGATCGCGGTACGCAATATGTTTTATATTACGACCCAAAGAATCCGGAAGAAGTCTTCGCTGCACGTTATAACGATAACCATGAATTAATGGAAATCGAAGACGAAGAAGAATGGCAAGAAGTAGAGGAAGTCTTAAATACATTTGAACAAGATCCAGCGATCCAAGGAGCGTTAGACGAAGAGTAAGGTAATTTCTATTACCTTTTTCTTTTTCTAGAACAAATGATGAAAAATTTACAGATGATTCAAGATTTCTTACATGAAAAAAATTATGATGCTTGGGTGATTTATGATTATGAGTGTCATAATGAAGCTTTTCAAGAAATTGTTGGCAAAATCTTTTTAACAAGAAAAGTATTTGTTGTAATTCCGAAAAAGAATCACCCCTATATGATTTGCCATAAAATTGATGTTACACCATTAAAACAAAACCACATTGATGACGACTTTATGTTACATGTTTATCAAACTTGGGATGAATTAGTGAATCTTCTTCATCACGATCTATCACAATATCAAGATGTGATGATGGAAATGAGTGAAGATGGTGCTTTACCGCGTTCATCCTATTGCGATTATGGAACGGTACGATTAATTGAAAAATGTGGTGTTAACGTACATTCTAGTGCCGATTTACTCATGAGTTTTATTGCGCCCTTTAAAGGTGAATCCTATGATTTACATTTATTAGCAATGGAAAAAGTGCAGCACATTAAAGATGAAGCTTTTTCTTTAATTGAAAAAGAAATCAAAGAAAATCATAGAATTAGTGAATATGATGTTCAACAATTTATTTTAAGAAGAATGCAAGAGGAGGATTTAGTAACGGATGAACCACCGGTGGTCGCTATTAACGAACACGCGGGAAATCCTCACTATACGCCTAACGAAAAAGAATATAGTTATATCAAGCCTCATGATTTAGTGCTAATTGATTTATGGGCAAAATGTAATAAAGAAAATGCTGTTTTTGCAGATATTACTTGGATGGGATATGTAGGTAGAGTCGTGCCTACTCGCTATAACGAACTATTCCATATTTTAGAAAAAGCCATTGATTTAGGACTAGATTTTATCAATCAAAACTTACCAAACCGCGCGGTTTCTGGCTATGAAGTCGATGAAGTGATTCGTAATTATATTAAAGAAAAAGGTTACGGAAATGCCTTTATTCATCGAACAGGACATAGTATTTCTATCGATGACACTCCGCACGGAAAAGGCGTCAATATCGATAGTTATGAAACGCATGATACTCGTCATTTAATTGATAACATTTGCTTTTCTTTAGAACCGGGTATCTATCTAGATGACTGTGGCTTTAGAGAAGAAATTGATGTATATATTCAAAATAAACAAGCTATTGTATCGGGTCGAAGACAACGTGAAATGATTACGATGGATATTGATTAGATCATAAAAAATATAGGGCAATTGATTCGAAATTAGGGAATCGATTGCTTTTTTTCTTAAGAATAAAAAAGTACAAATTCACAAATTGCATATTTTTCGGCATTTTCAAACAGTAAAAATGCATATTTTTCGGTATTTTTGAAAGGTGAAATTGCATATTTTTCGGAAAAATGGTAAACTTCTAATGGAAGGAAGGTGCTTTTATGAGAAGAGAACAGTATCAAACTTTAAAGAATTGGAAAGAAAAGAAAAATAAAAAGCCAATGATTATTTTTGGTGCGCGTCAAGTTGGAAAGACCTATCTTGTACAAGAATTTGCAAAAGATAATTACGAGTATTTTTACACCATTAATTTTGAATTTGAAAAAGAAGCATTAGATATTTTTTCTGGTAACTTAGATATTAAAACATTATTAATTCAGTTATCTTCTTATCAACCCAATGTTCCTATTATAGAGGGAAAAACACTTATTTTCTTCGATGAAGTACAAAAATGCCCTCAAGTATTAACTGCTTTGAAATCTTTTGCTTTAGATGGTCGCTTTGACGTCATCGCTTCAGGATCAATGTTGGGCATTATTATGCATGAAGTGTCTTCTTATCCCGTTGGGTATGTTGAAACTATGCATATGAAACCAATGAGTTTTAAAGAATTTTTATGGGCTAATGGATATGTGGATGAACAAATTGAAACTTACAAAGAATATTTTTTAGAGCAAAAACCATTACCAGATGGCTTACATCATACTTTAAATAAATATTTTCTTTACTATGTAGTTGTAGGTGGTATGCCCGAAGCAGTACGTACATTTGTTCAAACTTCTAATATTCATGATGTAGTGGTTGTGCAGAAGCGAATTATTGCTGATTATGAAAATGATATTGCTAAATACGCTTCAAAAGCTATGAAAGAAAAGGCAAGAGAGTGTTTTAAATCTATACCTGATCAGCTCGCAAAGGATAATAAAAAATTTCAATATAAAGTGGTCAAGGCTGGTGGAACAGCACGAGGTTATGGAAATTCTATTGGCTGGATTACAGATGCAGGATTAGGAATGAAAGTGAACCGATTAAAAACATTTGATATTCCTTTACGAGCGTATCAAGACCCCAATGCGTTTAAATTCTATTTTATGGATACGGGACTTTTATTAGCGTTTTATGAAGAAAATGTAAGTTATGAGATTATCAATGGTAATATGGGTGTTTTTAAAGGTGGAATATTTGAAAACGCTATTGCGCAATGTTTAATTACGAATGGTTTAAACTTATATTATTTTCAAAAATCAGATTACTTAGAGGTTGATTTTGTAACATGGTTACATTCACGTATCGTTCCTATTGAAGTGAAATCCGGAAATAATACAAAAGCGAAGAGCCTAAAAGCAGTTGTAGAACAAAATCAATTAGATTATGGAATCGTCCTTTCGATGAACCCACTTAATTGTTCGAATGAAAAAATTAAGTTCTTTCCATTATATATGGTAATGTTCCTTCAAAATAATGAGGAATAAAACAATATATTATTGAAAAAAATAGACGAAAAAAGTTAGTAAAAATGTTCGGAATTTTTTCTCTTTAAAAAATGTCGATTTTCATTGAAAAGTAGGACGCTAGTTTGCTAACATATAAAGGGCACACCTAAAAAATAATTTTTTACTCCCCATGAAAAAATGAGGGAGTTTTATTTTTTTATTTTTTTGAAAGGATGTATTTGTTATGCAAGAAGAAAAAAGAGTTTGTTATATCTTTGTTACGGGTGGCGTTGTTTCCTCTTTAGGAAAAGGAATTGCGGCTTCTTCCGTAGGAAGATTATTGAAAAATAGAGGGTTTAAAGTTTTTATGCAAAAATTTGATCCCTATATAAATGTGGATCCAGGCACCATGTCACCTTATCAACATGGCGAGGTTTTCGTTACCGATGATGGGGCAGAAACGGACTTGGATTTAGGTCACTATGAAAGATTTATTGATGAAAGACTTTCTAAACGTTCTAACATCACTACCGGAAAAATTTATTCTAATGTGATTAAAAAAGAAAGACGCGGAGACTATTTAGGAAAAACCGTCCAAGTCATTCCTCATATTACCAATGAAATCAAATCGCAAATTTTAAAAGCCGCTCGTGATAGTGGCGCTGATATCGTCATTACCGAAATTGGTGGTACTGTTGGTGACTATGAATCTTTACCATTTATTGAAGCCATTCGTCAGTGGCGGCATGAAGTCGGTTATGAAAATACATTCTATCTTCATAACACTTTAGTGCCTTATTTAGAAACAACCGGTGAAAAGAAAACGAAACCTACCCAACATAGTATTAAGGAATTACGTTCTTATGGTATTATGCCGGATATGATTGTGTTACGTTCTCGTGATGATATCGATCAAGATACACGTGATAAAGTGGCCATGTTCTGTGATGTTGATAAAGAAGCCGTCGTGGTCTGTAAAAATGAAAAAATCGTCTATGAAGTCGTTAATTCTTTCTTAAGCCAACACGTAGACGATATTATTTTAAAACATTTCCAATTAGAAGCGCCGAAAGCGGATATGCGGGAATGGAATCATTTAATTGAATCCATTAAAAATTTAAAAGGACAAGTGGATATCGGTATTGTTGGAAAATATACCGAACTTCATGATGCCTATCTTTCCATTCACGAGGCTTTAAAAGCAGCAGGTTACGCCGTGGGTAAAAAGATTCAAGTCCATTGGATGCTATCGGAAAATTATGAAGACGAGGCCTTCCAACATGAACTTGCCTCTTTAGATGGTATTTTAGTGCCAGGTGGCTTTGGCGCAAGAGCAACGGAAGGAAAATTATTTGCGATTCAATACGCAAGAGAACATCATATTCCATTCTTTGGTATTTGCTATGGTATGCAATTAGCGTGCATTGAATTTGCTAGAAATGTTTGTCATTTAGAGCATGCAAATTCAACGGAAATTGACCCCAATACCGAAACACCAATTATTGATTTATTAAAAGATCAATATGAAGGAATTGATATGGGGGGAACTTTACGAATTGGTCTTTATGACTGCGATTTAATCAGACCTTCTTTAGCCTATAATCTTTATCAACAAGAACGCATTCAAGAAAGACATCGTCATCGTTATGAATTTAATAACGATTATAAAGAAGTATTAGAAGCGAATGGCTTACGTTTTTCGGGTATTCATCCAGAACTCCATTTAGCGGAAATCGTTGAATTACCTTCTCATCCTTTCTTTATCGCTACACAATTCCATCCTGAATTCTTATCTAGACCAACGAAACCACATCCTTTATTTTTAGGATTTGTTAAAGCAAGCATTGCTTATCAAGAAAAGAAAACTAAGTAAAAAAGTACCTCCAGTTTTGGAGGTATTTTTAGTTAGAAAGACGATTTTTAGTAAAGATATCAATGAGAGCTTGGGCAGGTTTACTTAAATAAGCATTCTTTTTATAAGCTAACGTAACAGAAGTTTGAAGTTCTTTTTCTATTAAAGGAACAAACTTTAAGCTAGAGACGTGTGGATATAAAAGAGCGTATAAAGGCACTAAAGCAACACCTAAACCGTTATCTGCCCAAAGTAAAGCGGTACGGGCATCATCACTTTTTAAATAAAAGTTTAAATCAATTCCTTCTTTTTTCATAATAGAATTAATAATGCTATTGAAACGTCGATACATCATGAGTGGATATTTCGCTAAGTCCTTTAACGTGACTTGCTCTTGTTCAATGGTAAAAAAGTCAGGGTGATAAACCGCAATCATCGGTTGCTCATCTAAAACAATGGCGTTAAATTTCTCGACGTTAAAGGGCGTACGAACAAACGCTAATTCGATCATATTTTTTTCTAATAAGTCAAGAAGTTCATAGGTGTTTCCTTCATGAACTTCAAAAGAAACTTCGGGATATTCTTTCATAAAGTTTTTTAAACCATGGGTTAAAACATACATGTGGTTAGAACTAACGCAGCCAATGGAAAGAGTGCCCAATACGCCTTTAGCGATATCTTTCATTTCTTTTTTGGCTTGGGTTTCTAAGGTAACCATCGTTAAAGCGCGCTGATAAAGAATTTTTCCTGCTTCCGTTAATTCAATATAACGGGCGCCGCGCATAAAAAGAGTAACGTCTAATTCTTCTTCTAAGTTTTTTAAACAGAGGGAAAGTGGAGGTTGCGAAATATGAAGCTTTTTCGCGGCTTTTGAAATATTTCCTTCTTCAACGACAGTAATGAAATAGTGAAGTGTACGTAAATCCATTCATTTCTCCTCCTATATATTTTAAGTATATAACATATATATTATAAATATTTTTAATATAGTTTACAATCTTCTACAATATAGAAGGTGATGAAAATGAAAAATAGTTTGTCGTATTTAAAAAAATATACCAAAGAATGCATTTTTGGCTCTTTCTTTAAGTTATTAGAAGCTATTTTTGAATTGATGATTCCTTTTATTATGGGAGATATCATTGATATTGGTATTCCTTCTTATGATATGCATTATGTATTGGTAAAAGGCGCTATCATGATTGGATTAGGTTTATTAGGCTTTGGATGTTCTTTAACCTGCCAATACTTTGCTTCTAGAGTCGCTAATGCGTATGGAAGAGACTTAAGAAAAGCGATGTTTCATCATATCCACGAATTATCCAATGCGGAAGTAAATCAAATTGGTACTGAAAATTTAGTCACCATTATGACTACGGATATCGACCAAATGCAAAATACGGTCAACCGCTTTATTCGCTTAGTAGTTCGGGCACCATTTATTATTATTGGTAGTATTATATGTGCTTTCATTATTCATTTTAAATTAGGCTTAGTCTTTTTAGTAACCACAGTGGTACTTGCCATTATTATTTTCTTTATTATGCGTCCCGCTTCAAAACGCTACCAAAAAGTACAAGCGAAATTAGATCATTTATCTTTACTCAATTCCGAAAATATTTCAGGTACAAGAGTGGTTCGTGCTTTCTTAAAAGAAGAGCAAGCTTATGACCATTATCAAAAAGAAACCGATGAATATCGGAAAGAAAGTATGGGCATTATTCGCTTTACTTCGCTTTTAAATCCGTTAACTTATGCTGTGATTCAATTAGGCATTGTAGCGTTACTTTATTTAAGTGGATTAGAAGTGCAAGTAGGGAATTTAACGCAAGGCAATGTCATTTCCGTCATTAACTATATGAACCAAATTTTATTAGCGTTATTTGTCGTTTCTAACTTAGTGATTTTATTTACCAAAGCAGCGAGTTCGAAAGTTCGTTTAGATCGTATCTTTGCGTTAACTTCGTCTATTGTTTCAAAAGATGAAAAAGTAGAAGCAAAAGAAAATACACCATTTTATCAATTTATTGATGTGAATTTTCGTTACCCAGGTAGTGAAAATGATGCATTAGAGCATATTACATTCTCCTTTCAACACGGAGAATCTATTGGTATGATAGGGGGCACAGGAAGCGGAAAATCCACGATTCTTTATTTAATGGAACGCTTTTACGATGTTAGAAGTGGACAATTATTAGTGGACGGAAAACCCATTCAAAGTCTTTCATTAGAGGACTTACGAAAAGAAATTGCGGTCGTCGATCAAAAAGTTGCGTTATTTAAAGGCACCATCCGTTCTAACCTGTTAATGAGTAAAAGTGATGCGACCGACGAAGAAATGCTAGAAGCTCTCCGTTTAGCGGAAGCCTACTTTGTCTTTGATTATAAAGACGGTTTAGATCATGAAGTGGTAGAAGGAGGAAAGAACTTCTCCGGTGGACAAAAACAAAGAATTACCATTGCGCGCGCTTTATTACGGAAACCGAAACTTTTAATTTTAGATGATGCGACCAGTGCTTTAGATTATTTAACCGATAAAAAGGTCAGAGAAAACATCCATCATCATTTAAAAGACACAACGTTATTCTTTATTTCTCAACGCGCGACTTCTATTAGTAAAATGGACCAAATCATCGTTATGGATAATGGGGAAATGGTCGGAAACGGCACCCATGAAGCATTATTAAAATCTTGTGAAGTTTATCAAGAAATCTATGAATCACAAACTAAAAAGGAGGTGCGTTAATATGAAAAACATTCGTCGTTTTTTATCGTATATTCGCCCTTCTATCGGTTATTTTATCTTTGGTATTGTGTTCGCTACGATATTTGTAGGATTAACGCTTTATATTCCTATGGTCATTGGGGATATTATCGATTTATTCGTTGTGGGTAATGTGCCTTTTGAAACAATCTATCAAAAATTATTCATTATTTTAGGTTGTTTAATTGGAGTAGCGGTTTTTACCTACTTATATGAACTTTCGATGTCTCACGTCACACAAATGGCGGTGAAACAAATACGAAATGATCTGTTTTATAAAATGAATCATGTACCCGTTTCTTATATTGATCAACACCAAGAAGGTGACTTAGTTTCTCGTTCGATTAGTGATGTTGAAACGGTTGCCGATGGTATTTTAGAAGGTTTTAAACAACTTTATCAAGGGATTATTACCATCTTATTTACGCTTGTATTCATGTTTATCATTAACTGGTTATTAGCTTTAGTCGTTGTCGTTGTGACACCTTTATCGATTTTTGCGGCTTCCTTTATTGCCAAACGCTCGCATAAATATTTTAAAGCGCAATCCCAAATCAAAGGGGAAGTCGGCGCTTATGTTTTAGAGATGATGGAAAACGGAAAAATCGTCAAAGAATTAGGTTATGAAAAAGAAGCAGTAGAGAAGTTTGATGTTTTAGCGGATCAACTCTATGACACCGGGGTTAAAGCCGTCTTTATGGGGGCAACCACCAATCCAACTACGCGTTTTATTAACGGCATCGTTTATGCTTTAGTGGGAATTGTAGGCGCTATTTTATTTATTAATAATGATAACATCAGTGCTTCTTTA
Source organism: Coprobacillus sp. CAG:826 (assembly GCA_000437235.1). Classification (GTDB taxonomy): domain Bacteria; phylum Bacillota_I; class Bacilli_A; order RFN20; family CAG-826; genus CAG-826. Next base: position 3,556 of record FR897034.1, on the reverse strand, counting down.
GTCATCGGTATTTCCGAATTATCTTCGTTCTTAATTTATAGTAATCAATACACGAAACCATTTAACGAAGTGTCGAGTGTCGTTACGGAATTTCAATCCGCTCTAGCGTCGTTAGCCCGTATCTTTGAAGTCTTAGACCAAGAAGATGAAAAAGAAGTGGATGAAGTGCATATTGAATCTGATGTGGACACTATTGCTTTAAACCATGTTTATTTTGCTTATCAGCCCGAACGTCCTTTAATTACTAATTTCCATTTTACCATTCATAAAGGTCAACATATTGCGATTGTTGGTCCGACGGGATGCGGAAAAACGACATTAATTAATTTATTAATGCGTTTCTATGATGTGAACCAAGGAGACATTCTTTTAAATGACCAATCCATTTATCAAATGACTCGTCATGAATTACGAAGCCATTATGGTATGGTATTACAAGATACGTGGATTTTTGAAGGAACTATTTTAGAAAATGTCGCTTATGGTAAAGAAAATGCGACCAGAGAAGAGATTATTGAAGCTTGTAAAAAAGCGCATGCGCATGGCTTTATTAAGCGTTTAAGTAATGGCTATGATACAAAGATTTCTTCTAAAAGTGGCTTATCGCAAGGGGAACGACAACTTATTACCATCGCGCGTGTCATGTTAAGAATGCCAGAAATCGTCATTTTAGACGAAGCAACTTCCTCTATTGATACAAGAACCGAAAAGAAAATATCGGACGCTTTTAATACCATGATGGAAGGTAGAACAAGCTTTATTATTGCTCACCGACTGAGTACCATTCGTAACGCTGATGCAATCTTCGTAATGAAAGACGGAAACATCATAGAAGTGGGCACGCATGATGAACTTCTCAAAAAGAAAGGCTTCTATGCCGAACTTTATTTCTCGCAATTTGCCGAAGAAGAATAAAAGAATATAAAAAACAAACTGAATCTATGGAAAAGACTGCACGCGTTGTAGTCTTTTTTTTTGTCTTTTTTAAAAAAATTGGGTTTTTCATTTCCCTATTCATTATGAAAGGAGTGATTTCGTGATAAAAGAAAACGAATTTCTATTATCACTCTTTTGTTCGATATTATATTCTCCCTTTATTCTTCATATCCAAACAAAAGAATCACGAAAAAAACTTCTTTATAAGGAGGTGATTTTTATCGAAAAATGGATAAGCATTGTTTCCGTTTTAGCGGCTTTATCAAGCATTGTTTTTGCGTATTTAACTTTTCTAAAATCAAAAAAAGAAGAGATGAAATTACAAGGTAAAAATGAAGGTATTATTCTTTCGGACATTGCTTATATCAAAGAAAGTGTAAGCCGCATGGAAAGAAATTTCTTGAACGTAGAAAAACGCTACGAAGAATTATTAAAGCGAGTTTTACTGATAGAAGAGAAGTTAGAAATGAAAAAAAATTAAAGAAAGGATAGGAAAAATGGAAATTTTTATCGTACCCCTCATTGCTTTTATTTGCTATTTACTAAGCGAATTTTGGAAATTGATTTTTAAAAAGAAATCTGAACGATATGCTTATATTCCTTTTATTGCCGCTTTACTCGGTGGCGTAATGGGGGTAATTATTTATTTCATTGATGCAAGCGTCATCCCTTTAGCGGATAATGTTTGGATTGCTTTAGAAATCGGTATGATGAGTGGATTAAGCTCTACCGGAGCGAATCAATTTCTAAAACAATATCAAAAAATAAAAGAGAATGAAATACAATCCAAAAATTGATTATGTGTTTTGTCGAGACTTTTTTTATGGCCCTAAAAAGAAACTAGACGAAATGCGAAAAAGAAAAATTTATAAAGGGCAATTAAAGCCTTATTTTAAAGAAGAAAAGTATATGTTAAAGGCAAAACGTATACTCCAATACATCAAAAGAGCGGGATTTAATTTATCTTCTATTGAAAAATGTTATTTTTTATTAACAAATAAGAAACTAAAACTAAAAAAGAGAAAACAAGAAGTGTTAATAGATATCATTCAAAATTATCAAGCTTTCCCAACATCTTATTTTGCTTTTGAAGCCTTTTTTATGGTGATTACTAAAAAAATATTTCTAAAAAAATGGAACGTTATGATGGCGGAAGTGATTCATAATTTTATTCGTTTAAAAGAAAGAAAAATGCCCGTAATTTTTAACTATAAAAAAACCAAAAAAGTAGTAGATTACCTGGAAAATCATCAAGAAGAAAATGCTTTAATCGTATTTCAATTATTTTATAAAAGAGTAGATGCATTAAATAGAAAATATCCTTATATTTCTTTAAAAAAGGTAACGAAAATCATTCAAAGTGAAAGCAAGTATTTAAAAGAAAATTTTTATGTTGATGAATTTTGGATTCATGGATCTTTTGCGAGAAATAACGCCACTAAATATAGTGATATTGACGCATTTATTCTAGTTTCTAATGAGAAAGTATTAAGTCATGCTTTAGATTTATTGATGTATTTAAGAAAGAGAATTGGACGTGCTGTGGATGGACATGTTGAAGTAAATACCCATCATAACTCGTTTGATTTACCAGGGCCAATGATTCAAATTATTTAATAAAAGAAAGGAAAAATAAATGAAAGAAACAAAAGAATTAACAACAAAAATAACCATACCAACAATAGATTTACCAATGATTGATCCAAGTTTTCCTAAAGAAGCATTAACGGAAAATGATCAAGAATACATTTTGCAGACAAGTAAATTATTAGTAAGAGTGCCTAAAGGAGGTAATGCGCAAAACACAATTGTTTTTGAAAACGGAGATCGTAAAGCAACTTTTGTATTTTATACCTCTACCACCATGCAAGTAAGTGCCATAGAAGATAATGATCAAGCATTATTATTCACCAATATTTTAGGAAATGATGAATTATTGCTGGAAGTGAAAGGAAAAGATGTAAGTTTAGCCTTTAAAATAAAAGAAGGATTTAAAAATACAGGCTACCCAATTCAATTAAATTTAGAACACTTAATCTTAGTAAAAGATTATACAAATAATCTTATCGTTTTAAAGGACGAAAGAACAAGAGAAGAAGTGTTTACATTTGAATATCCGTTCATAAAAGATGCTTCTAATCATATGTGTAATCAAATTGAAATGACAGTGAGTCAAAAAGAAGGGCAATACTTTTTAGGACTTGTTTTACCAACAACATGGATGAAACGAGAGGAACAAAGTTATCCATTTACATTAGAAACACGATTTAATGCAAATGAAGCGATGGATGACACAGTTGTAACGATGACAGTCAATGAAAATGGATCGGCATCTTATCAATCCGATGGAAAATGTACATTAGGTTACACTTCTGACCAAATTCATCGTGTCGTTATTTTCGTCAATTCCTTAAGAATTGTACAAAATATCGTACAAAACCAATTAGATAACTATCGTGTGAATCTTTTACTTACATATGAAGAAGGAGAACGGTATCAAAATTCAACAGGTTTTGTTTTGTATCATAAAGATGGTGTAGTTTTACGAAGCTTAATGCAAGATGAAGATCATAAGTTGAAGGTAGATATCACATCGTATATCAAGCAAGAAGTAAAGAAA
>FR897033.1 GCA_000437235.1 Coprobacillus sp. CAG:826 | reverse complement strand
AATTACTCCACCTTAGATTTTAAAGAGCCGCTTTTTTTTGCTTTGTTTTTTCATATTATTTAAGTAATTAAAACTAATGTCTTTTTATAGAAAGATGATTTAAATCCAATGTAAATTTAGCGGCAATGTTTTGTTGGCTATATTTTGAAGAGCCTATCACCACGATAGAAGCGTGTTTCAAAAGTTCTTCTTTTCTTATTGCGTAATGAATCTTTGTTGTTGGTTTTAAACATTCTTTTGCTTTCGTTAAATATTCATCATCATAAAACCATATGGTTTCCGTTTCTACTGCTAATAATTTGATTAGTTTCAAAACATAATTCTTTTCAACATCAAAAGGTGGCTCGATTCCTAAAAAAGCAATTTTTGTCATGTCTTGACGATGAATTATTTTAGTGAATGCAGTCATTATTTTTTCTTCTGTTTCTTTTTCATAAATTAAAAGCGAAGGTGTGGTTAATGAGTTACTATGACTCTTTTTAAAAAGAGACATATCTTTCATGACATTTAATTTTTCTAATACATAAATCAGATCTTCATTATTTTCTTCTTTTTCCATCATTTCACTTAGTTGATCTTTAAAGAAAGTGTTAAGCATTTCATAGTAATTTTCTAGAACTAGTGGCACTTTTAAAGAAGTTTCTATATTGGTATAAAGAGTTTCAATTTCCTGAGAATACAAAGATTCTATTAAAAAATGCATGACTAAATGCTCTTCATCTTCTCTACAACCAACAAGTAAGAGTGATGGATAAAAAACATTGAGAAACATATTGCTTTGATTTCGAATGATAGGCCAATTTAAAACATGTGCTTTTTTATATTGAGCATTTAAAAACTTATAAAGTGTTTCATTGATTAAAATAGAAGAGGGTTCTGTTAGGATAAAATAAGGCGAATGCTTATAAGATAGTTCGTCTAAAATTTCCCATTCACTCTTTTTTAATTGATTCACGATAATCCACTGAAAATCTTTCTTTAACCAATTTTTGTCTGACGAAAAAATGATATTTTCTTTATATAATGAAAATACCTCGCTTAATCCTTCAATTCTTTTATCATAATATCCTTTTTGCAAAAAGTTGGTCTTATTTTTATTAACGTCAAAAGCCACTACTTGGTAGTGGGCTTTAGCAAATAATAATGATAAAAATATTCCTTGTTCATCTAATCCAATAATCAGTACTTCTTCTCTTGCGTTCTCCATGATTAATCACCATAGTCAGAACCACGGGATTTATCCTCTACAAATAGTTGTAAGCGGTCAGTAATATCAAAGATTTCTAAATACACTGCATCTTCTACATGTGATAAAGGCGCTTCATAATCACCCGTAAATACAACTTTGTGATTCGCTTTGACTATTCGCTTCATTTCTTCTAAAATAAGAGATAGAGATTCTGGGTAATGCCGTTGAAATTCTTCTAACTGTGTGTAGAAAATTGGTTCTACATAAAAACAACTGCCATCTTCATAAAAATAAAGTGCTGAGAAGGGATTCTTGGCATCTTCACCTTGGGTAAGATGGGCCCATTCTTGATAATTTTTCATACGATTCACCCCATATCATTATTATACAAGTTGTGATAAAAAAAACAACGAAAGGAGTTTAAATGAAGAAAGATATTAAAGCTGTCATCACCGATATTGATGAAACACTATTTAGCCATACATTAAAACAAATTCCTGAAAGTGCCGTTAAAGCGGTTCATGCGCTACAAAAAAGAGGAATTAAAGTATTCTTATGTTCAGGAAGAAATGAATATTTAATCCGTAAATTAGGTGTTCTAGAACATATTACTCCTGATGGATTAATTACCATGAATGGCGCGAACGCTATTATTGATGGAAAAATCATTTATCGTTATCCTATTCCCGAATCTGAAGTAGATGCCTTAATTAAATTCTCTAAACGTCTTAAATTTGGATTAACTTTAATTGAAGAAAATGAAGGACATATTAATTATGTTGATGAACGCGTAATTACCGCTCATGAAAAATATGGCACCCGTTTCCCGCAACCAAGAACTTTCCCTGATCATTATGATCGAACCATTTATCAAGCGATTGCTTTCTGTGATGAACTTGATGAATCTTTATTTCTCCCCCACTTAAAAGACTGCAAATGCGCAAGATGGGATGAATACGCTGTCGACATCATGCCAAAGGATAGCGATAAATCGAAAGGCGTTTTAGCGGTATTAGAATATTATAACTGGAAACCAGAAAACGTATTATGTATCGGTGACGCTATTAACGATGTAGAAATGCTTTCTTTCGCTGGTATTTCTGTTGCTATGGGAAACGCAAAAAGCGAAGCAAAAGCCGTTTCTGACTACGTTACAACACCAATACTAGAAGACGGATGGGCAAAAGCCATGGTTCATTTTGGACTCATTACAAAAGAGGATTTAGAATAGTCCTCTTCGTATTTTTGAACACTATTCTTTTATTTTTAAAATCAGTATAATGTAATAGATTAAAGAAAGGGTGACTAAAAAATGATTGAAATCCATGATGTCACAAAAGTATATGGGAAAGGTAAACCAGCCGTTTCTCACATGAATTTAACTATAGAAAACGGAGAAATTTTTGGCTTTTTAGGGCCAAATGGTGCCGGTAAAACCACAACATTAAAAATGATGACTGGTATTTCTCCTATCACAGAAGGTTCTATTACAATTGATGGCTTTGATATTACCAAGCAAAGTCTAAAAGCTAAGCAACAATTTGGCTTCGTTCCTGATAGTCCTGATGTTCTATTACGTCTAAAAGGAATTGAGTACTTAAACTTTATCGCTAGTATTTATAATGTGGAACATACAGATGCAGAAGAAAGAATTTCTTCTTTAGCAAAACGCTTTGAAATTCAAGACGCTTTGAGCGATAAGATTTCCTCTTATTCTCATGGTATGCGCCAAAAATTAATGATGATTGGCGTATTATTACATCAACCCGCTAACTGGATATTAGATGAACCCTTAACCGGTTTAGATCCAAAATCCGCTTTTACATTAAAAGAAATGATGCGCGAACATGCGGATGCTGGAAATACGGTCCTTTTTTCCACACACGTTTTGGATGTTGCGGAAAAAGTATGTGATCGAATCGGCATTTTATCACATGGAAAACTCGTATTTGTTGGAACGATTGAAGAATTAAAGAAACAAACAGCGAAAGATGAATCCTTAGAAGAATTATTCTTGGAGCTTACAAGTCATGAGTAAAACTTTAAAATTAGCTTCTGTTATTTTTAAAAATAACTCCAATTTATTTGCCCAAGTCAATAGTGCTAAGAAGTCAAAAAAAGGTGGAAAAGCAACAGCGATTATTTTAGCCATTGCTTTTATCTTCATCGGCATCAGTATTTTTACGATTTCTTATAGTCTTTTTTCCGTTGCACTTCTTGATAATCAAGGAAATCCTAGTACCCTAGATACAGAATATATTAAAAATATTCTCACGGTTTTCTTTCCTTACCTCTTTGGCTTTTTATTTATTTTCTTAAATTCGCTCGTCGTTTCTATTTTCTTTTTGTCCAATGATTCACATGTTTATTTGGCTATGCCAATAAAACCTTATCAAATCTTTTTAGCGCGTTTCATTTCTACACTTTTAACAAGTTATATCTTAGAATTTGTCTTATTATTTCCTATTTATCTATCCTTTAATTTGGTAACAAGTGCGGGACCTCTTATTTATTTAAATGAGGTTTTGCTATTCTTATCTATGCCATTTCTACCTATTTCCATCACTTTTATTTTAACCATCATCATTGATTTAATTGTGCACATTCAAAGACATCGCGAAGTTTTTTCCTTTATCTATTCAATTCTAATGATTGTCGGAATCATTGCCATTGAATTCGTTGTTCAATTTGCTTTACCTGGTGAAGATCTTAAAGAAGATGTCGCTTTGATTGCACAAGCAAAAGAATTAATGAAAAGCCAAGCAGAATCACTCTCTTTTTTAAATTTCATCAACCATTTCATCGTAGATGGCTTTACACAAAATGGTATAAGTGGTTTGCTGAATATTCTTGCTTTCGTAGCTATATCACTCGGTGTATTAGGTATTATCTCTTTTATCAGTAATATTTTTTATCAAAAATCCATTATGGGTGAAGGCGAAGTAACGAAAAAGAAACATCACACTAATGAAATAAAAAGTTCTCATCATTCTTCTTTTCAAAGTTATGTTTTAAAAGAATGGAAAACTATTGTTCGTTCTCCTTCTGCTTGTATTCAAATTTTATTCCCTCCCTTTTTGCTTATTATCATTCTTTTTATTTCTATTTTTGCTACTTATTCTAGAAGTCAAGCAACGATGGAAGAATTAGCCGAAGCCATTGAATACTTTAGAAGCGTCATTGCTTTAAATAGTCCTATTGCACCATTTATTATATGTGCCATCAGTGCATTATTTAGCACGATGATTCTAGCTTCTGCAAGTGCAATTTCTCGAGAAGGAAAAAATGCTTATTTATTAAAAGTATTACCTATTTCTCCTATGAAACAAATTCACGCTAAAATGAGCGTTGGTGTTTTATTTGCTACTTTCTTTATGCTTATCATATTCATTGGGGGAACCATTTTCTTACAATTACCTTGGTATTTACCGATTCTTTATTTCCCGCTTTCTTTCTTTACGATTATCATGATCAACTACATTATGATTTTGATGGATTTAAAACATCCATATTTAGATTGGGAAAATGAAGTCGCGGCTATGAAGCAAAATCGTTCCGTCGTTATGACCATGCTCATTTTACTAGGGTTATTCTTTGCCATTATTTTACTAGGAATTCTCTTTTACTCTTTAGCAATTCCTGGTTATATTTTATTAATTTTACTTACAGCAATTGTTATTGGACTCACTATTTTAATAGAAAAAAAGATGCAGAAGAAGGATATTCTCCTCTTCAAACATCTTGAAGATTAATTTCTATTTATGATAAGTTTCATGATGTAATATCTTAAACGCCCGATAAATTTGCTCTAAGATAATCACTCTTGTGAATTGATGAGTGAACGTCATTGGGGATAAGCATAAACGAAAGTTTGCTCTTTCAATGACTTCTTTAGATAAGCCTAAAGAGCCACCGATTACAAAGGAAAAAGAAGAAACGCCTTCCGTCATTTTATTATCTAAGAAATTAGAAAATGATATGGAATCCATTTCTTTTCCATGTAAATCTAATAAAACAACAAAATCATTCTTTTTTATCTTTTGAAGGAGTTTATCTCCTTCTTTTCTTTTAATTAATTCTTCTTCTTTTAAAGAAGCTTTATCGGGAATTTTTTCGTCCGCTACTTCGATGATTTCAATTTCGGCGTAAGCTTGCAAACGTTTTTTATATTCTGAAACCGCATCTATAAAGTATTTTTCTTTGATTTTGCCGACTGCAATAATGGATATTTTCATAATTTAATTTTATCTCCACCAATGAGTATCTCATATTGAGAAGCGGCTCGAATTTGAAACCGATCTGGGTTGATTTTTTCTTTTCTAAATACGCGTAAATATGCTTCTAAAGCTTTTTCTTCTGTATTCGCTTCTTGTGATAAGTGCGCTAAGACAATTTCTTTGGTTTTATCACCGATGCACTGCGTTAAATAGTAAGCACTATCTTCATTACTTAAGTGACCTTCATCACCAAGTATTCTTTGTTTTAACTCATAAGGACGATTCGTGGCTAATAACATCCTTACATTATGATTGCTTTCAAAAATATAATAATCCGCATTCTGCATATGTTTTAAATTGTTTTCACTTACATAACCAGTGTCCGTCATGTACACTAATTTTTCTTCGTCATCTTCAATCACAAAGCCTAAAGGATTTTCAGCATCATGAGAAGTAGGCAAAGTAAAAACACGAAAACCCGCAATGTCGTAGTGGTTATATGGCTCTAAATAGCCTGATTCATCCATATCATACGTACCTTCTCCAGCAAACATGGGAATGTCTTTTAAAAAGCGTAATCCGGCAGTATGATCACTATGATCATGTGTGATTAAAACAGCAGAAATATCTTCTAATCGATAAGGAGTTTTGGATAGCTGCTCTAAAAATCTTTTTTGGGTAAGCCCCATATCGATTAATATTACATGTTGATGAGACGCTACTAATGTCGCATTTCCTTTGGAACCACTTGCTAAAACGTAAAATTCCATTACTCATCATCCTCTTCGTGGGGACGAGCAGGATCATCAAAACGGCCAATGCTTTTCGTAAAGGTTAATTCAACTTCACCAATTTGACCATTACGGTTTTTGGCAATCAATACTTTTACAATAGAGACACTTGAATCTTCTCCATTCGGTGCTTTCGTCTCTTCTTTATTAGCGTCACCCTTTTTATCTTGCGCATAGTAATCTTCTCGATAAAGCAATAAAACTTGGTCCGCATCTTGTTCAATAGATCCGGATTCACGTAAGTCACTTAAAACAGGTTTTTTACTTCCTGTACGGCTATCTACCGCACGAGAAAGCTGGCTAATCACAAGAATAGGTATTTTTAATTCACGCGCTAATTCCTTTAAAGAACGAGAGATTTCTGATACTTCTAATTGACGACTTTCAACTTTTTTAGCGCCAGTAGTAATTAAACCGATGTAATCAATCATAATCAATGAAAGATCAGGACATTCGGTTTTAAGTTTTCTAGACTTTGCTAAAATATCCATGAGTTTAATCCCTGGAGTGTCATCAATATAGAGTTTAGTTTCAGCAAGTTCATTCATCGCTCTTTCTAACTCTAACTGTTCACGTTTTGTAAGAAAACCTGTTTGAATTTTCCCTAAATCCACACAGGAACGATTTGCTAATAAACGTAAAATCAATTGTTCAGATGGCATTTCTAATGAGAAAATAGCGACCGGTGTATTTGTTTTAGATGCCGCATTAAAAGCAATGTTAAGTCCTAATGCCGTTTTACCAACCGAAGGACGGGCTGCTAAAATAATGATATCGGAAGGTTGAAAACCATGCGTTTTCATATTGAGTTCACGAAATCCAGTCGTTACCCCCGTAACTCCATCTTCAGAAGCTTTTTTCTGAGTTAAAAGCATTTGGCGCACTTTTTCAGTCACTTGTTTAGAAGTAGAGAAAGAACTAATTCTTCTCTTTTCTGCTGCTTTATCTACTCTTCTTGCTGCATCACCAATAAAGGTACCAATATCTTCAATTTCATTTTCGCTATATTCTTTAATAATATCATCCATCGTATTTAAAAGCGTACGTAAATAGGATTGATCCTGGACGATATGAATGTAGTGTTCGGTACTAGAAAAACTTACAATAGATTCACATAATTCATGTAAATAATCTACCCCACCTACTTTATCTAATTCTTTTAAATTGATTAATGCTTCCGTTACGGTTTTGATATCAACAGGAATTCCTTTTTGTTGCACATCTAAAATAGCACTAAAAATAATTCGGTGCTTGATATCATAAAAGTCTTCTTCTTCAAGTAGGCTTGATGCATCCAAAAGCGATTCCTTTGAAAGCATCATCGCGCCTAATACTGTTTTTTCTACTTCAACATTGTTCGGCTGCTTCTCAATCATGGATTTCACCGCACTTTTTCACTAACATGAACTTTAAATGTGCCAATAACGCCCTTATAAAGTTCGATTTTCATCGTGGTTATACCAAAGACATTAACGGTATCTTTCTCCACAAATTTACGTTTGTCTAAAAGAATACCATGTCTTTCTTTCATTGCTTCACAAACTTGTTTACTGGAAATAGAGCCAAACATTCTTCCATCTTTTCCTGGTGTTGCTTGGAATTCTAGTATGATATCTTTTAAACGAACAACAAGTTCTTCCGCTTCTTTTTTCTTATTGGCTTCTTCTTGTTTTTTTGCTTCGATTTGATTATCTAAAATCTCACGACTTCTTTTCGTAGCAAGAACTGCTAAACGACGAGGTAATAAGAAGTTATTTCCATAACCATCACTTACATCGACAGTTTGTCCTTTTTTTCCTACGCCTCTTACATCTTGTAATAAAATAACTTGCATAAAGAAGTCCCTCCTTTTACTTCTAATTAAGCTTCTTGAGAATCGCTTAAATCGGATAACTCAAGTATTTTTTCTCTTACTTTTTCACGTACATCTTCCACGGTTAAGCCATGGGTTGTAAATAAAACCGCAGCGCGATCAAATTCGCCGCCACCATAGCCATCTGGGAAGCTTTCTGCGACACGTTGTACGTTATATTTACCATTACCGCGACAACTCACTTTAATTCCATTATCGCTTACTTTACCAATAACAAAGCAAGCATCAACATCTTTCGTGGCCACGTGTTCGTCCGCTACTTTAGCTAAAATATCTTCATCTAAAAGTGAATTTGGATTTTTAGGATCGGTTGCACAAATAATGAAAATATGAATACCACCGCTAATATAGAAATTTAAAGAATTATACACCGCGGAAGTGCCCGCACCGATACTACATTTTAATTGATAGGTTTCATAAGCTTCTTTTAACATATTACTGGCATTTTCTGATTTAGCACCCCGTTGAACAAGCATATTACAAGCGGAATAAGTTGTCGTATCTACACGGTTTTTAAAGAAACCTGTATCGAGCATTATACCTGATAACAAAACATCTGCGATTAATGGATTCATCTTACAATCTTCTTCGGTATATTGAAGTAAGTGAGTTACCATTTCTGAACAAGAAGAAATAGAAGGATCAACGCATTCAAGAATAGGAGCAATTTCCATATCTTTTGTATTTTTCATGTGGTGGTCAAATACGATGACTTTACTTGGCGTCATAGATTTACTATTTCTATCAAAAATTTTACTTAATAACGAACCGACTGGATTATATACATCAGTAAGAATAATTAAAGAACGATCATCCATTAAATCAGGAACATCATTGGGGGTAATAAAGATAGACTTTAATCCCGATGAACGTAAGGTTTGGAATGCGGTTAAAGTATTGGATTGTGCTGAGTTACTATCAAAGACAACATAAGCAGGAATACTTTCACCATTGTTACGATGAACTGTTTTTACAAAGGAATAAAAACCTAATGAGCTACCTAAGCTATCCATATCGGAAATTTTATGTCCAGAAATAATGACTTTAGAAGCTTCACGAATACTAGAAGACAATGATTGAGCATAGGTACGATAACGCACCAAGTTTTGTTGTCTTTGTACTTTGTTGGTTCCACCAAATACGGTTTGACCATCAATATCCGAAACAATAATTTGATCACCACCACGACGTAAAGCAGTAGAACATGCTCTTGTAGCTTTGCTTTCAAGAGATACAATGCTTTCATTAAAGCCATGGGCGAAACCAATAGAAACGGTCATAACCGTTGCATCATCACCACGAGAATTTTCACGAATAGTTTCTAATAAAGTAAAGCGTTCTTCACGCATTTTATTAAAGTTTTCAAAGTTACTAATGATTAAGAATTCATCATCATTGGACATAACCGCAAGCGCGCCATGTTCGGAGAAATACTTATCGATTAAGTGATGCGTTTCAATAACTACATCATTAAATTTCTTAGTTTCTAAAATTTTCGATAATTCATCATAAGTATCAATAACTAATTTACCGATAACAATTGCTTCTTTTAAAGCCATTTCATGTTCTTCGGTATAATCAGAAACATCGCGGAATAAAAATAATCTTGAATCACGCAAATACTCTACATCAAATGTTGTGTTATTGACTTTGATTTGTACTGTTTTTTGTTCAGTTTCTTCTTCACTCTTAAACAAGCGAAGTGGCTCAAATAAACTATAAATATTCATATCGAGCATATTGATTTGACGACCACTTAAGAATTCATTGGTCCAAATGACCATGTCGTTTTTATCGACAACCGCTAATCCTAAGCGTGAGAAATCATAGGCTTCTTTTACATCTTGACCAATAATACTTGCTACATCTAAATCCGTTTTATGGGATACACGTACAAGTTTTGAAATATAGATTAATACCAAAAGTGTATCAATAAAAATGAAAGTAGAAAAAATAATGGATATCGCTAATGTATTTTTGGATAACGAATCCATCCATGGAATTGAAGCTTTGTTTTGGAGTAATAAAATAAAAGCAACAATAAATACGATTTGTATAAAGCCAAGAATAGAGCCAATTACTGTAAATTTATGTAATACATGGCTAATATTGGTTCGATTCTTTTTTTTCTTCTTTTTCGCTTGTAAAGCCGTAACTGCATTCATTGAATATGAAGTCGGAACTTTTTTCACGATGATCACCTCAATCATTATTTAAGTATATTATACACGTCGATAGTTAAAAATAAAATAGAACATATAGTTCTATTATTTTTAAGACCAGTAATTTCAATCGTTTTAATTTTCTTTTCTATGCAAAATTTTCTTTTTTTCTCTATGGTAAGAAATAAAAGATTGGACCACACCATTGATTACATGAAGAGGGAATAAAACGATAAATAAGCAAGCAAGTAAATAAATCCACATTTTATTCTTTTCACGAGCGAGTCGAGAAAAATAAACTAAAGAGATTAATAAGTAAACTAAAGAAAAAATGATAATGACGTTTAAAAGAATTTCCCATAGGGTGCGAAGCCAACTTGGAAATTGTTGGTACAACACAATCGTTCCAAAAACAATGACACTTACCACGCAAAATAAAATATTCACTATCAAAGGAAAACGGATTTCTTGAAAAGAAAATTGATCTGTTTCGTGTTGGAAAATTCTTTTTGATAATAATAATGTTACATAATGAAACAATACACCTTCTAAAAGACTCATAATCGCAATAATACTTGGCACTAATCCTTTAGATATGGCTTCCACCATAATTTTAGTTTCTTCATTTAGTTCAGGAATCTTTTGAAATAAAGCTTGCAGAACTGAAGAAATTTCATCATAAATTGAATATCCATAAAGAAGTTGAGAGAAAACAAGCATAGTTAAAACATTAATCACAACAGAGCCTAAAACAGCAATAGTAACATGAACGCCTTGTTTTTTCGTTTTATAAAGACTTAATCCATACAATAAGCCGATTAAATTGCCGCTTAATACAAAAAATAAACCATGTAAAGGATTGTGCGCTAACGATAGACTGGAAATGGCAATCATAGGAATTAATCCTTTAACGAAACCATACCGCATCGTATAAAGAGCCACAGGAATAGGAATTAAAAAAGGAAACAATTCTTCAATTTCTAATCCGGTAACATGAGAGATTAAAAGGATTGCAATGGCAATCGCAGTCGTCATCGCCGCGTCCGTTAAATATTTTAATTTGTTCATTTTTTACTCTCCTTTCCTTATTAGAATAAAAGCCCCCGAAACCATACTTCGGAGGCCTTATGTTTTTTAATTTAATTAGTCGATAACATATGGTAATAAAGCCATATAACGAGCATTTTTAATTGCTTTCGCTAATTCACGTTGATATTTTGCACAGGTACCAGTCACACGACGTGGAGTGATTTTACCGTTTGGAGAAATAAATCTCTTTAATAATTCGACATCTTTGTAGTCGATATATGCAACTTTATTTTTGGTGAAATAGCAAACCTTTTTACGAGGTCTAATTTTTTTGAAACCCATTGTTTCATCCACCTTTCATTGATTAATTTTTATTTTTTAAAATGGCAAATCATCATCTGGAATATCAATAGATGATAAGTTACGATTGCCACTATCTTCAGCCATGTCATCGAAAACTGGCGTCTCTTCTTTTGGCGCCGCTTCGGTACTCGTGCCTTTTGGTTCTAAGAATTGGACAGAATCACAAATGACTTCTAATACATTTACTTTACGTCCGTCTTTAGCGTCATAAGTACGTTGATTTAAACGACCTTCAACACCAACAAGCGAACCTTTTCTAGTAAATCTCGCCATATTGTCTGCAGCTTGATTCCAAACTGTACATGGAATAAAACTTGCACTTCTTTCTGCTCCGCTTTTCACACGGTTATCTACCGCAATGGTGAAGGATGCGACAGCAATACCAGAACTTGTTCTTCTAAGTTCAGGATCTCTAGTTAAACGACCTACTAATACGACACGATTAATCATGATTGAATTCCTCCTTATATTCTTTATTCAGCATGACCGAGAACGATCAAATGACGAAGAATATTGTTGTTAATTTTGGCAAGACGATCAAATTCTTTCGTAGCCGCTGCATCCGCAGTCACTTTGACTACAACGTAGAATCCTTTCATTTCGTCTTTGATTGGATAAGCTAAATCACGAAGTCCCCATTCATTAACATCATCAATGGTTCCACCATTATCGGTGATGACTGCGTTCATCTTGCTAATAGCAGCTTTGCGTGCTTCTTCATCAAGATTAGCTCTAACAATATACATAATTTCGTACTTTTTCATGAGTACACCTCCCTTTGGTCTTTTCTGGCCAATGTTAGCATTGGCAGAGAGTATTCCTATGGCCTTCACCCCATAGTAGAATTATTATAAAATAATTCTTCTTGGTTGTAAAGAAAAAAAGCGTAATCGACTTGAGGTTCTCAAGTATTCTTTACGCTTTAAAATTGAAAATTCCTAACTTTATTGTATTTTTTCTTTTTCGTCTAAAAGTTCAGATATGCTTTGTATAACTGCCCTTCTTACATATCTTGCGCCAAAACGCGCTAGATCTGTATCGTTGATATGAACATCTTCTTCGTGAATTTCTTTGGCAATCTCCATGCTTTGTGCTTCTTGATATAACATTAAATACTGATGAATTAATTGCTTTTTAGCCTCCTCATCAAAATAATCAAAAAGAATAATATCGTCTAAACGATTAAGAAATTCTAAACGAAATTGCGAAGATAATTTGGTATAGATATCTTCATTTCCATTTTCTACATGGAAATGCATTCTTCTAGAAAAGGATTCTTCTTTACCAAAACCTTGGTTAGACGTCATAATGAAGATAATATTGGAGCAATCCACTTTTTCTTGCGTAGCATCGTAAAAATAGCCTTCATCAAAAATGCTTAAGAAAAAGTCACAAACATCAACATGGGCCTTATCGATTTCATCTAGTAAAACTACGGCATTGGGATGTGCTTGAATTCTTTTTATGAATGTGGGTTTGCTATCATAGCCACTATAGCCAGGAGCAGAGCCAATGAGTTTATTTAATGAGGCACTATCTTGATAGGAAGCCATATCTAAGCGGATAAAAGCTTCTTTATTCTTTAAAAAACATTCTGCAATAATCTTACTTGCTTCACTTTTTCCTACTCCTGATGGCCCTGCAAAAAAGAGAACTAGAAGTGGGTGTGACGGCAATCTCGCCCCATTTTCAAGCAGCCTTAACCATCGATAAATCTTCATAATAGCGGATTTCTGCCCAATTAATTTTCTATCTAGCTCATTTCTTGTGAAAATAGCTTTGTTTTGAATATCAATGGTTACATTATAAAAGCTTTCCATTGTCCGCACAATATTTTCTCTGGTTAATGTTTTATTTGCAATAACTGAACTATTATCTAAAATGTCAATGGCTTTGTCTGGAAAAGAACGTGCAGGAAGGTATTCATCCGCTAAATCCACAATAAAGTGAACCAAATTTCGAGGAATTTTAATTTGATAATAGCTTTCATAAATCGGCACTAAAGATTGTAGAATTTTTTCGGTTTCGCTCGCGGTAGAAGGATCTACTTTAATCAGTTGGAAACGACGACTTAACGCTTTATCTTTAGCTATGGTCGCGTGATATTCATCGGTTGTTGTTGCTCCTATTAGTTGGATTTCTCCTCTAGATAAATAAGGTTTTAAAATATTACTTGCATCAATAGCGCCTTCTGCCCCACCAGCTTTAATAATATTATGGATTTCGTCAATAAATAGAATAGCGTTCCCGTCTTCTTTTACCTTTCGAATAATCTTTTTTAATTTTTCTTCAAATTCACCACGGTATTTTGTTCCGCCCACTACGGAAGAAAGATCTAATTCATAGATTCTTTTATTTTCTAAACCCTTTACTTTATTTAAAGAAAGTAAATACGCTAATTCTTCTACAATAGCGGTTTTCCCAATTCCTGGCGCACCAACTAAAAGAGCGTTTGGTTTATTTCTTCTGATTAAAGCGCGGATTAATTGATCTAATTCTTTTTCTCTACCAATTAAAGGATCTTTTTTTGTCTTACTTAATTCGTGCAGATCGATGATATTTTCTAATTCACTATGCTTTTTCATTGCTTTTGCCATTTGTGCCATCATTTCCTTTTTCTTGACTTTATTATTTGTTAAGAAATCAGAAACCATGCCTTCATTATCCTCCACTAACACATAGGCTAAGGATTCAAGAGAAACTCTTTCTTCTTTGTTTTCTTTCGCTTTTTGCACCGCTCTTTCTAAAAGAACTTTAAAAGAAGTTGTGTACTCCATAAAATATACGTCTTCTTCTTTTCTTTTTTTCTTTAGCTCTTTTAAAAAGACTTCATAAGTGATTCCATAAGGTAGTAAAAGCGTTGATAATAAAGAATCACGTGCTTTTAAAAAAGCAAGAAAAAGATGTTCTTTACCAATAAAAGAACTCGATAAATCAAAAGCTAAAGATTCGGCAACCGCAATCATTTTTTGCGATTCAATTGAAAACTTTTCTAGCATGCTTTCCACGCTCCTAACAAAACTTATGTTTTACGATTGATATTTTGAACATAAATTAAATTGTTAAACAAAAAAAGATTCGACAAAAAAAGCATAGCGTTCTATCGAGAATACTATGCCTTTTAAGATTCTTTAATTAGCCAATGATGTTAAAGGATTCCATTGTGACTTGTGTATCTATGGTATCAAAATCCATTTCTACACCATCAAATGGCTTTTTAGTGCCATGGACAAAGTTTGCCATATAAGTGTCAGTATAAGGACCATCGGCTTGTGTGTTTCCTTTAGCGACAAACACTAAGGAAGTTAATTTGTCATTATCAATGATAAAGGTAAATGAATCAATATTTTCGACATTATTACCGCCATTGACTTTCTTATGAAGTTCGCCTTTAATTTCTAAATGCGTTCCTTTCTTAGTTCCCGAAACTGCCACTTGAAAAGAACTTCCACCATCAAGATTTGTTTTTCCTAATTCATAATTAATAAAGCCACTATAAATGTTATAAATTTCATTCCAATAAAGTGGGTTAGCGTCTAAATAAGCACGAGCGCGATTCACTTGACTTTTTAAAACGCCCGCCATAGAGGAGGTAATGTATTTATCAAAAATACCACCTCGAATAATATATTCTTCCATTGCTTTCGTGAAAATTCGATAGTTGGCTTTTGTTCCATCAATCGGAGAATCATCTTGATCTACTTTTTGCATATAACCTACGTTATCGGTGATGTTATCGCTATATGCCGTGATTTTTCCACTAAACATCATTGCGCCTAACTCCGTTTGATCTGTATTTGCAAAATCAAAAGCATTATGATAAATCATAGAGTATTGTGTCTCACGAACATCATTAGAATAAGCATCAATTTTACGAATGATATCTAGCGTAACTTCATCATCTAACTTTCCATCTTCTAGATGTGAAACATCCACGACTTCATTTGGTGCATCATGAATTTTGTTTTTATCTTGAATGTCATCATAAGAACAGTACGTCCCTGAATAATTTTCTTTTTCTCCAAATTTTATGTTACGAATGGTATAACGAATCAACGAAGAAGTTCCTGTTTCATAATCGTCACTTAAATCATTCTTCATTGCTCTTTCTTGGTAAGAAACACTAACAATTTCTTTGGCCTTTTTGTCATATTCAACATGAAAACTAATTGTATACGGACGATATGTATTGTCTCCTGGATAGGAACTTTCTAAATCATAAATTTCAATGCCATCTTGTTCTTTTATCTCAAGAAGTGGTTGTGTATAGTCACTATCGCTTGGAAAATAAGTAGATGGATCATTAAATGCGTAACGCGCAGTTGTTATAATAGAAAGGTAATTAAAATAATCTTCAAATGTGTTATAAACATCGGTTTCATAACAATTAACGTAGGATTGATCTTTCATTGAATCGCAGATAAAGTAATCATAAATATACCCGTTTTGAACAAAGATTTGTCCCTCAGCTGGTATCGTAAAGTCTACTTTAGAAGCGGCAACGTCGACTAATCCATCCACTTCAATTGAATCTGTAATCATTTGATTCTTAAACAATTGAAATTGATGTCTTGCTTCATAATTAATAATACCTGAACTGCCCGCACCGCTTACAACATATTTAGCATTGTTATAATAGAGATAAGAATATGTACGATCAACAAAGTCATAAGAAATTACTTGATCCAAATCAAAATCACTTAATTTTTTGGCAATCTTTTCACGGCTTGCTGGTGTCTTATCTTCCGCTTTACCACATCCTGCTATCAGTAAAACAGATGTCAAAGATACCGCTGTTAAAATTAATTTTTTCATACTTTCAACTCCTCTTAGGCTACTTTATTAAAGGTATTGAGTGGAAAATTATTATCGTATAATCCATCATTTTCACCTTCATAAATACAAATCAATTTAAGATGTAAAGCTCTTGCATCATCATCAATTTGATAAGCAATACCCGTTTCTATTACAGGGAAGCTATAATCATCTGTATATTCGCTATAATCATCATTTGTAAGGGTTAACGAATTAAATGTAATCGTTTTATTGGTTTCATCAATAGTAATATCACAATCAAAGATGTATTCATAAGCTTCAAACCCCCGCATAGCGGTAACACTAAATCTTGCTTTATTTTTAGAAACAAAAGAGATTTTAGCTAATTGCACCTTATTTGATTCAGTTAACGAATCATCTGAACTTGCGTAAGTACTTGCTAATAAAACATCAATAAAAGAAGCAGAACTGTCTTTTTTTGTAACTTCAATTGCTAAGCTCTTTGAAATATTTTTATCTAATTTACTTGTAACTGTTAAAGTTGCACTTCCCACTTCATTACTAATAAATGAATAAGATCCATCTTGATTTTTGGTAATAGCACCAACGCCATTTAAGGTAACCTCAACTTCTTGTGAAGCCGCTTCTGGTAAAACTTTAAAAGTAATCGGTTCTAATTTTTCTCCTTGTTGAACTTGCACTGAATCTTTGCTCTCTTTATTCACTTCGATAGAAATTGAAGATGGCATGGTGACACCAACATTGACCATTAACGTTTTTTCAATTTGATTTTTAGATGAATAAATCGTTAGTTGAGAAACACCTGATTTTAAAATTTTAATTGCTTTTCCGTTATCAAGAATTTGAACAACATTTTTATCGCTTGCATCATCAACAAATAATCCATCTACTAAATTGGTAGCGATAGAAGGATTTGGATTTTCAAAACTAAGATAATAGGTTTGTCCTTCTTTATATTCTGTTACTTTTGTTCCATTCGCTGTCGTTAAAATTGGCGTATAATCATTGAAATATAAATTTTGGGGATCTAAATCATTAGTTTCTTGTGTCTTTAAATCTCCATAAGTTTGGGTATATTTCGTCTTATAGAGTTCATAATATGTTGGATTTTCTTTTAGTGTTTCTGTATTAAAATCAAAAGAAGTAGAATCGTAAACATAAGAAGTCACATCAATGGAAATCAAATTTTCATTATCATCAAAATCATAAATTCCTGTATTAAAGAAGACTTTTCCATTAGAAACGTTAGAAGGTCTTTCTTCAATAAAGTAAGTCTCAGCTTTTAATTGATGTGCATCACCAGTGATTTTTAAATTTGTCAATCCGCCCATTCCAAAATACATTGGTAAAGAAGTAAATCCTAATGAGTTCTCATATAAACCGCTGAAATGGAAATATCCAATCGCGGATAATCCCACGTGGCTATTCATCGTATAGCGCGTAGAATCTTGAATTGCTAATTCTCTAGTCGTTTGAGTATTCTTATCACTAATTTCATTAACAATAGCTTTCTTTAAAGGCGTTGTAAGATGTTTTCCTTCTTGATTCACTTGGAATTCATAGTAGTTACCATCATCGCTCATACCTTTAAAAATCCTGGAGTCGATTGTGCTCTTTGTTGAAGTACTAGCTCCTTCTAAAGTTACTTCAGTTTCATTATGCGTTGTACCTAACATATAACGATTGGAAGATTGTTTATAGATATCATATTTGGTGGTTTGAATGGTATGATAACGATTAAGTTTTGTTCCTTGGAGTTTATCGTAATCAAATTCAAAGTCAAACTGATAGCTAGAGATATTTAAGTTCTTCTCTCGTTGATAGGACGCTTTTAGTATATTTAAAGCTTCGCTTACATCTTTTTCGCCTTCTGAAACAACTTTAATGAAGATTTCTTTCTTTAAATCTGTTCCTTTGGCTTTGAAGGTTACGGTTAAAGAATCCGTTCTTTTAAGAGGAAGCAAGGATTTCGTTTCCTCTTGATATTCCACAAAACCATCTAAGCTAAAAGACACTTCTAATTGCTCATCTTCTGGATCAGTTGAAGTAAAAGTAATTTCTAAAGGATAAGATTGATTTAAAATCAATTTATAAAAAGTGTTAACCCCTGATTGAATTGTATCCACTTGGTCTTTGAACGCTACTTGAAAATCAGTAACTGTAGAATCAATAACAGAAATATCCATCGTATCTACTTTATTTCCGTCATCCGATGTAACGGTAATTTTACAAGTTCCTTTTTTACGAGCATGTAAGACATTATCGATGGAAACATAGGCTACACTCTCATCAGAAGAAGAATAATGAACGAGTTGATTGGTTGCGTTTTTCGGTAGTACTTCAATTTCTAATGAAATCGATTCTCCTACTTTAAACGTCGTTTTATCCTTATTTTTGATAGTGACCGATTCCACATGGACGTCTTGGTCTACATAAGAACTATTCGGTGATGAAGACGTTGTTGGTTTGGCTTCTGAACAACCCACTAATAAGGAAGTTATTAAGGCTAGTCCAAATATCAAATTTTTATTCATAAAAATATTTCCTCCTATTTTTAATATCAAAAATTATAGACTCTTTTTTTTATTATAACAATCCATTGTTATAAACTTTCTTTTAAATCATCAATTAAATCGGCAGTTACTTCACTTGCGATTAAAAGTCCCGCACTTGAAGGCACAAAAGGAGTGCTGCCTGGCGCTCTTTTTTTACCATCGACAATGATGTTTTTTTGTTGTTTTTCTTTAGAATAAAGAACTTTTAATTTTTTTATACCTCGTTTTTTTAGTTCATGTCGCATGACTTTTGCTAAAGGACACATGGAAGTTTTATAAATATCGGTGATTTCTAATAAAGCAGGATTCACTTTATTTCCTGTTCCCATGCTGGAAATAATTGGAATATTCAGTTCTTTTGCTTTTAAAATAAGCGCAATCTTAGCGGTCACACAATCAATTGCATCCACAATATAATCTACGCCTTCAAAATTAATAGAATCAATATTCTCT
The DNA here is from genome assembly GCA_000437235.1 of Coprobacillus sp. CAG:826. Classification (GTDB taxonomy): domain Bacteria; phylum Bacillota_I; class Bacilli_A; order RFN20; family CAG-826; genus CAG-826. The sequence continues at coordinate 31,636 of FR897033.1, read as the reverse complement.
GGTAAAACAAACATATCTAAAGCTTTAACGTCCACTTCTGGTTGAATGGTTAACATTCTTTCTTTCATGACGTCAATCTTCTTTTGACCAATGGTTTGATAAGTAGCAATGAGTTGGCGGTTGATATTGCTTTCACTTACTACATCATGATCAATTAAAATAAAGTGCCCAATACCCATACGCGTTAAGGCTTCGACTACATAACCTCCAACTCCGCCTAAGCCAACGACCATAACTTTTTTATTTTCTAACGCCTCTAAAGTCTCTTTACCATAGATTAAAGCGGTTCTTTCTAAAGTCTTTTTCATAGCGTTTTATTTTCTTTCTTTTGAATAAACATCTCTAAACGATGCATTCCATCTTCTACATTCTTTTTAGAAGTCGCAATATTCACGCGGATAAAAGACGCGCCGTTTAATCCATATTCCATTCCATCAGAGACATAAAGGCCCGTTTCTTTTCGTAATTCTTTTACAAATTCAACACTATTAGAAGAATAATAAGAAATATCAATCCACAAAAGATAAGTGGCCTCTTGCTCCACTAAATGAAGATGGGGTAAATGGGTATGAATAAATTCAGTTGCGTATTTCCGATTTTGATCAATATATTCAATCAGTGCATCTACCCATTTTTCTCCATAAGTAAACGCGGCAATATTCGCAATCATCGAAAAAGCATTGGGTTCTGCTACTTCATCCGTATTTAATCCGCGGTCTACAATCTTACGAATCTTCTCATTCGGTACAATTACACAAGCGGATTGTAATCCCGCTAAATTAAAGGTTTTAGAAGCCGCAACTAAGATAATTGCGTTATCCAATAAATCGGAGTCAAGTAATCCCAAGGAGTTATAGTGTAGTCCTGGACGTACAAATTCACAATGAATTTCATCCGAAAGTAAAAGTACGTTATACTTTTTACAAAGTGTAGCGATTCTTGTTAATTCTTCTACACTCCAAATTTTTCCTACGGGATTATGAGGATTACATAAAATCATCATTTTCGTAGATTCCAAAGAAAGTTTTTCTTCTAAATCAATAAAATCAATGGAATATTTTCCGTCTTTATACACTAAATCATTCGATAAAACGGTTCCTTGATTATTTAAAATTGAATTATAAAAAATATTGAATACAGGAGATTGAATAAGTACAGAATCCCCCTTTTTTATGAAGCGTCGAACAATAGACGAAATAGCGGCAACAATACCGGAAGAATAAATCATCCATTCCCGTTTCCATTCGACATGATGTCTTTTTTTCCACCATGATTGAATGGAAGAAAAGAATTCTTCTGGAATAATAGAATAACCATAAATGCCGTGTTCTGCCCGTTTGATCATGGCTTCTTTTACTTCTGGAGCGGTTTCAAAATCCATATCCGCTACCCACATTGGAAGTTCATTCGGTTTTATATCCCATTTTAAAGAAAAGGTATTCCATCGAGAAGGGGTATAGTCAAAATCGTACTGCTTCATATTTTTACTCCTTTTCTATAATTTCGGTTAAAGAAGGATCAATTAAGTCTTTATCTAAGATGATTTCTTGAATATGGTCTGCTTCAATTTTCCCCGAAATCGGATTCTTTACGGAATCTATATCTGAATCAATTTTGGCATCAATACCACTACAGAACTCAAAGCATAGATTGGTATTCAGTAAAATGCAATCTTCCATTTTGATGTTTTCCATATAGCACATGCCTTGCGTTGAATCAATCGTACAACGAATAAACGTAATATTTTTAGAATTCCATCCTAAATATTCTCCAATAATTGTTGAATCATAAACGACTACGTTTTCACAGTTCCAAAAAGAATCTTTTGAAGTCATGGTTGCGTTATGAATTTCAATATTTCTTCCACCATCAAAGGCATAGTTTCCACTCAAAGTAAAGTTTTCAATGGAAACATTTTCAGCATTCATACCAAAGTAATCGCCTTTAGCGTTAACATTTTTTAAAACAATATCCTTACAGTTCCAAAATGTTTCTTGAGCATTGGGTAAAGATACATTTTCTAAATAAATACCTGAAGCATGACGGAAGGTTTTTGGTGCTTCAATTAACGAATTACGAATCACAATATCAGTCGTGTACCAAATACCTGAGCGTGCTGTCTCTAAAAGTGTCGTGTTTTCTACTTCAATATTGTGAGAATACCATAAAGGATATTTCCATTTAAAAATGCAATTTTTTAAATTCAAAAAAGAACTTTCTTTTAAAGGAGATTCACCATCAGCAAAAGTAACATTTTCTAAGAAAAGATTTTCACTATGGTATAAGGCTCTTTCTCCCACAAACAAGCCACCTTTTACATGTTCCATTTTGTTCTCCTCCATCATTTATCTAAAAAGTATGGCATTTCTGCCATACCTTTATTATATACCTCTATCGCGCATACATGGGAATAAGATCACTTCACGAATGGAAGTTTGCTCGGTTAATAACATTACTAAACGGTCAATTCCCATACCGACACCGCCACATGGTGGCATACCATATTCAAGAGCTTCTAAGAAATCGGTATCCATTTCATTGGCTTCATCATTTCCCGCATCTCTTTCTTTCAATTGCTCTAAGAAACGATTTCTTTGATCAATTGGGTCATTCAATTCAGTATATGCGTTAGCGAATTCATGTCCGCCCATATAAAGTTCAAATCTTTGTACAAAGCGATGATCTTCTGGATCCATTTTGGTAAGTGGTGAAATTTCAACAGGGTGTCCGCATAAGAAGGTTGGCTGAATTAATTTTTCTTCACAGAACTTTTCAAAGAACGCATTGATAATATGTCCAACAGTAAAGTGCTTTTCTACGGCAACCCCATGTTTTTCCGCTAAAGCTTTGGCTTCTTCTAAAGTATAATGATTCTTTTTAAAATCAATACCGGTTTCTTGAAGAATCATATCGCACATGGTGACCACTCTAAATGGTTTAGATAAATCAATCTTTTCTCCTTCAACATCAAAAATATTGGTGAAGACTTCTTTGTCTGCGACTTTTTTAGCAGTGTGACGAATCATGCCTTCCGTAATTCTCATCATGGAAGATAAATCGCCATAAGCTTCATATAATTCAATCGTCGTAAATTCTGGGTTATGGGTTAAATCCATACCTTCATTGCGGAATAAACGACCGATTTCATAAACTTTTTCTAAACCACCAACGATTAATCTCTTTAAAGGTAATTCGGTAGCGATTCTTAAATAGAATTCTTTATCTAAAGCATTATGATGAGTTTTAAATGGACGTGCCGTCGCTCCACCTTGAATCGGTTGTAATACTGGTGTTTCCACTTCAATAAAACCTAAAGAATCGCAATATTCTTGAATCGCTCTAACAATGCGTGGTCTCATAACGGCTACACGTTTGGCTTCTTCGTTCATAATTAAGTCCACATAACGACGACGATATCTTTCTTCTTTGTCCGTTAATCCATGGAATTTTTCAGGAAGTGGACGAAGGGCTTTGGATAAATGGGTATATTCAAAGCATTTCACGGTAGGTTCTCCTGTTTGCGTTAACATGACCATTCCTTTTACACCCACGATATCACCTACATCTGCCATTTTGAATAAGGTGTACATTTCTTCACCTACATCATTAATGCTAATATAGACTTGCATTTTTCCTTTTAAATCTTGAATAGAGAAGAAACTTGCTTTTCCCATTTTACGAATAAACATGATACGACCCGCAATCGCAACATGTAAATCCATTGCTAAAACTTCATCATGGCTTTTACCTGCGACTAAAGCACGAATTTCAGTGGAAAAATGGGTTCTTTCATAGGCTTGACCAAAGGGATCAATACCTCTTTCCATATATTTTTCTAATTTGTTTCTACGATTCATTTCTTGTTCTGTTAATTTTTGTTCTTCGCTCATAAAATTTTCACCTCAACAATTTATTTTACCTTATTTTTCTTTCTTTGAGAAGTCACGAAAGCTTATTCATTTGCGCTTAAATCACACTTTTGTTCTGCTTCTAAAAGAATGCGATAGAAATCTTCTTCCGTTTCCATTTGTGAACTTAAAAGATAACGATAATTCTTCATATAAGGATAACCTTTTAAATAATGGGGCGCTATCCCGCGGAGTTCACGAATGGCCACTTTTTCCCCTTTTAGTTGCTTTAAAAGCAAATAATGTTCTTTTAAATATTGTAAATTTTCCGCTAACGAAGGAAGTGGTAATTTTTCTCCTTCTTTAAAATAATGATCCATTTGTCGAATTAAGAAAGGATTTCCTAATCCACCTCTTGCCACCATGATAGCGTCCGCATGTGTTAATTTTTGAATTTCAATCGCATCTTCTAAAGTAAATACATCACCGCTCACCACTAAAGGCACTGTCATTATTTCTTTTAAACCCACTAATAATTCATGATGGGCTTTTCCCGTATACATAGCTTTTTTCGTACGAGAATGAATGGCAATCATAGAAACGCCCGCTTTTTCTAATTTTTGAATGACGCTTTTAAAATTAATATGGTCATCATCCCAACCTAAACGAATTTTTGCTGTGATCGGTTTCTTTGACTTTCTTACTAACGCTTGCATCATGTCAAAAAGAGCATCTTCATCCCTTAGCCAAGAAGACCCTGCATTTTGTTTGGTCACTTTAGGCACTGGGCAACCTAAATTAATGTCAATAAAATCATAATCAATGTTTCTATTTTCTATAATATCTATTGCCGCTAAAAGCGTCTCTTTTGAGCCACCAAATAATTGAATGCCAACCGGATGTTCTTTCGGCGAAATTTCTAAATAGCGATACGTTTCCTGATTGTTATAAATTAAGCCACAATCGGATACCATTTCTGTATAGGATAAGGCCACACCAAAAGGTTTCATGAATTCGCGATAAGCAACATTCGTAATTCCTGCCATAGGCGCTAATACGACCATGCCATCCACTTCAATATCTTTTATTTTCCACATAACTATACTACATAAAAAAGGAAAGGATTACTCCTCTCCTTCTTTTCCTTCACTTTCGTCTTTTAATGGTTCAACTTCAATTTCCGTAGGAGCACTTACGTTTTCTTCCGGAAGTTTACGATGTTCTAAAAGATAAGCAATTTGTTCAGAAGTGATGGTTTCATGTACTAATAAGGTTTCAGCAATGAGTATCACATCGTCTTTATGTTCTTCTAATAAAGAAAGTGCTTTTTGATGTGCATCATCAATGATGGAGCGAACTTCTTTATCGATTTCATATGCAATTTGCGTGGAGAAATTCTTTTGTGAAGAAGTATAATCTCTACCTAAGAAAACAGAGCCAGAATCGGATTCGTATTGAATCGGTCCTAAAGAGGACATACCGTATTCAGTGACCATTAAACGGGCAATACGGGTAGCAACTTCAATATCATTTTGGGCACCCGTTGAAACGTCTTCAAAGAAGATTTCTTCTGAAGATCTTCCGCCTAAGTAACCAACGATTCTTGCAATTAACTCATTCTTCGTAGCTAAGAAACGATCTTCTTCTGGGCCCATTAAAACATGGCCACCGGTTCTTCCACGAGGAATAATCGTAATCTTTTGTACTTTATCGGAGTATGGCATAAATAAACCAATGACTGCGTGACCTGCTTCGTGATAGGCGACTTGTTTTCTTTCTTTTGCCGTCATACCTTTAGAAGTTTTCGCTGGTCCACCAATACGACGATCGATAGCTTCATCAATTTCAGCCATGGTAACTTTTTCTTTATTACCACGAACCGCTAAAATAGCCGCATCATTTAAAATCGTTTCTAAGTCAGCGCCAGAGAAACCGGTTGTACGATGGGCAATTAAATCAAAGTCCACACTTGGGTCGATGATTTTATTACGAGCGTGAACACGTAAAATAGCGGCTCTTCCTTTACTATCGGGTAAATCAACGGTAATCTTTCGATCAAAACGACCCGCTCTTAATAAAGCAGGATCTAATACGTCATCACGGTTAGTAGCCGCCATAACGATAATACCAGCATTATCAGAGAAGCCATCCATTTCGACTAATAATTGGTTCAATGTTTGTTCTCTTTCATCGTTTCCGCCACCCATACCAGCGCCTCTTTGACGACCGACTGCGTCGATTTCATCAATGAAAATTAAGCAAGGAGCGGTTTGTTTGGCTTTTTTGAACATATCTCTCACACGTCCAGCACCAACACCGACAAACATTTCAACGAAGTCAGAACCGGAAATGGAATAGAACGGAACGCCCGCTTCACCCGCTACAGCTTTCGCTAATAAAGTTTTACCTGTTCCTGGTGGCCCAACTAACAAGACACCTTTAGGCAATTTAGCACCAAACTTTGAATATTTCTTTGGATTTTTTAAGTAATCCACCATTTCGATTAATTCAGCTTTTTCTTCATCTTCACCAGCTACATCATCAAACTTCACTTTAGATGTATCTTCTCTTCTAGCACGAGAACGATTAAATTCCATCGCTTTATTATTGGAGCTATTCATAGAGGCATTTAATCGAGAGAAAACGACAAAGGTTAGAACAATACCGCCACCGATAATTAAAATCGTTGGTAACATTTCTAAAAACCAATTGGTTTCAAAAGCGTTATTTAATTTATAGTTAACACCACTTACATAGTAATTATTTCCATCTTCATCTAAGCGGACACTCGTTTCAAGGATTTCCATAATATAATACTTTTCATCAGCATCATCGACAACTCCATCGTGGTTTGAATCCACTGGGAATTTCACTGTGTTAAAGGTATCTAAATCGGCTTGACGATAAAAATCAGTTTTAATGTTTTTTCCAGTTTCTTCGTTGGTCTTAACATAAGTACCGGAAATAATCGCTACGGTTTGTTTTTTGGTTACCGTTACTTTTAACACTTCTTCGTTATAAAGAATATTAGCGATTTGTGTTAAATCAGTAGACTCTGTTTTATTACCCGATGATCCAAAGGTAATCCAAACAAAACTACCAACTAAAATAAGCATAATGAGATAAGGCCAAATAAAAGATAAAGCACTTTTCTTTCTTTGTTCATTCATCATTTTTACCTCCCTTTCTAATTGTATCTATTAAACTTTTGTTTACAAAAGTTGTAATCAGAATAACATTCCTAGTATTAAGTATTATACATTAATTTACTAAATATTCAACGAAAAAACTTCCAAAATCAAATGCCTAATTTACTTTTGACAATAAAATTGTCTTGCGGTTTAATTCGATAGGCATAGCGATAACGAGGAATATAAATAATTTCACCCTTTGCATTTACAATTACTGGCCATATTTTTCGTAAATCTATGGGCATTTTCCAATCTAAAAACAAACGATTTACCATTTTTTTCTTATCTTGAATCCAATAAAAATCGCCAACATGGAAATTACGAATGGTTAAAGGATAATCTTCCTCTTTTACATTACGATTGGAAGTATCACCTCTAAAATCTAATGAAAAATAAGGTGTATCTAGAACTCCTGGCTCTTTTAAAACATAAGCATAATCAGAAATTTCTACTTCTTGTTGCATATAAATTACTTCATAGGCTTTAACCAAAGAATATGGCTTTTCTAAGACCATTCTCCAATTTGGCTTTTTAGAATAAATAGCCTCTAAAATTAATTCGCCTTTATATTTACTAAACGAATATTGAGGAAGATAGCGATAAATAAAATCATGTAAGCAGAGTGATTGACATTCTTTATCTAATTTTAAAAAAGCACTGATATTGATGCTATTATCTTGATATACTTCTTCAATTGTTAAAAATTGTTCTGCTCTTTTTTTATTTAATTTTCTTTTTTCTTCTTGGTATTGATGAACCTCTTCATCAGAAAGTTGTTCCACGATGGAATGACGAATGCGATTGCGTTCGTAATCATTTTCTAAATTTGAAGAATCAATCGAAAAAGGAATGTGATGTTCTATACAGTAATGATATAAATCTCTTTTTCGATAACTCAAAAGAGGACGAATGACCCGCATACCATAAAGCATTCTTTCTTCTTGAATACCATAAACGCGTAAAAGTTTTTTCTTTTGCATGAAAAAAGTCTCCACATCATCATCCGCATGATGGGCTACAAATAAACCTTGTGCCTGGTATTTTTCATAAATAGAAGCAAAAAAGCGGTAACGGATATCACGAGCCCAAGCTTGAAAATTCATATGCTCTAAAGGATGTCCCGCTTCTAAAACATGAATGGGAATATTTCTCTCATTACAAAAAGCTTTTAGTTTTCTTTCTTCTTCATCGCTTTCTTTACGCTTATGATAGTTCACATGGCAAACCACTAAGTTTTTTTCCTGTTGAATGAGCATATTTAAAAGAGCCATGGAATCAGGGCCAAAAGAAACAGCGACAAGGTAAGGATGTGAAGATTTTTTGCTTTCCATTTACATCACCATTATTATTTTATCATAGAATTTCACAAACTATCATAGTGGCGTCATCAAAATGTTTCATTGAAGAGATGGAAAGTTGGAAAAGACTACGGAAAAATTCATTTTTATTCTCTATTTTTTGAAAAATAATAGGATCTTGATCTTGAATAAATTGACTGATTCCATCACTGGTAATCAAAAGGATATCGTTTTTTTCAAGTTGCACTCTTTTACTTTCCACTTCCACTTCATCTAATAAGCCAATGGGGAGACCACCATTAGGAAGCACAAGCAATTTTCCATCACGAATCATAAAGGTTGGACAAGAACCTCCTTTATAATTCGTGAGTTCTAGTGACTGTAAATCAATGTGAAAGAAATCAAAGGTTGAATAATTGTCGCCATCTAGACTAATGCGGAAAAGTCGATTCAGTTGATCTAGATTCTTTTGCACATTTGTGGAATGTTGATAAAGCGCTAAAAAGGAATTTAATAATGATTTTGCTGTTCTTTCTGCTCTTTCATCATGTCCCATACCATCGCATAAAAGCGCAATAAACTGGGTATCCTTTTGTAAAATTTTTAATTGATCTCCATTGGCATTTGGATTACATCCTTTTTGATAAGTGAGATAAGAAATTTGATGCATGGGTTCTTTTTCAAAAACATAGCGATGATGAGACGAAAAAAGAATTCGCTCTTTTTTAACTAAAGCATAACGTTCTTTTTTGATTTGTTTTAAAAGCTCAAGAATATCATTTTCTTGTTCAGGACTCAATTCTTCTTTTACCATAAAAATCCATTTTTCTTTTTGATAATAGAAATCTTCAAGAGGAATACCTGAAATTTCTAAATGCGCTAGTAGCTTCTCTCTTTGATAATCCTTTTGATTCGGCAAACTTTTTATTTCTTTTAAAGGTTCTCTTAAACTCTCAATTAATTCGATAATAGCTTCTTTACGACGCAAACACTCTTGATAATAGTTTTCTTCATTTAAAAAGATAGCGGAGGATTGTTGTATGGATAAAGTGAGTTTATATGGTGTGATGCAATCGCGATTAATGCTCTTTCTTAGTGATGGAGTAAGTTTACCTTTTACCATTGTTTCTAAATCTTTCGTTAATGGGCAATAAAGTAAGTGACTACACTTTGCACATACACTTTTATAGACACGTAGTCTCGCTTTTTGAACCGGGGTTTTCTCTTGCTTTCCTAATTCAAAGTCCATAGCGGAAATAAAATCATAAAGATAAGAAATGGATTGTTGTGTTTGAATATATTGATTTTTATTTTCTTGATTTTGTAAAGTTCGTTCTCGATAAACAAATTCGTCCATCCAAGGAGTAATTTTAAAAGAAAACATTAAATAAACGATACTTGTAGCAATACCTTGATAAAAAATACCATTGGTGTAAAACAAAGGATCTAATGCCAAAAAAACGAGAAGATGGGCGATTAAAAAAGCAATGATTTTTTGCTTTTTTTCAAACAAAGCCGCTACAAAACTAGGACCAATCACCATCAATGCGTAAGTTAAAGGATATTGATAAATAAATAAAATCATCAATGCACTACTCGTGGCTAAGCTAATCAGTAACATCTTTTTATCTTTGGGAATGCATAGTAATAATAACCGTATAAAAACGAACCCTAAAATCGGATGAACCATCGATAATGTAAAACCAAAAAGACCTGCAAGCCATAACGTTACATCTTTTACCGTCTGTGTTTCATCCTCTATTGCTTTTTGTAATTGATTGAGTTCTACTGTCCATAAATAGGATAATCCTGTTGCTATTAAACAAAGGGCTAAATGCGTAAAAGACCAAGACTTTATGCACATTAGAAGTGTTAATAATCCACATAAAGCAACTAAATCCACTCGTTTCTGTACAGATTTTTGATGAATTTTTAAGAAGAATTGGTGAAGCAAAAATAAAACAAAACTAATTAATACGATTTCTAATCCATAAGAAGGATCAATAAGAAAAGCCATCAGTGACATCGTCGTAAAAGAAAACAAATATTGAACCAAAGACTTTTCAATACTTAAGTATAAAACAACAAGGATCAGCGGGTTAAATAAAAAAGCCTTTTCTAAAAGGACGCTCATTATACCCAGAGTTAAAAGCAAAAATGAAGAACGATAATTGAATAAAACTACACTCGTTTTTTGTTTTTTTCTTTCTACTATTTCCATAAAAATCACCCAGTTTGATTGTAGAAGAAAAAAGAAGCGAACGATGTCGCTTCTTGTCTTATCTTTTACCAATAAATGAGTGGTTGTCCTTTTTCCACTTCTACATTTTCATCTTCATCAAATTCAATATAATAACCATTATCATCTTTCGATGGATTCTGATAATCTTTTTCCATGTTTTCAATTAATCGTTCTAGTTGTTGATGATAACGATAGTTTTTCACCAATTGAAAAGAAGTCAAAAAAATCGTCACTAAAGAAAGAATAAAAAGACCAAAAAGGCAATAACTAATGATGCGATGTCTCTTTTTTTCTTCTTTCATGAACCATCCCTCTTTTCTTTTTTTTCATTATAGCACGAAATTTAGAAATTGTTCGAGAAAGTGGTTGACCAATTTTTATATCTAACCATTTCATCTTCTTTTCTAGCCATAAGTTGATCCATTTTGCATAAAATTTTTGATAGAAAAATAGTCCCAGAAGTCCTGCTAAAAGATAATGAAGGTTCAATTGACCTTTGGCATAATGAACTAAAAAAAGAAAATAGAAATAAGCACAAGCGGAAAAGAAAATGATATCAAGAAGATAACGAATGATTTTGCCTTGCCAATGATAAAACAATCGATTATAGACACTATAGAAAAATAAATAAAGCATGCTAAGCGCTACAGTACCTATAAACACTTGTATTTGCGTAAACAAAGTCATTATTTAAAGATTTTCTTAAAGAAACTTTCTTTCGCCACTTCTTTAGATTTTCCCACATAAGCCACACTATCAATCGTGCCTTGAATGGTTAATGTCTTTTTTTCCATATCCATCAAGCCTAAACTTAAGTTACTTCCTTTAATATGCAAATAACCGAGTTCTGTTTGTACTAAAAATTCGACGTGCGTAAAACTATCGAGTTTAACAACGCCTGTTAATTCTACACCTTCTCGGTTTTTTATCGTGACGACACTATTTTTTTCTTCCATAAAAAAACCTCCCCACTTCACCTTATGAAGGTTGGGAAGGATTTAGCACTTTTAAAGATAGGACTTCATACATTTCTTTGGTATCTTTTTTTAAAGCCGTAGCTGGTAAACTCGTTACTCGAATGGTCAGTTCTTTCTTTCCTAGAATAAGGCGAATGATATCGCCTTCTTGAATTTCTTTAGAAGGTTTCGCTATTCGATCATTTACATAAACCACATCTTGATCAATAACTTCTTTCGCTATGGTTCTTCTTTTAATTAATCTTGTTACTTTAAGATATTTATCTAATCGCATGTTTCTCACCTATTCTTATTGTATCATACTTTTAAAATCATCGTTAAAAGATTTCGAAAGGCTTGAATCATTTTTATGTTATCTTCATTTAATGGATTTTCATGAAGAATTAATAATCCGCCTAATATCTCACTATTATACGCAATAGGGAAAACGGAAAAAGAATGATGTTCTCCATAAGGCAAAATTGTTTCATCGGTTAAAGAAAAGTTCTTACGTTCATATAAACGGTCATTGATATTTTTTTCAATGGGAATTCCTTCATGAATTTCATCCGGAACATTATCGCTTTTCGTTAAAATCTTTCCATCACAAATGATTATAGCGGGATGATGAAGCTCTTTCGCTAAGGTAAAAACAATATTGGTAATCATATCGTAATTACCGACAAAAGCATTATACTTTTGTATTTCAATTTTTCCGGTTTCACTGATAGCAATCTCTAAGCGATCGCCTTCATTAATTCGTAAACGATTCCGAATACCTTTAGGAATGACAATTCTTCCTAATTCATCAATTCTTCTTACTGCACCTATTTGATTCATGTTAACACCTCAAATAGTAGTATGTGACAATTTTTTGTTAATCATGAAAACGATGGGCAATTTCTTCTATTTTTTCCATCAATTTAACGAGCGTTGTTGGCCAATCTTCTTTTTTCGTTAAACGAATTTTAATTTGCTTTTTCACAATAGTTACTTTGATTAAACTTAAAAATGGAGTCAGTTCTTGAAATAAAATAATACCAATACCATTTCGGTTACTAAGTTCCGCATTTAATACAATATCCACATAGTCGGCATATTCTTGTAAATCATCAAATGTCGGTGTTTCTAAATAGAAATCAATGCGTTTCTTTAAGAATAATCGGCGGACTTCTAAAGGTACTTTACCAAAGATATCCGCGATTCTTTTTTCGATGGCTTCTAATTCTTCTTTGGTTTTTGCGCCTTCAATTTCTTGATACATTTCAATTTTATCGCTTTCGTTCGCGTATTGAGAAGGAATATAAGCATCGATGGTTAAAGCTTTTTTGGCTTTTGTTTCTTCTTGTTTTTTCCTCGTTTTCTTTTCTTCTAAAACTTCATTTAATAATTGGATATACATATCCATACCAACCGAATCAATAAAGCCCGCTTGTTCTGCTCCTAAAATATCGCCCGCTCCACGAATCATTAAATCACGTTGGGCAATACGATATCCGCTTCCCAGTTCGGTAAAGTCTTGAATGGCTTTTAGACGCTTTTGAGCCACTTCTGATAGTGATTTATTAGGTTTATACATTAAATAGGCGTAAGCAATACGATTTCCTCTACCCACTCGACCTTTAATTTGATAAAGTTGTGATAAACCAAAATGATCGGCGTCTTCAATTAAAATCATATTCGCATTCGCAATATCAATCCCCGTTTCAATAATGGAAGTACAAACTAAAATATCCAATTCACCATGATAAAAATGGGTCATGACATCTTCAATCATTTCTCGATCCATTTGTCCATGAACTACCCCAATATGCGCATCTGGAATCATCTCTTGAATTTTTCTAGCCGTACTATAAATAGTAGAAACTTGATTATGAAGATAGAACACTTGTCCTTTTCTTGCTAATTCTCTTTCCATTAATTCGCGAATCATGCTCACTTTAAATGGTACAACATAGGTTTGAATCGGCATACGATTCGTAGGGGCACTATTGAGTTGTGATAATTGACGAATGCCGACTAGAGACATTTGTAAGGTTCTAGGAATTGGAGTTGCCGTTAAGGTTAAAACATCGACGTTACTTTTTAATTCTTTAATTCTTTCTTTTTGTTCCACACCAAAACGTTGTTCTTCATCAACGATTAAAAGGCCTAAATCATGGAATTTAATTTCTTTTGAAAGTAAGCGATGGGTACCAATGATAAGATGAATTTTTCCTTCTTCAATTTGTTTTAAGTATTGTTTTTGTGTCGATTCTGGCACTAAACGAGAAAGAATGGCTATCTTTACACCAAACATGCTAAAACGATCTAACGCTCTTTCATAATGTTGTCTTGCTAAAAGAGTGGTGGGACAAAGTAATCCTACCTGTTTTCCACTTAATATTGCTTTAAAAGCGGCACGAAAAGCAATTTCTGTTTTACCAAAGCCAACGTCTCCACATAATAAGCGGTCCATTGGAATAGGCTTTTCCATATCTTCTTTAATTTCTTTTAATGATCTTTCTTGATCTATGGTTAATTCAAAAGGAAATTGACTTTCAAAAGCTTTTTGAAATTCATCATCCTCTTTAAAAGCAAAGCCTTGTACTTCAAGACGTTTGGCATAAAGAAGAATTAATCTTTCCGCCATATCATTTACGCGTTCTTTAATTCGCCTTTTGGTCTTTTCCCATTCGGTTGAACCAAGACGATTGAGTTTTGGACGCGCACCATCTTTACCCACATATTTTCTTACTAATTTAAACTGCTCTAAAGGAACATATAAAACATCCGTTCCAGCATAGGCAATATGAAGATAATCACGGTGAATTCCATCCACTAATAAAGTGCGAATACCTAAAAATTGGCCAATACCATTTTGTTCATGAACAACATAATCGCCCACTTCTAATTCTTCATACGATTTTAAAATCGTTGCTTCTTTATAACGACTTAAAAAACGAGACACATGATTACGATAGCCAAACAATTCATGGCTTGTTAGCACCGCAATACTTTCTTCTACTAATTCAAAGCCACTTTCCATATTCCCTAATAGAATACCCACTTGTTCTTTTGGTAAAGAGCCATCATCATCTAAAACATCAAAAGGTACATTCATTTCATTTAACACATCAGAAATCGCTTCTTTTTGTTGAGCGCTAGAAAGTACGATTAAAATTTTCTTTACGGTTTTTAAATAGGATTCAATTAATAGTCTTGCCCCTTTAAAGGTTCCTTCTCCTGCTAAAATGGGACGTAAAGAGAAAGAAATTTGCTCATCACTTTCCACTAAGGATGATGTTTTTAAATAATGATAATGGGTAAGAAGGCGAGAAAAATCTTGATACATGCTTAATTTTCTTAGACTTCTTCCTTCTTCATAAGCTTCTATAAAATAATGAGCTTCTTCTTCTAATAATGTATTAGAAGATTGGACACACGCTCTTTCATCTACAATTAAAGTCACACTACTTGAAGCGTAATCTAAAATGGAATAATGTTCGTTTTGTAAATAACCATAATAAGGATAAAGCGTTGATTTAACAACGTTATAAGATAAATTATCCATATCTAATTCCACTTTTTGTTTTAAAAGTAGTTGTTTTTCTTCATCTAGAGATGCTTGATCTAAAGTAAGTCGTTCTAATAATTTAGTTTTAATTTGCTCTTTTTCTTCTTCGTTAAAAAGTAAATCAGAAGCAGGTAAAACATCGACACTGTCTCTTGTTTCTTTGGAGCATTGAGTAGGGATATCAAATAAACGAATGCTTTCAATTTCATCATCAAAAAATTCAATACGCAAAGGTAAATCCATGTTCACACTAAAAATATCTAAAATGTCACCACGAATGGCGAATTGTAAACTTTGATCAATTTTATTTACTTTTTCATATCCCATATGAATGAGTTTTAACCGAATTTCTTCTAAAGAAACATGATTACCTACTTGAAAATGCAAGCAACTTTCTTCATAAAGTTCTTTTTTAGGCACATAGCGAGTCGCTGCTGCAACGTGAGTAATTAAAATCTTTTTAGGATTTTTTAATAATTCGTTCATAACGTAAAGTCGCTGCGCAAGCATTTCTTTCGAAGCGGAAACAGCTTCTACCCGTAGCATTTCATCCACGGGGAAAAATAAACAATTTTCTTCTCCTACAAAATTAGAAAGTAAATCATATATTTTTTGAGCATGATAAAGATTAGAAGCTACAATGTTATACCCTTCTTTTTGATGTTGATACGCTGTAGCCACTAATAAGCTCACACCTAATGTATCATCCACCGCAAAAAATCCCTTTTTCGATAAAAGGGACCCTACGGCTTGACTTTTTTCTAGTATTTGAAATAAGGCTTTCAAGTTCTCACTTCCTAGTTATATTTCGACATCGCGTGCTTAAAATCTTGACGTACAATCATCTTTAAAGCTTCTACAGTTTTCTGTATCGCTTGATCGATTTCTTTTTGATCTTCAGGACTTGGTTTTCCTAAAACATAATCAACTACATTATAGGTTGGTTCGCCAATCCCTATACGAATTCTTTTAATTTGGTCATTTTTAAAATGGTCAATAATACTTTGCATTCCTTTATGTCCACCACTAGATCCTTTTTCACGTAAACGAATTTTTCCTGGTGGAAGGGCCATTTCATCATAGATAACCACAATATCATTCACATTGATTTTAAAATAATCAGCAATTTCTCTTACCGATTGACCCGAAAGATTCATAAAGGTTAATGGCTTTAATAAAAGCCAATCTTCATCTTCTAAGCGTAGACGACCATATATTCCATGAAAAGATTCTTTATCGATATCCACTTGCATAACATCAGCAAAGGCATCAAGCGCCATAAAGCCCATGTTATGTCTTGTTTTTTCATATTCTTTTCCCGGATTTCCTAAACCAACAATTAATTTCACGACTATATCCCCTTAATATGAGCATATTATAACATAGATAGATATAAAAGGAGGCCCTATGAACAAGAAAAAAATTATCTTCTACGCATGCATTCTTTTAGGTCTAACTTTAATCAACCAAATGTTTTCTAGTTATAATTATTCTTATTATGTAGATGAAGCAGCATTAATTACACTACAACAAGCAAGTTTAGCCAAAGTTATTTTTCTTTGCTTTGATGGTTTAAATGATCTTTTCTTCGGTTATTTATCCGATAAGTTTGCTTTTAAAACAGGAAAAAGAAAAACTTGGCTCGTTTTTGGGCTCCCTTTATTTTGCGTTTCTTTTTTATTTACCTTCGCAGTGGATAGCGAAATGAATCTTTCTTCTACCCAATTCTTTTTATATTATATTTTTATCACAACGATGTTTGATAATTTCTCTTCTTTAATGTATGTAAATTATAATGCTTTGTATCCTGCCATCTTTTTAAGTGAAGAAGAAAGAACTTCTGCATCGTCTTACAAACATATTTTTGAAATATTAGGAACGGGAATTGTTTTTTTATCCGCTCCAATATTAAAAGAAAAATTAGGTTATTTAACTACATGCGCTATTTTTAGTGCCATCTCGATTTTAATCATTATGGTTTCTTTAATGAATGTTAGCGAACCCACCAATCGTGATATTGGGACAAAACAAAAATTTTCTTTTGCTTCTACTTGGAAAGCGGCTTTTAAAAACAAAGGTTTTATATGGTATCTTTTGTCCAATGCTTCCTTCTTAATTATTTTAGGGACACTCGTCACCATTCTGCCATTTCTAATGAAATACACTTTAAAAATTAATGGCATCCAACAATCCATTGTAACTGGTGTTGCTTTCGTTTTATTATTCTTTTCTTTAAAAGGCTGGACCCGTGTAATTAAGAAAAAAGGCCATAGATATGCTTACCTATGGTCTTTCCGTTTACTTCCTCTTGTTATTTTTGTTTTAGCTTCTGCTTTTAACTTTT
Organism: Coprobacillus sp. CAG:826; assembly: GCA_000437235.1. Classification (GTDB taxonomy): domain Bacteria; phylum Bacillota_I; class Bacilli_A; order RFN20; family CAG-826; genus CAG-826. The sequence goes on along the minus strand of FR897033.1, from coordinate 14,201 downwards.
GGACAACTTTGATTGCCGTTTTGCTTGCCGCTCCTTGTTTAGGAGGAATTTTAATTACGCCTGATTTAATGATGGCGGAAATTATTGATCGAGATTATCAAAAATATCATGTGCGAAGAGAAGCTGTATTAATGTCTATTTCCAGCTTTGCTAGAAGACTTTCTTTAATTATTGCCGCTCTTCTTTTAATGTTAATTTCTTCTTTCTCCGGTTATCAAGATGGCGCTAATCCCGGTAATCATCCTGAATTAACGTTCCGTTTGATTACCATGGTTTTCCTTCCTATTATCGGCTTAATTGGAACGATTTCTGCCCAAATTTATCTAAAAGTTACCGCGGAAGAAAACTAGCGCATATTGGTCCTTGTGGGACGCCTTCAATACGGACATGTTCATGATGACATGCACCTGATTCTTGAAAACGGCACATGCGATTATCACAATGAACATTATGACCATCTAAACGCGTTGCCATTTCTAAATCTTGGGCGAATTCAAATTCGAATTCCGCTTGATGCTCGTTTTCTTTTGTGCGTTGAGAGAACGATTCGCATAACGCACTACTCCCTACATGAATTCTTGAAAGTACACAATGTGTACAGTGGTTAGAAGCACATCCTTTTTCATAACATTTTAAATGTGGCATAAAATTATCTCCTTTCTAATCGCTATTAGTATTTGATATCTTTATTTTTTTATTCTCATATTTGCTTTATAATAGTGTTATAAGGATGGGAAGCGTCATGAGATTAGATCGTTTTTTAGCACATGCAGGATTAGGCACTCGAAAAGAAGTTAAAGATCTTTTAAAATCGAAAGTTGTGGAAATTGATGGAAAAATCATCACTTCACCTGCTTTTCAAGTAGATGAAATCGAAATGACTGTCACCGTTAACCATCAAAAAATTGATTATCAAGAGTTTCATTATTTTCTTTTAAATAAACCCAAAGGATATCTTTCGGCCACTGAAGACGCTTTTACGCCTACGGTTTTAGATTTAATTCATGAACCTTATCGTAATTTATCACCTTGTGGACGTTTAGATAAAGACACAACGGGTTTAATGTTAATTTTAGATAATGGAAAATTATCGCATTTTTTGTTATCCCCTGTTTCCCATGTGGAAAAAGAATATTTAGTCACCGTGAATCACCCATTAAAAAAAGAACTTCCTGAATTATTTTTAAAAGGAATTACTTTAGATGATGGCTATCAATGTTTACCTAGCCAACTTACGATTATTAATGAAACCCAAGCACACGTCATTTTAAAAGAAGGAAAATATCACCAAATTAAAAGGATGTTTGAAGCCTTAGGATATTATGTCATTGATTTACACCGTGAACGTATGGACACTTTAACGCTTGGCGACTTAAAAGAAGGAGAATATCGCTCCTTAACGGATGAAGAAATTGAAGCGCTTTTAAAACATATGCGCTAATTAAAGAATAAAGCTCAATATCAATAACCCTACAGAAATAGTAGGAATTGAAATTAAAATGCCATAACCCATGAATTGAAGGAAAGAAAACTTCACTTCATGTTTTTTTAGTAGATTAGAAAACATAATGCCTGCTAATGCACCAATCGGTGTTAAATAAGCACCTAAATTAGAGCCCATAATCGTCGCAAATATAGCTTGATTTAAACTTGCTCCTTCTAATGATTCCATCACGGAGCAATAAAATACACTCATCGGAATGTTGTTCATGATATTCGCTAAGAAAAAAGAAGAGTATCCATAAAGAAATAAAGGATTTCCTTTATTGAATAATTGATAAATTGTATTCGTAAAGCCACTTTGTTTGAGTGAAAAAACAATAATAAACATGGAAAGCAAAAACGGAATCAGTTCCCAAGGAAGTCTTTTGATAGCGAGTAATAATTCATGTGATTTATCTTTCTTTATCCATGAAATGATAAGTGTACTTATCATTAAAGAGCAGGCAGAAAGCGCACTAATGAGCCACATTTCAATATGAATATAAGCCGCTATTGTTAATAATATTGTACAAGCACATAAATGAAGGAGTCCATTTATCATAAAGGCTTTCTTTTCTATTTTTACTTCATCAATCTCTATTTTCGCTTTTACTTTTAATTTTTTATAAAACAATATAAATAAAATTAAAAATGCCACAACTGAAGCGCTTATCGTTGGAAGTGCCATAACTTTTAAATATTCCATAAAGTTAATGCCATAAGAAGTTGCTATATAAATGTTCGTTGGATTTCCAATCATTAACATCATGCTCATTGTATTAGCGGCTACAAATTCCGAAATTAAATAGGGAATTGGATCAATATGCGCATGCTTTGAAAAATAGCAAATAAAAGGTGTAAAAGTCAAAATGATAATATCATTCGAAGTAAACACCGTTAAAAAAGAAACAACGATATATAAAATAATAAAAAGCTGAATTTGATTTTGTGTCGCATTTTTTAATAAGCGAAAAGCTAAATAACGAAAAAAACCAACTTCATCAAGGAAAATCGACAATAATGTCATTGATAAAAATAATAGAAGTATCTTAAAAGGATTCATACTTGAAGAATGAAAACTAGTTTCAATCACTTCTTTTATATTGACTTGTTTAAATATAATTAGAATCAACGCACCAACAAAAGGAATTATCCAATACGTTGATATCTTTACCCTTTTTATCTGAATAGAGGGGAAGAATAAGATGGCTAAAATCATAATTATAAAGACAATACAAGATAACGTTATTGCTAGCATACTTCTCTCCTCTTTCAATCAACTATTCATTTTAATCCGCTAAAAGAAGAATGCAATCTTTTTCTTTATATATTGCTATTAAATAGCTAAAACACATTGATTTTTTCTTAAGAGCTTTAAACAATAAATTAACCATTAATGAATTTTTTTACATTTTAGTTGAAAAATGACATAGTTCCATATATTATTAACTTACACGCTTTTTTAGCGTGATGCATAGGAGGTCAAAAATAATGAAAAATTACACAAAAATCGCCTTAATGACTTTTGCCACATTAACTTTATTAGGCAGTTCTATTCAAAAAAATGTGCATGTAAAAGCTTATGGTAGTGAAGAAACTACTCCAGTTTTAAAAGATGAGACTACTTTTCTACATAAAAATGCATTAAATGCTAAGCAAGTTACTAATCGTACAGTCAATTATTATATTCCTCAATTTAAAGAAATGTATGAAAAATATGGAAACTATGAATGCCTTTATCACTCATATTCTGAAGTTGTAGGGGAACCTGTTGATCTTCCCTTTTTCCACTTTGATGAAAATGCATGGGTTAAGTTAGGATATCCTTTGGTTGGTCGTTTTGATGGCTGGTATACTGATGATACTTTTACCACACCTTTTGTAAAAGGTACTCTTCTTGAAGAAGGAGAAGATGCTCTTAAGCTTTATGGGTTATTCGATTACTCTACGGATTATACTTTCTATTTAAATGACAGTGGTTCTATTTTTGGTAACAAACCTTATATTTATTTTAAATGTCAATATGATGATCAAGAAAAAACTGCATGGCCTGGAGAAGCCTTAACTAAAAATGAAAATGGTTATTATGAAATTCCTATTGATGTTTCTTATGGCTATGACCTAATTGTTATTAATGATGGCACTGCTGACCAAGCGACTGCTATTCAGTCAGTTCTATTTGATGCAAATACGGTGCTTGATCAAGATGTAATACTTGTTGGAACGCAAAATGAAAACAAGACCTACAATCTCATTGCTCCTGAGTATGCAACGATTAATTACTACGATGGAAAAAAGTTATTAGGAAAAAGAAAAGTATTAAAAAACAATCTGTTTCAACCTACATTCTTTGAAAAAGAAGGCTATCGACTTGTAGGTTGGTATTTAGATCCAATTTTTGAAACTCTTTATACGGGTGGCACCGCTGAAGATTCTTTAAATTTATATGCAAAATACGAAGAAGCTGAAGACTTTGAAATCTATGTTACCTTTAATGATAGCCGTTGGGTTGAAAATGGTATCGCTATTCACCGATGGTCTTCTAAGTTTGATAATCCAAACGCAACTGATATTGATAATGTCCCAGTGGACACTATTAAAATCACCGATTATTTCTATAAATTTACCATTGATGCATCTAAATCCTATGATAGAATGCAAATCAAAATTGCTAATACTTTTACAAAAATTATTTATTTAGATGATTATATTTCAGGTACATATAAACCTTATTCTCAATCTGGCGAATTATTTGATTGTTCATTCTTCCCTAAGACCATTCAAGCCCATATTAAAGGAGAAACACTTAAGTTACCTGCTCATAACGCTACGGAAGAAGGCGTTCCATATTTAGGTTTCGATGTCGAAGCTACCGCTACCGAAACTGGTGTTTCTATCTTAACTTTAGAAACAGATACCATTACCTTTAAAACAGAAGGCATTACTGAAGAACAAAGAAAGAATGCTGTTATTACTTACTTCAAAAATCGTGAAGCAGGTTACTGGTGTGATAAATCTGCTAATTATTTAGAATATCAAATCCTAGCTAGTGGTTATGAAAATGAAATTATTGATGAGGAAAACGAAACCACTATTGGTGATCGCGTAAACTATTTAGCGGCAATGGCACAAAAAGCAAAGCTTGAAAGTCAATCTGCTAAATTTAACTCTGCAAATATTACAAATAACAACGTATCTTTTGTGATTTTAGTAGTAGCTCTAGGATTCATATCAATTATTGGTTATTATTTCTTTAACAAGCGTAAATTAGAGATTTAATTATATTGATTGAATTATTCAAATAAATCTACCGATATTTATAAGGAAGCACCCTTTATGGTGGTGCTTTTCTTTTTACCTAATTTATTTTGTTTTTACTTTTTAGGAAGTTGCGTTCTATACGCACTAGTAAAGCGTGCGCTCAATTCAAAAAAATTGTTTTTTGTTACACTTCTGCTGCTTTGTCTAAAATTTTTTTATTTTTTTCTTCTATATCTATTAATAATTTTTTATGAGTTTGCTATAATGGTTATTGTAATTTAATCATACAATTGATATGAAAAGGGGAAATGAAAAATGAAAAAAATTACAAAGAAAATGCTTTTACCTGTTATCACAATTTTAGGACTTGCTAGTTGCGGTGGTCAAACAGTTAAACCTGAAGTTGCTAAACAAAGAGCACAAAAAATTACTGAAGTCCAAGAATCAAAAGAATTCGAGCTTCCAAAGAAATTCTATATTGATGAAGATATTTCTATGGAAATGAATAAAAAGAGTGGAAGCGCTTCAGATACAGAATCTAGTTCTCTCACTTCACTCATCAGCGTTGATTTAGAAAACTTCCAATTCTATATGTCTTCTAAAATGGTAGGCTTTGAAGAAGATGCTGAGGTAAAAGTGTGGATGTATCTTGAAGACAACACCTTCTACACTGTTTCCGAACTTGATGATGAAAAAACTTATACAAAAATCACTGTTGAAATTAATGATTTTAACTTTGCTGAAGCATTAGGAAAATCTTTAAATGAAGTTTATAATATTTTATCTGGGAAAGCTTACTTAAACTTAGATCAATATGAAGAAGCAAAAACAAAAGTTGCAGGTCAAGAAATTGACTTTGGCACTCCTTCTGTAACTTATACTTCTACTGGAGATGGAAACTTAGGCATTACACAAAAAGCTTCTATTAACACCAGCGTAGAACTTCAAGGCTCTAAAGTTTCCACCAAAGGTAATTCTTTAATAAAAGTTCAATTTGATAACTACATTATCTCTTCTTTAGAGAGTGAAGTTAAAGCTAGTATAAAAGCTGGAGATGGTGGAGTGACCATTACTGCAAGCAGCAAAATGAATGTTCATTTAAACGATGCTAAATTCAGTAAGCCAAATCTTGCTGACTTCACAGAAGAAACCGCTGCATAAGATTTTTAAACTTCAAAGAGCGCGATAATTTCGCGTTCTTTTTTTTATTTTATTGTCAATGTATATTGACATATAAAACAATGAATACTAAAATATGCTAGTTGACTGAAAAGTCAATGGGGGTGATGAAATGGAAAACACTTCAAATTCCTTAGTTAAGGACACAAGAAGAAACAATATTTTACTTGCCGCTTTACCGCTTTTTACAATACAAGGCTATGACGCTGTGAAAATTGATGATATAACCAAAGCTTGTGGATGTTCTCATGGGCTTTTTTATCACTATTTCCCTTCAAAGCTCGAATGTTTTAATACGATGATTGATGAAGCATTTGCTTCAGGAAGAATTAACTACCCAACAGAATGGTTTCAAGGAGAAAAGCCGATAGAAAAAATGCAATCTTTTGTTTCTCATGTTCATAAACTTTTGAAGGATGATGAAATTAACTGTTGCTATTTTTATATCTTTTTAACGAATCCTTTTCAAAGAACCTTACCTTTAAAAAAATGTTCTTCCAAACATTCACTTTATTATCGATTAAAGGAAATTATAAAAGAAGGTCAAGAAGAAGGAACTTTCTTAGAAGGTTCTCCTCATGAAATGGTTTTACTTTTTCTTTCCTTTTTAAAAGGCATATTATATGAAAGACTTCATAATGAAGTGATTCCGTTTCAATGTCCAAGAAAAAAAGTGATGTTAAGACTTTTAATTAAGAGCGACGCTCTAAATAAAAATGACGAGAGGTGATATATATTATGTGGAAAAAAATTAAACTAATTTTAAAAAGTGTCCGAGAGTATAAAGTCCCTGCTTTATTAACACCTTTATTTATGGTGGGTGAAGCGGCCATGGAATGTGCTTTACCATTAGTTATGTCTAAATTCGTTGATAAAATCGAAGTAGTTTCAGATGTAAAAGAACTATGGATGTATATTGTTGCTTTGGTATTAATGGCGGCTTTATCTTTAACTTGTGGTATTTTAGGTGGTAGAACAGCCGCAATCGCATCCACAGGATTAGCGAAAAACTTAAGAAGTGATTTATTTAAGAAAATTCAATCATTCTCTTTCGAAAATATCGATAAATTCTCTAACTCTTCTTTAGTTACTCGTATGACAATTGACGTCACCGATACTCAGCAAGCTTTCCAAATGTGTACGCGAATCGTAGTGCGAGCTCCTTTAATGTTTATATTCTCCGCAATTATGGCCTTTATAATCGGTGGAAATATGGCTTGGATCTTCGTTTGCATTATTCCATTTGTAGCTTTTGGTCTTTTATTAATCATTAAACTTGCTATGCCAATTTTTAAAAGAGTCTTTAAACAATACGATGCCTTAAATGAATCTATTCAAGAAAATGTTTCTGGTATTCGGGTCGTGAAATCCTATGTTCGTGAAGACTTTGAACAAGAGAAATTCAATCGTGCAAGTACCAATATGGCAAATGAATTCATCAAAGCAGAACGTATCTTAGCGTTCAATAACCCTTTAATGAACTTCTCTATTCATTTATCTAACATTTTAGTTTGTACTTTCGGTGCTGCTTTAATTTTTAAAACAGCAAATCCAATTCCTGATCCTGAAAATCCTGGCAAAACGATTATTGAATGGGGAGCATTATCCGTTGGTCAATTATCTTCTTTATTAACCTATGGCGTTCAAATCTTAATGGCCTTAATGATGGTTTCTATGATTATCGTAATGCTTTCTTTATCCTTAGAAGCGATTAACCGTATTGCCGAAGTATTAGAAGAAGAACCTACAATCAAAAATCCAGAAAACCCATTATATGAATTAGATGATGGCTCAATTACCTTTAGAAATGTTTCCTTTAAATATAAAGAAACTGCTGAAAAATATACGTTAGAGAATATTAATATTTCTATTCAAAGTGGACAATTTATTGGAATTATCGGTTCAACCGGTGCTGGTAAAACCTCTTTAATTAACCTAATTTCAAGATTATATGACATTAATGAAGGTGAGTTAGATGTTGGCGGTCACCCCGTTCAAGCATACGATTTAGAAACTTTAAGAAATAACGTCGCTGTCGTATTACAAAAGAATGTTTTATTCTCTGGTAGTATTATTGAAAACTTACGTTGGGGTGATATTAACGCTAGCGAAGAAGAAGTAATTAATGCTTGTAAAATTGCACAAGCGGATGACTTCGTTACTTCTTTCCCTGATGGTTATAACACCCACATTGAGCAAGGTGGAAGTAACGTTTCAGGCGGACAAAAACAAAGATTATGTATTGCTCGTGCTTTGTTAAAGAAACCTAAAATTCTTATTCTTGATGACTCCACTTCTGCAGTTGATACTAAAACCGATAAATTAATTCGTATGGGTTTAAGAAAAGATATTCCGGATACCACGAAAATCGTTATCGCCCAAAGAATTTCTTCCATTGAAGACGCCGATCAAATCATTGTCTTAGATAATGGTCATATTGATCAAATTGGTACCCATGAAGAATTATTGAAAACCAATAAAATTTATCAAGAAGTCTATTATACACAAAATAAAAAAGACGGAGAGGAGGATGAATAATTATGGAAGGCACAATGAAAAAACCACAAAAAGCCAAAAAAGGAACATTTGGTCGCCTTGTTAAGATTCTCTTTAAAGAATTCAAATGGCAACTCATCCTTGTTATGATTTGTATCGTCATTACCTCTTTTGGTAATTTAGCCTCTTCTATCTTTGTAAAAAATATTACCGACGCTTTAACGGATGCCATTAAAGCACAAACAGATCCTTGGGAAAAGTTAACACCTCTTTTAATTATGATGGCTGGTATTTATGTCGTCGGTTTATTAGGATCTTTTACTTGGAACTATGTGATGGCAATCACCACGCAAAAATTCTTAAACTTTATGCGTATCAAGTTATTTGATCATATGGAAACATTACCCATCAAATATTTTGATACCCACGCTCATGGTGACATTATGTCCATTTACACGAACGATATCGATACCATTCGTCAATTAGTCAGTCAATGTTTACCTAACATTTTCCAAACCTCATTTACCGTTATCGCGTTATTATTCGTTATGCTTCGTTATAGTGTTTGGCTTACATTAATCGTTTTATTCGGTAGTGTATTTATGTTCTTAAACACCAAGCATATTGGTGGAAAATCTGCTAAATACTTCGTCAAGCAACAAAAAGCTTTAGGTCAAGTAGAAGGTTATATTGAAGAATCCATTAAAGGATTAAAAGTCATTAAAGTTTTCTGCCATGAAGAAAAATCAGCGGAAGCCTTCGATGAAATTAATAACCACTTATGTGACGTCGCTACTGTAGGTAACATTAATGGTAACATTTTGGGTCCTATTATGGGCAATATCGGTAACTTCTTATATGTACTACTTGCTGTATTCGGAAGTATTTTATTAATCCTTCAAAATAAAAATCCAGACACCCTTTATAATTTAACTTTATTTGGATTTGAAAAAGTGAGTTATGGTGTTCTTGTTTCCTTCTTGATGATGTGTCGTATGTTTACCAATAACATTTCTAACTTCTCACAACAATTCACCTTTGTCGTTATGGGTTTAGCTGGTGCTTCTCGTGTCTTTGACTTAATTGATGAACCAAGTGAAACCGATGAAGGTTATGTCACTTTAGTGCATATCAAGTATAACGAAGATGGAACCTTTGAAGAAACCGATGAAAGAACACGTTATTATGCTTGGAAACATCCTCATGGTGATGGTACCATCACTTACACTGAACTAAAAGGCGACATTCTTTTAACCGAAGTAGACTTTGGTTATACTCCCGAAAAAATCGTCTTGCATGATGTTTCTATTTACGCTCACCCTGGTCAAAAGATTGCTTTAGTTGGTGCAACCGGAGCTGGAAAAACCACCATTACCAATTTAATTAACCGTTTCTACGATATTGCTGATGGGAAAATTCGTTATGATGGCATCAATATTAATAAGATTAAAAAGGCCGACTTAAGAAAATCCTTAGGTATTGTTTTACAAGACACTAACTTATTTACCGGTACCGTTATGGAAAATATTCGTTATGGTCGTTTAGACGCTACCGACGAGGAAGTTTATGAAGCGGCAAGAATTGCTAATGCTTATGACTTCATTACTCGTCTACCCGAAGGGTTTAATACGATGTTAAATGGTGATGGTTCCAACCTATCACAAGGTCAACGTCAATTATTATCCATTGCCCGTGCCGCAGTTGCGGATGCTCCGGTAATGATTTTAGATGAAGCCACTTCTTCCATTGATACTCGTACCGAAAAACTCGTTCAAAAAGGTACCGATCAATTAATGGAAGGTAGAACCGTATTTGTTATCGCTCACCGTTTATCCACCGTTCGTAATAGTGACGCCATCATGGTCTTAGATCATGGTTACATTATTGAAAGAGGAACACATGAAGAGCTTCTAAAACAAAAAGGCACCTATTATCAACTCTATACTGGCGCTTTTGAGCTCGAATAATAGTTCACTTATCATTCATTTCAAGCACTCTTTTCTATAGAAGGAGTGCTTTTTTCTATTTTCTTCCAGTTTTTCATTCTCGCCTTATCCGCATACTAGTTATGAAAGAGGTGCTACGAATGAAAAATAACTTTGATTACAAAAAAGGACTCATCACTTTCTTATTGATTGTATTTTTAGGGTCAGGAGCCATCTATAATCAGAATAAAAGTCAAAATAAAGAAAGTGTTCCTTATCAAAAATTCCTTTTACAAAAAATGAATCTTGTTTTAAAAAATCATGCAAATCTAGGTTATTATCCAAAAGATATTTATGAAGTCAATGAATGGCTAGAAAAAGAACATTATCCCTTCTCTTATTCCACTTATCCTTTATTTGGGTGGAAACAAGATACCAACCAAATTGTTTCGTATCATGATTTTCCTAGAAGTTTAACGCTTTTTTCACAAAAAATATATCAGCCATCAAATTTACAAGCTGCAATCACGTGGATAAAAGAAAAAAATGTCGATTATGCAAAACTCGACATTATGCAAAATATAACCGAAACTTTATCAATCGAAACAAAAAATTATCTCGTTTTGGATTTCCATCAAAATCAAATCAATAGTGATTCTCATGGTATCAGTTTACATGGTAACGGAAAAATTAGAATTCAAAATGCGCAAATTACATGTAAACAAGATCGTGCTGCTGGTATTGCCATTTTTGATCAACCGAATGTTGAAATTGATCAGTGTACGATTGAATCTTCTTGTTACGGAATTACTGAAAATCCAAATTCAACAAAAAGGTCCACGGTTAAAATCAACAATTGTACAGTTCGTAGTCCTTATCCTCTTTATTTATGCGCGAACGGGCAATATCGAATTGATCAATCTATTTTCTATGGAGAATCGGTCTTCACTAGTGGCGATATATGGATTAACAATTCTCAATTTTTAAGTGAAACCACTTTAGCGGAAGCATTAGATAGCGAATATGTTTGTAAGCAATTTCTATCTTTAAAACCGCAACAATGCGAATCCTATGGTGATTCCATTCTCATTGTCAATCATCGTGAAAGAAGTTCCGCTATTCAATCTTTTAAAATCAACAACTCAACGGTTTATATTCCTATGCGCAACCAAATCACTTTAGGATATGGAATTCGTTATATTGACTTGGATAACCTTAGCGAAAATTACATATTCTCTTCTATTTTACAAATGAAAAACATAACATTTTCCACATTATTCTCTCCGCAGCAAAAGATTCTATCAGCGGTAGATGTTTATTGTCAAAAAAAATAAGCTCGTAATGAGCTTATTTTTCATCTTTGTCTTTCAAAATATAAAGGATACCGATTGTTCCTCTACCACAATGTGAAGAGATAACACAGCCTGCTTCTGTTACCATAATGCTTTCCTTTGGTACCATTTTAGAGAGTTCTTCATACAAATATTGTTCACCAATTGGAGAAATAGAATGGGTAATCATGATATGATCTAAATCCACATTTGGCAAATCTTCACGAATCATATCTAATAATTCATTGTATGCTTTAATCATTTTTCCTCTTGGTTTACGATACACACTCATTTTACCATCACGAACAACGATTTCAGGATGGATGTTTAAAATCTTACCAAAGTAATAAGATGTCGATGAGCATCTACCTCCTTTATGGAGATATGTTAAATTTTCTACCACAAATTGCGCTTTTACATTAGGAATAATAACTTTCTCTAGATAGTCAGCAATTTCGTGAAGACCTTTACCTTCTTCTCTTAATTTGCATGCTTTTAAAACAGAAAGTCCAATACCTGAGGATAAGTTTCGTGAATCAACAACACGAATACGATTTTCATCAAAATCTTGCGATGCAATTTTAGCTGCTTGATACATCGAAGAGAATTCACTAGAAATTAAAATGCAAAGAATGTCATAACCTTCTTTGATATATTTATCAAACATTTCCTCAAAGAATTCTGGATTTCTAGCTGCCGTCTTTGGTAAAACACCACATTGGTCTACTAAAGAATAAAGTTTAGCGGTATTCAAATCAACACCATCAATAAATGTTTTATCGGGAAAGCTAACGTATAATGGCGCTATTGCTAAGTCATATTTTTGAATTTCTTCAGGTCTTAAATCGGAAGTACTATCGATAATAATCTTTATTTTGTTCATTTTTCCACCACCCTGGGATAAAATTATACTTTACTTTGTAAAATAAGTAAATCATTTCAACAGAAGAAATCTTGTCATTTTTCGTCATGTGTCAAAATTTTTCTTAAATTATTGATAAAAGCATACCATTTTTACATGCAAAAAAAGATAAAAATTCATGTAAGCGCTTTTTTGATTTTTTTTCATTGCTTTTTATTTTGTATGAAGATATAATACTACTATCTCTATATTTACAATATAAATATAGAAAGCGCAAATAAAAAAGGAGGAAAAAATTATGAACAAAAAAACTTTATTTACCGCATTTTTAGCTCTTGGACTTGCGTTAACTGGTTGTGGAAAAACTGGGGATTCATCTAGTAACTCTAGCTCTTCAGGTTTAGTACGCATTGAAGGAAATGGCACTGATTGGGTTGACTCCATTAAAGCATTATTAGATCAAGCTTATGAAGCCATTGGTGATGAAAACAATCCCATTGCCCTTCCTTTTGTTAATACCAAATATTATTACGCAGAGTTCGACCATTTAGATTATCGTGAAAACAACAACTATGAAATTTCGGCTACAACGATTATCGCTTTTGATTCTGAAGAAGAAACCATCGAAAGTTCAAAGCTTAGCTCTTTCTTGAATGATTATAGAACTCACTATTCTAATTTAGGTTTTACCATTGATGTGTCTAACTATTCTAAAAATGGTACCTATATGGCTTCTAAAGCGATTCGTGGTAACAAATACCAATTTGTTCAATTTGGTAGATACATTATGGGAAAAATTGACGAATACACTGCTCGTTATGGTATTTATATTAGTGTTGGTGTTCAACAATATGTTTCCGCGGGTGGATACACTGGTACTAATTTACCAGCATGGCCTACCGAAGGACTTGAAGAGCTTTTAGGCACTGATATTTTACATCCAACTTATGAAAACGAAGCTAATATCTCGTACTTTGGTGGATGGAACGTATTCCCTGGAACTGATAAACAAGGAAACGACATCTTATTAGATATTTACGTTATCAATTGTATGGGCGCTACAGAAACTGATTATAACAACTATATTAAAGCCCTTAAAGATGCTGGTCTTGAAATGCTTACAGATGCTGAAACCAATGAAGTATATGGCGCATATGACTACATATCAGGTGTTCTCATTCAATTTGCTTATTCCACGCAAACTGGTTATCAAGGCATTGTTATCTTTGCTTACTTAGCAAGTGAACCATTCGTAAAAACCGAAGGATTACCATCCTTTGCAAGTGCTTTACCAAATTATGTTGAAGAAGGAAAAACCTTCGAATATTATTATCAAACCACTACTGAATCTGAACCAACTGTTGGTGAATATAAAATTCACACAATTCTTATCAGTGGTGTAAGCGAAAACGCATGTGACATCTATAAGACCATTCTTGAAACCAATGGCTTTACTGTTGCAAAACGAACAGAAAAAACACAATCAGGTCAAGAATATACTTACTATAATGCACAAAGTGCTGATGGCAATACTTTCTTACAATTTACAGATGGTGAATATCCACGTATTGGACATTGCTTAGTCATCGCTTTATTTGACTTTGGCTTCTAATTTACAAGCGAAAAAGGAAGATGAAATGGCTCTTTAAAATCTAGGGTGGTCTA
>FR897032.1:283-804 GCA_000437235.1 Coprobacillus sp. CAG:826 | reverse complement strand
TATATTGATACAATTTGCGTATAGTCCTTAAAAAGTGCGTACAGCTAAAAAGCTAGAAGAATTTAGTTCCTCTAGCCTTTTTATTGATATTTGATTTTTCTAATTGTGCACATCATTTCTTCTTGGTAAATAATGATTTAATTTTATTCCCAAGATTTTTGAAGAAGTTGCTTATTACATGATAAGTGGTTTTTATACCATCACCTATAGCCGTAAAGCCTTTTTTCAAAACACACCCAAATCTGCAAAAGTCTTTTTCTTAATTGCAAACCAGAAGATTGCGAATCCGCCAAGCCCTGCGACCACTACCGAACCGATTACTATTCCAGCAATCTCTCCGTCAGACAATCCTTCTTCCTTTGTTGCAGGAGCATCTTCATACACAGCAGTAAGACTTCTATCTCCCGTTACCATAAAGGTATAACTCTTATCGGTGCTTACAATTTCACCACTTTCATCCTGCCAGCCCTTAAATTTTTTGCCTTCTTTATCTTCTGCTTTTACTGTAACGCTTTCACCGT
>FR897032.1:0-269 GCA_000437235.1 Coprobacillus sp. CAG:826 | reverse complement strand
CGCTTTCACCGTCGGCATAGAATTCACTTTCACCGTTTATTACCACATTGTAAGTTCCAATCTTTGCAATTCTAAGTTCGGTGATTTCGTTGCCATCTTTATCAAAGTGCTTTTCGCAAACCGTGCAATCTTTATGTCCTTTCGTGCCAAAGTCTTCCGTTGTTGCAGGAATTTCGTCTTTCCACTCTCCAAAAATATGTGAAGCAAAATCAATATCTACTTCCTTTTCTTGCACCGTAAATGCAGTATTCACAAAGGTAGCGGTATAT
>FR897031.1 GCA_000437235.1 Coprobacillus sp. CAG:826 | reverse complement strand
TCACCCAAACAATTAGAAGAAGTTGTATATTTTGCCGCTCACATTTGTTTAAATCCAGGAACTTCTACGATTTTAAAATATCGTGGATTCCTCGATGAAAAACAAGCGCGTCAAGACTTCATTGCTGCCATCAAAGAATTCCAACCACAATTGGATCCTGATTCTTATGATTATCAACGCTCTGAAGAATACATTGCGAAGATGGAAAAGCAAAATGAAACCTTTGATTTCTCTACAATTTCTGCCTTTATTTCTAAATATACAGGTGCTGAATTTGGTGAAGGTGCTGAAGCTATCAAGAGACTTTTAAAAGAAGTTGATTTAGATGCAGAACTCGCCTCAATTCAAGCAGAATTAAAAGAAACACAAGGACAAAAGAATCAAAAGAGAATTAAATTAATTAAACGATTAGAAGCCGTTGAAGCCTTCCGTACTAGCGACAACAAGCCTGAATGGATGGTGTTAGATGTAATTCCGGTCATTCCACCAGATTTACGTCCAATGCTTCCTCTTGATGGTGGTCGTTTTGCTACCGCTGACTTAAATGATTTATATCGTCGTGTCATTACTCGTAATACACGTTTAAAGAAATTAATCGATATGAATGCGCCTTCTGTCATCTTGATGAATGAAAAACGTATGCTTCAAGAAGCGGTGGATGCATTAATTGATAACGGCCGTCGTAATAAACCTGTTTCGGGTGCCGGAGGTAGACCATTAAAATCTCTATCCAGTGCCTTAAAAGGTAAACAAGGTCGTTTCCGTCAAAACTTATTAGGTAAACGTGTCGACTATTCTGGTCGTTCCGTTATTGCTGTTGGACCAAGCTTAAAGATGTATCAATGTGGATTACCACGCGAAATGGCTATCCAATTATTGAGACCATACATTGCCTCTATTTTAATTAAGACAGGCAAAGCAACCGCCCATAAACAAGCTGATAAGATTATTGATCGTTATGATGAATGCGTCTTCGATATCGTCGAAGAAATTATTGGAAAGCACCCAGTTTTATTAAACCGTGCACCTACCTTACATAGATTAGGTATTCAAGCTTTCCAACCTATCTTAGTTGATGGACGTGCAATCCGTCTTCACCCATTAGTTTGTACAGGATTTAACGCTGACTTCGATGGTGACCAGATGGCTGTTCACGTTCCATTATCCAAAGCGGCTCAAGAAGAAGCCCTTGACTTGATGTTAGCGTCCAATAACATCTTAGGACCTAAAGATGGTAAACCAATCGTTACACCATCTCAAGACATGGTTTTAGGAAACTATTACTTAACGCTTGAATCAACCAAAGAAGACTTCTTGAAGAAAGCCCAAGTCTGCCATGACCGCGGAGATGAAGAAGAAGCGGAACGTTATGAACTTTATGCTGAAAGCGAAGGCAAAGTCTTCCGTAATAAAGATGAAGTTTTATTGGCGTACCAAACCAAGCAAATTCACTTACATAACCGTATTGCCATTCCAGGACATACATTACATAAGACTGGCTTTAGTGAAGAAATGAACAATAGGTTCCTTATCACGACAGTCGGTAAAATTATATTTAATGAAATCTATCCAAGTGATTTCCCATATTTAAACGATAATGGAAAAGCTAACTTGGAAGGAGATCAAATTTCGTTCTTTGTACCTAAAGGCACAAATATTCGTGAATACATCGCGGGACAAAAGCCAAGAGATCCTTTTGGAAAGAAACATTTAGGTGCAATTATTAACGAAATCTTCCGTCGTTATGGAACCTCTAAGACCAGTGTCGTTCTTGATAAAATGAAAGATCAAGGATTTAAATATTCTACTGTTGCTGGTATTACGGTTTCTATCGCTGACATCAACGTCCTTGAAGGCAAAGATGAATTAATTGCTGAAGGTGACGCAAAAGTAGCGAAAGTTCAACACTTATACGAAAAAGGTTTACTCACAGATAAGGAACGTTATCAACAAGTCGTTGCTATTTGGGGTGATCGTGATACCGGTGTCTTAACCAAAGTATCAAAACTCTTAAAGAAGAGAATGGACGACGATGCTCGTAACCCAATCTTTATGATGAGTGCTTCTGGTGCTCGTGGTAACACCTCGAACTTCTTACAGTTAATCGGTATGCGTGGCTTGATGTCCAAACCATCAGGTGAAGCTATCGAACTTCCAATTAAATCATGTTTCCGTGAAGGTATGACCGTTAGTGAATTCTTTATTGCTACGCATGGTGCCCGTAAGGGTGGTGCAGATACCGCATTAAAGACCGCTGACTCTGGATATTTAACAAGACGTCTTGTTGATATTTCTCAAGATGTTATTGTTAGAGAAGACGATTGCCATACTGATCATGGATTTGTTGTATCCGAAATTCGCGATACTGCCCAAGATACGGTTATTGTACCATTAGAAGACCGTTTATCTGGTCGTTATTCCTTACGTGATATCGTCGTTCCAAATAGTGGAGAAGTCCTTGTTCCAGCCAATACATTAATCAGTGATGATGACGCAAAGAGAATTGTCAAAGCGGGTATTACCCACGTTGAAATTCGTTCGTTATTCGGTTGTGAAACCAAAGATGGTGTCTGTAAACACTGCTATGGCCGTAACTTAGCAACCGGTAAAGAAGTTGTCATTGGTGAAGCTGTTGGTATTATGGCGGCTCAATCCATTGGTGAACCTGGTACTCAGTTAACCATGAGAACCTTCCACACCGGTGGTGTTGCTGGTGGCGATATTACAATGGGTCTTCCACGTGTTCAAGAATTATTTGAAGCTAGAAATCCTAAAGGTGAAGCCCTTATTTCTGAAATTGAAGGTAATGTTAAAGATATTGAAGAAAAGGTCAGCGGAATCTATACAATTTCTGTGGCAAATGATTTAGAAGAAAAAACTTACACGACGAATTTTGGCGCACGTTTACGTGTGAAAAAAGGCGACCATGTGAAGAATGGTGATAAATTAACCGAAGGTACAATTTCACCTAAGAAATTACTTGATGTCGCTGATGTTACAGCCGTTGAAAATTACATTTTGAAAGAAGTACAAAAGGTTTATCGTTCCCAAGGTATTTCTATTTCTGATAAGCATATTGAAGTTATCGTTCGTCAAATGCTTCGTAAAATGGTGGTTGTTGAAGGTGGCGACACCGCAATGCTCCCAGGAACTCGTG
This sequence comes from Coprobacillus sp. CAG:826, assembly GCA_000437235.1. Classification (GTDB taxonomy): domain Bacteria; phylum Bacillota_I; class Bacilli_A; order RFN20; family CAG-826; genus CAG-826. The sequence continues at coordinate 238 of FR897031.1, read as the reverse complement.
TTGACGTTGTAGAATTTACAAAGCAAAACGAAGAAGCATTAGTGAATGGTAAACGTCCAGCAGTTGCTAGACCATTAGTCTTAGGTATTACTAAGGCGGCCTTAGAGACTGAATCCTTCTTATCTGCCGCATCCTTCCAAGAAACCACAAGAATCTTAACCGATGCAGCGATTCGTGGAAAAGTGGATCACTTACATGGCTTAAAGGAAAATGTTATTACTGGTCGACTCATTCCAGC
>FR897030.1 GCA_000437235.1 Coprobacillus sp. CAG:826 | reverse complement strand
ATATCCATAAGTCATTTTCTGTTCTATTTTAGATATATACTTCATAAAAAATAAAGTGTAAAAAAATTACACTTATACATGGAACTTGATTTTAAATGATTCTTCTTATTGATTATGAAGAACATTCTTTTCATAATACTCTTTTCCAAAATAATAAGGATAAATGAATAAAGCCGTACAGAGTACCATAATTTTTTCTTCTTTTTCAATAATTTGGAATTCATTTTGAAAAATATCTTTTCCTATTGTAAATTTTTGAAAATCTTCATAATTTGGAAGAGTATATGCAGAATTTACAATTTGATTAGCTTTCATTAAATTTTGTTTTAATATAGCAATAAAAGCTTTTTTACCAAAGAAATAAAGCTTACTTGTATTTCCTCGCTCTTTAACAATGTGTTTATAATTGGTTAATTCATGAATAGAAATAGAACGCTCTTTAAAAAGTGGATCAGGAGCGGGTTTATGATAATCTCTAAAAGCTTCTACCATAGGGTAATCAATCAGTAATAAACCGTGATCAGTTTCATCTGAAAAATAGTCCATCATTTCTTTAACAATTTCTTTTTTATTGGGACGGTGACTATCTTGTAAATCTAAATCAAAAAGTAAGTAAATATATGGGTATTGCGCATTTAATTGCTTAACTTCTTCCATTCTTCCTTGATGAAGAAAAATATCTTTTAAAACGTCTAATGTGTCGGTAGTGTCAATGTTATTAAAGTCATAATTGAGTTTTTTAATGGTTTGATAAAGAACATAAATGTTGGTTTTGAAACTAATAATTTCAATCGATAATTCATCGGTATTTAAGGCTTCTTTGTAGCGGTTCATTAAATTTGGTTCCGCTTTTGCGCCTTCTACAATAAGAAGTATTTTATTCTTTGAATGCGCCATTTCTGTACATCTTTTCTAAATTATGAGTTTCTTGTATTTCTTTATCAGTTAAATAGGCTAGAGAAGTGATTTTACCATCATTTAATAAAAAGCAACAATCAGGGCGAATCAAGGCATTCTTCATTAAATAAGTATTATGAGACACCACAAAGATTTGCATGTTTTTATTTTGGAAAAGTAGATTTAAAATAGTTTCTGCTGTTTCATAGTGATATAAAGCGTCAAATTCATCTAAGAATAATAAAGTAGTGTCTTTAAATAACAAAGAAAAATAGAAGTAATAATATAATGATTTCGTCCCTGAAGACGCAACTTCAAGAAAAGGAACATCTTCTTTTTGATAGTGAACATAGATTTGAGGTGAGTTATGAGTGGATTTACTAATTAAATGATAGGAAATTCCGTTTTCTTCTAAAAACTTTTGAAAGGAAGATAAGCAATTATTTTGAATAATGAGTTGATCAAATTTTGGATTACTTTTTTGTTCATCCATTTTTTGAAAATTAAAACGATACCAACGCATATGCTTAATGAAATCAACAAGTTTTAAAATAAGAGGATGTTCAATATAAGAAAGCATGGTTTCAAAACTAGATAACTTGAAATCATTTTTACAATATTCATTAGCGAAAATTTCTATTTCTTCATTTGGTGTGTTCCGCTTGTAAGATAGCCGTGTTATTCCATCAATTTGAAGTTCTTCCGCTAATAAGAGATTGTAATTTTCTTTTTTGTAAGTATAAGTAATAACATGGCTTTCACATATAAATTCATAAGAAAATGTTGCGTATTCTAATGAAGAATCTAAATTTAAATAAGGTTCATTATGATAATGAATATG
>FR897029.1 GCA_000437235.1 Coprobacillus sp. CAG:826 | reverse complement strand
GAGTAGGCCGTTTATAGGCTTCTACCACTTTTATTATATGAAATCGCTAATGATTTATCAACGTTTTTATAAAAAAATATTGAGATGAAATTATGCAATTCATGATTCAAATGCCCAAAATGTGAATGATTTCTTATGAACGTTTATCAAAAATATGGTACACTAATGCATAGAGGTGATTGACATGAAAGATGCAATCGAAACTTTTTCCTTTCAATTATTAAAAGATGAATTAAAAAAGAGAACCAAAACTGAAATTGGGAAAAAGAAAGTTGAAGAACTTACTCCCTTTCATGACCCATATTTTTTAAAGGAAACCCTGGATTTATTAAAAGAGGGAATTCTTTTTTATGCCTCCTTTGGCGCTTTTCCTTTCGTTAATTCTATGGACCTTTCATCACTTCTTCTTTTTGCTAAAAAAGGTGGTACTTTATCACCTAAAGATTTCTCCATGATTTTAATGGATATTGAAGCAAAAGAAAAAACTTTAGATTTTATTAAAAAGAGTGAAGGACCTTTTCCTTTACTCAAGGAATATATTCGTGATTTTAAAGATGTTCATTATTTAAAAACAGCAATTACAAAAGTGATTTCTCCTACTTTAAGCATTTATGATGATGCTTCAGGTAACCTACGTTCCATTCGTACGAGCAAGAGAAAACTAGAAAGCGATGTAAAAACGAAAGTCAATGAAATGGTGAATCGCTACCAAGATATTTTATCGGATAAAACGTACACCTTACGTAATGGACACTTTGTTTTACCGATTAAAAGCAGTGAAAAAAATAAAATTGCCGGTATCATTCATGACGTTTCGGATTCAGGAATGACGATTTTTATTGAACCATCGAGTTTAGTTGAACTCAATAACCGCATTTTAATTTTAGGTCAGCAAGAAAACGATGAAATTGAAAGAATTCTTCATGAACTGACCATTTTAGTTGTGCAAGAAGAGGATGCTTTATTAACCAATAACCAAATGTTAGGAGAACTTGATTTCTTACAAGCCAAAGCGGATTATGCTTTAGAAACGGATAGCTATGTTCCTCATATTTCTAAAGCCCCCATCATTGATTTAAAAGGAGCAAGACATCCTTTTATCGACCCTAAAAAAGTAGTAAAAAACGATTTCCATTTAGATGAAAATCATCGCATTCTAGTTTTAACAGGCCCTAACGCTGGTGGTAAAACTGTAGCGATGAAATGCGTAGGCTTACTTTGCTATATGTTCCAATGTGGTTTAGCTATTCCTACCGATGAAGAAGCAACCATCTCTATGTTTGATTATTTCTTATGCGATATTGGTGATCAACAATCCATATCGGATGCTTTGTCCACTTTCTCCGGACATATGGAATCATTAAAACAAATTCTTTCCTTAGCGAATTCTCATTCCCTCGTTTTAATTGATGAAATGGGGACGGGTACGGATCCTTTAGAAGGTGAAGCCTTAGCAATTGCCTTTTTAAAAGCCTTTTTAATGAAAGGCTCTTTCACGATGATTTCTAGTCACTTTTCAGGTGTCAAAGCATTTGCCTTAAGCGAAGAGAAACTTTTAGTGGGTTCCATGCTTTTTGATGAAGAAAAATTAGAACCTCGTTACATTTTAAAGATTGGAGTGCCTGGTAATTCTTATGCTTTAGAAGTCGCTAAAAGGCACGGAATTCCTGCTTCCATTATTGAAGATGCTTCTTTACATTTAAAAGAACAAAATCAAGATGAGATGAGTCAAAAAATAGAGCATCTTGAATCGCTAATCTTTGAAACCGAGAAACAAAAATCCATACTAGAAGAAAAAGAAAAGAAAATCGCAAAAAAAGAAGAAGAGATTTCATCTTTCTATGCGCATATGGACCAAGAAAAAGAAAAATTAGAAAAGAAATTTAAAGAAGAAAAAGAAGAACGATTAGAACAAGTTGAAACCGAAGTTCAAGAAATCTTACAAAAATTAAAAACTGAAACTTTACAATATCATGAAGCTCTTTCTTATAAAAAACGTTTAGATGCTTTAAAAGAAGAAGAGGAAGAAAAAGAAGAAGAATTAGAAAATACCCCCGTACAAATTGATGATTATGTCAAAGTGAATGATAGCCAAATCGTCGGTCGTGTTGTACGTTTAAAAGGAAATAACTTAACGCTTTTAACGCCCGAAGGTATGTCCATTCAAACAAAACTCACCCGCGTTAAAAAAGTGATGCCTTTAAAAGCGCCAACAAAACATTACGCACCTAGTGGGGATCCTACCATTATGGCATCGGTAAAACCGGAGCATAACGTCATCGGTATGCATGTCGATGAGGCGTTAGAAAGCGTAGAAAAATATTTAGATAACGCTCGCGTCCGCCATTTAAAAACGGTGCGCATTATTCATGGTTCAGGAACCGGTGCCTTACGTAATGCCATTCATCAATATTTAAAAAATCAAGACTTTGTTGAATCTTATCGCTTAGGTGGCGGCTCAGAAGGTGGCGTTGGAGCAACGGTGGTGACGTTAAAATGAACGCGCGCTTAAAAGAACAAATCGATTTATTACCCCAATCACCAGGGGTTTATTTAATGTATAACATTAATGGGAAAGTCATTTATGTGGGAAAGGCCAAAATTTTAAAGAACCGTGTTTCCCAATATTTTTTGCGTCCCCAAAAAGGAAAAGTAAAGCGAATGGTGAATGAAGTCGATCACTTTGAAACCATTCAAACCGAGACAGAAAAAGAAGCGCTTTTACTAGAAATTAATCTCATCCGCCAATATTATCCACCTTTTAATATTTTGTTAAAAGACGGAAAATCTTATCCTTATATAGCTTTATATAAGAAAAATGACCCTTATTTACGTATTATGTATAAAGATAATGACCCCAATTACCACTATTATGGTCCTTATCCCAATTCTAGTGCGTGCTATGAAATTATGAATTTGTTGAATGATTTATTTCCATTACGCAAATGCAAAACCATTCCACCGACACCTTGTTTGTATTACCATATGCATCAATGTTTAGCGCCTTGTTTACATCCGATTTCAAAAGAGGAATATGAGCCCTTAATTCAAGAAATCGATGACTTTTTAAATGGAAATGACCATAAAAAAAGAAGAGAAATCGAACATTTAATGAAAGAAGAAGCGAAACTTCTTCACTTTGAAAAAGCCGCGGAATATAAGAAAACCTTAGACGCCATTGATCATGTAATATCCAAACAAAGCGTTCATTCACAAGATAAAACGAACCGCGATGTCTTTGCTTTATCTACCCGTGATGGTTATCTTGGCTTAGCGGTTTTACTTTATCGAAAAGGAAAACTTTTGGGTAAAGACTTTTTTGTGGTCGAATTATTTGATGATATGTTAGAGCAGGCCTCATCTTTAATTGCCCAATATTATGTCAATCATCCCCTTCCTAAAGAAGTCATGGTTTCCATTCCCGAAATTGCCTCTTTACTTTCTTTAGCGTTAGATGTTCGCGTGTATACGCCTTCTAGAGGAAGTAAAATGGAACTTATTGATTTAGCGTTAAAGAATGCGAAAGCGGGACTTGATTCGCATTTCCTTACCGCTCGATTAGAAGATGATAAAGTCGCCTTATTAGAAGAATTAGGTAAACTAGCCAATATTCCAACTCCTTATCGTATAGAGCTCTTTGATAATTCACATATCCAAGGTGCCTCTCCGATTGGGGCAATGGTGTGCTTTATTAATGGTGAAAAAGCGAAAAAAATGTACCGGAAGTTCAATATTGAGCATGAAGAAAAACGGGATGACTTCGCCTCCATGAAAGAAGTCGTTTATCGAAGATATAGTCGCTTAAAAGAAGAAAATCAACCTTTTCCCGATTTGATTATCGTCGATGGTGGTTTAGGGCAAATTCATGCCGCCAAAGAAGCATTAGATCAAGCGGAAGTCACCATTCCTTTATTAGGCTTATATAAAAATGATAAACACCAAACCGAAGGATTAATGGATATTAATGGAGAAATATATCCGATGGATCCTGCCTCTCCTTTGTTCTTTTTATTAATGCGAATGCAAGATGAAGTGCATCGTTACGCGATTAAATTCCATCATGAACAAAGGGCAAAAGGCTTATTTGTTTCTTTATTAGATGGTATTCCTGGATTAGGAGAAAAAAGAAAACGTACGCTATACGCACGTTATCCAAGTATTGAAGAAATGAAAAACGCATCCGTCAGTGAATTAGAACAAATTCTACCAACTGACGTTGCGTCTTCAGTATATCAGGCTTTACATGAAAAATAGCCTTCCTAGCGAGAAAGGCTATAATGAGATTTCATTCATTCGAAATAGTTCAATCACGGCATGAGCTCTTCCGCGCACGCCCAATTTCTGTATGACGTTAGAAATATGGTTTCGAACCGTTTTTTCTGAGACAAATAAAGTGTCTGCGATTTCCTTCGTGGAGTGATTCTTAACTAATAGTTCGAAGACTTCTCTTTCTCTTTTCGTAAGAATAGATGGCATACAACTCTCCTTTAGCCTATAGTAGTGTATGCCTTTTTTTCATTTCGTCTACTATTTTTCTTTCTTTCATATAGTAAAATGGGTGAATGTAATGCGAATCGTCATTTACGATAGTGGTTTTGGGCTGATTCCGTTTTATCAGACCCTTTTACAACATAAAATTTATCATACGTATTTTCTAGAAATGGAAGAAGAAATGTTTCCTCTAGGCGAAAAAAGTGAAAAAGAATTAATCAAATATGCTGATAAAAAAATAAAAGAATGGAAAGAAAAAAGAGTAGATCATGTTTTTATCGTATGTAATACTTTTTCTTTGATTTTAAAAAAGATGAACTTAACCTCTTTACCTTTTCAACTTCATCTCATTATTGAGGAAACTTTAGCGCTTTTAAAAAATAAAGACGCGACAATAATTGGCACAAAAAGAACGGTAACTTATTTAAAAAAAGAAGGTCACACAGTGATCAATGCTTCTAAATTAGTCAGATTCATTGAAGAAAGAAATGTGGAAGAAATAATAAAATGGATCAAAAAACAAAAGATAAAAACCCCTTATTTACTTTTAGGTTGTACGCATTTTTCTCATATTGCTTTTTTATTTTCTATCTATTTTCCGCACCTTTTTTTATTAGATTCCTATCTTTCTTTTCTTTCTTATGTTCCAAAAGGAAATCATTTAAAAGTCTATATGAATAGGAAAGCAAAGAAGGCAATAAAAAGTTTTCAAAATTAGTTCTAACTTCATTTTCTAATTTCTATATTGATACTAGAGGTGATGAGGGCTATGAAGAAATTTTCTGTGTGGTGGAAGTCTTTTAAAGAAAAATGCCAAACGAAAAGCCAAAATTTTGTGAAGAAGTGTAAGGAAAAAAATCCTTTTAAAAGAAAAAAGAAAAAGGAAGCCTTTGTAAAGGAAAATGAAGTTGAAAGTGTAATGGAAGTGGAAAGTAAACCGGTAGAACAAGAAGTAGAAAAAGAAGAACTTCCTGTGCTTAAAATGCCAAAAATCAAGGAAAAGAGAAAAAGAAGATTTCATTTTCCTAGTTTAATTATATTAAATTCCAAAAGAACCAAACGGGCAGCGTTAATTGCTCTTCCTACCTGTATTGCTTTAACTGGAATTGGGCTAGGTATCTATTTTGGGAATAAAAAGCCAACGATTGAAAAAGAAGTCGTATTAGAAACCGAAAAAGTATACCATCATATTTATTTACTTTCTGATGATGATTATGTCGTCCCACTTTCTTTAAAGATGGAAAGAAAGAATACCATGCAAGAAGAAATGCTTGATGTTTTTAATTACTTAAAAGTAGATACTTCTTTAAAAACTGATCATTTACGTGGCTATATTCCTACGAACACGACGATCAAAAAACTTACGATAGATAACCAAATTCTCACCTTTGACTTATCAAAAGACTTTTTAGAATATGAAGAGAAAAATGAAACAAACTTAGTGGAATCCTTTGTTCACACCTTCTTAGATTTTGAAGGTATTCAAGGGTTAAAACTTCAAGTAGAAGGTGTTCAAATTTCAAAATTACCGAATGGGTTAATGATTGGTGAAACATTAACAAAAGAAGTAGGTATTAATCGTCCTTATATTTCTTCTTTAGATGTTTTAAATAAAAAAAGTTCTATCGTTTATTATGAGAAAACATGGAGTCAAAAAGAGAAATATTATGTACCTGTAACTGTCTTTACCGATAAAAAAGATTCTTCTTTAGCGTGTTTCTACGATGCAATCCAAGTGCGACCAAACATTATAACCGGTCTAAAAAAGATTGCTACTTATCAACAAATTGATACGAATGTCGCACCTTTAGAAAATGAACAAGGTATCGTTTTAGGAATTAAAGAAGTAGCATTAATGGAAGAAGGATTAGTGAATCAAGATATTTATGAATTGATTTTACTTAGTTTTTCCTTCATGGGCATTGATAAAAATGTTTCATTACAAGTCAATGGAGAAACCGTTCAAGTGAATGGCTATCTTCAAGAAGAAACTGTAGAAGTCTCAAATATTTCTTATAACGAAGTAGCGATTTAATAAAAAAATAAAAAAAACTTGAAAAATGAATGTGGACTGCGCTATTATATACACGTGTCCACATAGCTCAGCTGGATAGAGCAACGGCCTTCTAAGCCGTGGGTCGCGTGTTCAAATCATGCTGTGGACGCCATTTTGAAAACAAAAGGTGTGAAGCAATTCACATCTTTTTCATATCTTTTTTTGGAAACGGAAGTGAAACCAATGAACATTAGTGATATTCATAAAATTCAATATTTTGTTTTAAAAAATGATGAAGAAGCCAATGAACTTTATGGTACTTTTATAGATGAAGATTATCGAATTTTTAAAGTTGAAAAAATATTGGATGAAGCGCAAATTGTCATCGCATACCGCTATTACGAAATGGACCCATTAGAAGAAGAATTTCCTTTTTCTTATTTTCTTCAAGATAAAATAGAGATTTATGATGCCACAATCATTGAAGAAAGAGAAAAAAAAGCAAAAGAGGCATGGAACAAAGAAATTCAACGAATGGAAGAAGAAAAAAGAAAAAAAGATGAAATCAAAAAAGCCCATTTTATGGAATTTCATTCACCTTTTCAAAGGGGACAAGAAATCGAACTTTTAAAAGGCTATCCTAAAAAAGCATTAGATTTTTCTACGAAAGAGGACCGCTACTATTTAGATGATTGTAAATTAGATGAAAATGATCAGCTAGTTTATAGCCTCATGACTGTGGGAACAAGAAAACATAGAGAAAACATCATTTATACTTTTTACACTACGTTTTCATTTTATGATTTTCATTTTAAAGTGATTAAAGATTCGTTTTATGCGCCAAAAAAATCAAAATATGAATCAGAGATGGATTGGAAGTAATATTAAATTACTTCTTTTTTTTTGCGCAGTTTGCAAACAAATATTTGCTTTTTTGCCCTTGACAAAAAAGTGCGGGGGGGGGGTATAATTTAAGCAAAATTAAGAAGGGAGATTATCATATGAATAATTCGAAAAAATTAAGTGTTGTTGCAATCGTGGGAGGCGCCATTGGAATTGTTACGTTCATTTATGCAATGGTTTTAGGAGCAAGTACATATAGTTTGCTTGTTCTTACTGAAGGAGAAGGATTCTTTTCACCTTTTAAAAGTATTCAATTACTTTTATCAACGGAAGAAACATATCCTGTGGCATATCTAGAAATATTCTCAGTTTTTAATTGTGTATTACTTTTTGCAGAATCTGTTTTAGCGCTTATTGGTGGAATTATTGGAAATAAAGGGCTATTAAAGGCGGCAAAAATATTTGGTATTGTTTTAATTCCTTTATTTTTCTTGATTAATTTCATGGAATCACTTTTATGGATAGGAATATTTAATGAAAATGCAAATTTGCAAAAACAAATAGCAACTTTACCGCAATTTTTACCATATTTTAATTTAACAGTTTCTATATTAACCATTGTCGCAAGCAAAAGATTTAATAAGCCAGCAAATGTGAATGCAGAATTAACGAATGGTCAAATAAAAGGAAATAATTAGGATGAAATTAAAAAGTATACAAAAATTAGTTTTATTATCATTTTTATTATTTTCTTCTTGTGGAAAGCAGGATACTCCCATTTCTGTTGATGAAGGACTAGCATTAGCAAATGAAATGAAGGAGCATAATAAAACAAATAAAACACCAGAGTATTTAAATGTGGACTATAGCTATGATACCGTGGATCAAAGTATCAATTCGACATCATGTAAAGCTAGTTACATCAGTAATTATATCGATAATTATTGTTATTTTACTCGTCAAGATAAAATTAATAAGCGCAGTGAAAAATCAATAACAAAAGAAAGCTTTTGGTCTTATTTTTCCAATAATCTACTAACTCAATATTATGAAAATGGAAGCATAAAGATATATCAAAATGTAAGTAAAAATGAACAAACCTACAAAGAAAGCGAACAAAAATCTGAATATTCTACCATTTATAACCGAAAAATATCAATTTATGATTGTTATGGAATTGATGTAATAGAGATAATAAATGAGGCTATCTCTAATATATTAGACACAGATTTTTTTATGCCTGACGCTTATGAAGAAGAGATTGATTTTTATAGTAATAAACCGGGACATTTAAAATTATATTTTTCTTATCAAAGCTCGGATAATGGACTTTCTGGTAAAACGACTTACCAATATGAATTTGAAGACTATTATTTAAATTATTATAAATTTTGTAACAATATAACAAGACGTATTGTTAATGGTAAATCCGTTACCAAATCAGAATTGACTCTCAAATTTAACTATGAAAAAAGAAAAGTAAAATCACCTCAATACGATCAATTTTTAAAAGGTGGTTTTAATATTAATAATTTTTAATATTCACATATTCAATAGTATTAATTATTAGCGAATGATAAAAAGACGGTCATTGGGGAACTTTTTCTTGTTTTCAAATGACCACTTTTTGTTGCGTTTTCTTTATATTCTATATAAAGTATGCTATAATCTTTTAGCTATAAAGGAGAGGATTTAAAAATGGCAAATTGGTACAAACTCGATAACGCTGCCAAAATATTTCCTTTTATATTTTCGAAAAAGGATACAAACTCCTTTCGTCTTTCTTGCGTTTTTTATGAAGATATAATTGTTGAAAATCTTGAACCAGCTTTAAAAAAGGCTCTTCATCGTTTTCCAACGTTTTGTGTTAAATTACGCCGCGGTATTTTCTGGAATTATTTTGATCACAATAACGCTAAACCCTTAATTAAGGAAGAAAATCCTACTTTTGGTTTTTCTATTCATCCCCGAAAAAATAATGGATATATGTTTACTTTATCCTATTATCAAAAACGTTTGATTTTAGAAGTATTCCATTCTTTAAGTGATGGAACTGGCGCTTTAGAATTCTTTAAATGCATCTGTTATTATTACTTATTAGAATGCGGAAAAACCATTGAAAATCATGGGGAAGTTCGTAGTGAAGAGTATGAGAAATTAGCGTCTGAACAAGTCGATTGTTTTAACTGGAACTATGATAAAAGTGTGAAACCTTATCCAAGTGAACCGAAAGCCTATCGCTTTAAAGGACATTTATATCCCGATTATTTTACAGGGATTGTGCATGCTTCTATGCCAATTCAAGAAATTTTAGAGGTTGCCCATCGCTATAACGCAACGCTAACGGAATATATTTCAGGCGTTGTTTTAAAAGGAATTTATGACTTATATTTTTCTAGAGATCACAAGGCAAAAAAGCGCCCAGTCGCTTTATTTTTGCCGGTGAATGCCCGTAAATATTTTGATTCACAATCCATGCGTAATTTCGTTTTATATGTTCGTATTCATACGAGCTATACCGAAGGAGAAATTACTTTAAAAAATATGGTGGAACTCGTAAAAAATACCATGAAAGAGGAGTTAACCAAGGAAAAACTCACTTCACGTATCGTTTCTAACGTACGCTTTGAAAAACTTTTCATCGTTAGAATTTTACCTTTATTTTTAAAAACTATCGCGATGAAAATCGGCTATCAAATCGCTGGAGAAGACGCAAATACCATGAGTTTTTCTAACTTAGGCAAAGTCAATCTTCCTTCCGATATGGAAGCGTATATTTCGCGCTTTGAATTTATGATAGCGGCTTCCAATGCCTTACCTTATAACATGGGTGGTATTACCTTTAAAGATCAATTCGTCTTAAGTTTCACAACACGCTATATGGAACGTTACTTCATTCGTTATATTGTAGATCAATTTGTTCAAGAAGGCGTCCATGTCGAAGTTGAAACCAATGATTTGGAGGTGGAATAATATGAAACACTGTCCACACTGCAATATTGATGTGAATACAGAAAGAAAAACATGCCCACTATGTTTTCATCTTTTAGAAGAGGAAGAAAAACCATCTTTTTATCAACCTTATCATCCGTATGAACGCCCACCGCGTTCACAAGAAATTTTTATGCGTATCGTTTTATATCTTGTGATTGTAGCTATCATTAGTTCCACCATTGTTAATTTAGCAACATTAGGTCAAACAACGGGCGTGAAATGGTGGAGTTTCATGGTCGACGTCTCCGCTTTATATACTTATTTTTTCATTACCACGATGATAAAAGGGAAGAGAAATATGGCGGTTCGCTTCCTTTTACAAATTTTCCTATTGTCGTTCTTGCTCATCGTCATTAACCTTGTTTTACGAACGGAAAATCAACCTTTATGGTCGTTGACTTATGTCATTCCATCTTGTATCACTTCGGCTTTAATTGTTACCGTTTTAATGTCTTTTATTAAACCGGCTTTATACCGCGAATATTTACCTTCAATGGTTTTAATGTCATTATTAAGTGTTATTCCGCTCATTTTATATTTTACTACGTCCCATTTAATGGATGAGATGTGGCCAAGCATTATGGCGTGTTCTACGGGCTTCCTTGTTATCTTAGGAATTTTTATCTTTCCAAGAAGAATGACCCAAGAAGAAATTCGTAAACGTTTCCATATGTAGAAAGAAGGTGTCTCATGGATTCATACGCTAATTTATTACAAAGAAAGAACTATGAAACAATTTTGCTTCTTTCTAAAAAAGACAATTCTGCTTCGGCTTCATTTGCAAGAATAAAAGCATTAATCGCTTTAAATCGCCTAGATGAAGCATTGGACAATATTTTCGAAAGACGAGCCGTCATGTTAAAAAATGACCGAATTTCTTTAATGACTCTACATATTGATCTTTTGATTCAAATGGAACGTTACGACGAAGCAAGACAATCTTTAGACGAATATGATGAGCTTCCTTATGAAACTTATGAAGCGGAAGAAGCGATTCATGATTTACGAAAAATTGTTGACGCTGCTGAAAAAAATAAAAGTGCCTATCGTCATTTAGATGTAGAAGAAATTAAAGAGTATTTATTACATCCAAAGCAAGAAGGTGAAACGCTCTTTATTCTTGAAGCTTTAAAAACGATGAATGTTCATTTGTTTTTAAAAGAAATCCAATCGTTCTTAATTTCTGATCAAAACGACACTTTAAAAACTTATCTCTTATTAGTGCTCGTAGATCAAAAAGTAATGGAAGAGGTAACAATTCAAAAGCATGGTGTTTTGTACACGTTATCGCCTTATGAATTAGACCCACCATTTACGAATCTATGCTATAAAACGCTAGTTCGTAGTTTTAAAGAAAATGCACGGGATCCTAGCGTATTTCGCGTATGCATTGATTTGCTCAATGCCTACATTTTAGAAATTTACCCAGAAGAACTCAACCTAGACGATAAAGACTTACTTACCGCGGGCTTTTTAGATTTAGCTACCACTTATTTAGGACAAAAATCCATTTTAGAAGAACTTTGTCAAAAATTCTCTTTATCGACTACAATCGTGAAAGCTTACATTGAAGAGATTCAAGAAGTATTAGCTCGAACGCCTCGTTTAGTTTTATAAATTCAACTTTATGCAATATTTCTAGCTTTTAGAAAGCAAAATATTGCTTTTTTTCTTTTTATCGAGTCAAGTTGTCCCTTTAAACATAAACATTTTTATTGTATTTATATGATTAATTATATATAATTAATCTCGTACGGACATACTAACACTATGTCCATAGGAGGAAGAAAAAAATGAAACGTACAGTTAATCGTTTAGAAAATTCGCAAGTCGAACTCATCCTTTCTTTTGAAGGTGAAGAATGGAAAGATGCGAATAAAAAAGCTTTCGACAAACTTGCTAAAGAAGTCGAAGTTCCTGGATTCCGTAAAGGACATGCTCCAGAAAATTTAGTTAGACAAAAAATCGATCACGCACGTGTGATTAACGATGCGATTGATATGTTGTTACAACCCGCTTATGAAACAGCTTTAGATGAAGAAAAGATTATGCCATTTGCTCGTCCAAACCTTGAAATTACCAAAGTTACCGACGATGAAATGGAAGCTAAAATCTCCATTATTGTTGCTCCAGAAGTTGAATTAGGCCAATACAAAGGTTTACACGTTGAAAAGACCGCAGTTGAAGTTACTCCAGAAGAAATCGATGCGGAAATTGCTAAATTAGCTTCTGATAACGCTGAACTCATCACCAAGACCGGTGAAGCTGCTTTAGGTGATACCGTCGTAATCGACTTTGTTGGTTATGTCGATGGCAAAGCCTTTGATGGTGGTGCCGCCAACAACTATTCCTTAGAATTAGGTTCTAATTCCTTCATCCCAGGATTTGAAGATCAAATCGTTGGTATGAAAGAAAATGAAGAAAAAGACATCCAAGTCAAATTCCCAGAAAATTATGTTCCAGAATTAAAGGGCAAGGATGCTACTTTCCATATCGTTCTCCACGAAGTTAAAGAAAAGAAAGTTCCAGCTATCGATGCTGATTTCGTTAGCGAACTTGCTTATGATGGCGTTGAAACCGTTGATCAATTAAAGACCAAAGTCGAAAACGACATTCGTGCTCGTAAAGAACAAGATGCTAAAAATGCCTATTATGAAGCTTTAGTCAAGCTCATTCGTGATGGTTCCAAGATTACCATTCATCCACAAATCATCCATGATGAAGTAGAAGCGATGAAAGAAAACTTTGCTAACCAAGTTCAACAAAATGGTTTAACCCTTGAACAATATTATCAAATCACTGGTCAAACTCCAGAAGATGTTGAATCTAAAATGGCTGTTGATGCGGAAATCAATATCCGTAGCGTCTTAGCCTTAGAAAAGATTGCTGAAGTTGAAAATCTCCACGTTACCCAAGAAGAAGTTGACTTCGAACTTGCTAAGATTGCTCAACAATACAGCATGGAACTTGAAAAGGTAAAAGAAATCTTAAAACCACAAATGTCCAGCTTCGCTCGTGACATTCAAAATCGAAAGATTAGTGAATTCTTACTTGCTAATAATGACTAGAGAAAATGCTTGCATTTTCTCTTCTTTTCTATAGGAGGTGAAAAGTTATGAATACCGAAGAAACCTTACGCTTACCTTTATTAGTAACTAGAGGTATGGTCCTATTTCCTAATATTGTAGTGACCATTGATGCCGCTCGTCCTTTTTCCATGAAGGCAATTGAAATTTCCCAAAACGAATGCGATTCGCTTCTTTTAATCTCGGCGCAAAAAAATCCTGATGATGCCGAACCAAAAAGTGAAGATATCTATGATATCGGTGTCGTTAGTAAGATTATTTCATGCTCAGATCAAAAGGGCTACTTACGCATCAAAGTGAAACCTATTTCTAGAGTACAAATTACTTCTTTTTCTACGGAAAATGGATCTTATGTTTGTGATGCAAAACCTGTAGATAGTATTATGGGTGAGCATAAAGAAGAAGTAGCGCTTGTGAATAACATTGCGCAAATGTTAGAAAAGGTAGATGGCATTGCTTTAAATATGCCTAAAACCTTAATTAATCAATTCGCTAAAGGTGTATCGGCAGATGAATTATCTGATTCCTTAGGCCATTATTTACCCCTTTCCACCGAAAAGAAACAAGCTTTACTTTCGACACTTGATGTCAATAAACGTCTTTATATTATTCTAGAATATTTAAATGATGAAAAAGAAATATCGGAATTAGATCGTCGCTTAGAAACCGAAGTGAGAAAATCGGCGGAGAAGAGTCAAAAAGAATACTTCTTACGCGAAAAATTACGCGCAATCCGTAGTGAACTCGGTGAACAAGACGATGATGCTTCCTCCATTGAAAAAATGGCGGAAAGAGTGGAAAATAACCCCTATCCCGATTATGTAAAAAGTAAATTTAAAACCGAAGCCAAACGCTTTGAAAATATGCCACAAGCTTCCTTAGAAGCTTCAATGATCATGAATTACTTAGATTGGCTTGTAAATACTCCATGGTATCAACAAACCGAAGATAACGAGGACTTAGATGAAGTTACCCGTATCTTAAATGAAGATCATTATGGCTTAGATAAAGTCAAAAAGAGAATTATCGAATACTTAGCAGTAAAGAAAATGACCGCTTCTTTAAAAGCGCCAATTCTTTGCTTCTATGGTCCACCAGGTGTTGGTAAAACTTCATTAGGTAAATCCATTGCTCGTGCTTTAGGAAGAAAGTTTTTTAAAGCCTCATTAGGTGGTATTTCCGATGAAGCGGAAATCCGTGGTCACCGTCGTACCTATGTTGGTGCTTTACCAGGTAGAATTATTTCCGGTATGAAAAAATGTGGTGTCATTAACCCTGTCTTCTTATTAGATGAAGTGGATAAACTCGCTTCTAGCTATAAAGGAGACCCGGCAAGTGCCTTATTAGAAGTATTAGACCCTGAACAAAACTTTGCTTTTAATGATAACTATTTAGAAGAACCTTATGACTTAAGTCATGTTTTATTCATTGCGACCGCTAACCAAGTCGAGAATATTCCTGGACCATTACGCGATCGTATGGAAATGATTGAAGTCACAAGCTATACCGAAATTGAAAAAATGCATATTGCGAAAGAACACTTGATTCCAAAGCAAATTTTGAATAACGGTTTAGCACCTGAAAATATCTTCTTTGAAGATGAAGCGATTCAATATATCATTCGCCGTTATACGCGTGAATCTGGCGTTCGTGAACTCGAACGTTTAATTGGTAGCTGTTGCCGTAAAGTGGTCGTCCAAATCCTTCATTCTGGGGATAAAGATAAGAATTATTCGATTACACCAAAAGAAGTCGTAGAATTCTTAGGCATGGAACGCTTTGACGATAGTGAAAAAGAAAAAGAAGACCAAGTCGGTGTAGTGACTGGCTTAGCCTATACCCAATATGGTGGCGATATTCTTCCAATTGAAGTCACGCACTTTAAAGGAAAAGGCGCTTTAGTTTTAACAGGTAGTTTAGGTGATGTGATGAAAGAATCTTCTTCCATTGCCTTAGATTATGTACGCAGTAATGCCGAAAAATACGGAATTGATCCCGATATCTTTATGAATCAAGATATCCATATCCATTTCCCAGAAGGTGCAATTCCTAAAGATGGACCTTCCGCAGGTGTTGCCATTACCTTAGCGATTCTTTCTTCTTTAACGGGAAGAAAAGTAAAAGCAAGTGTAGCGATGACCGGTGAAGTCACTTTACGCGGAAAAGCCATTCCAATTGGAGGCTTACGCGAAAAGTCTTTAGCGGCCGCACGCTCAGGCATTTCGACGATTCTAATTCCAAAGGAAAATGAGAAAAACCTATCAGAAGTCCCTGAAGAAGTGAAAAAACAACTTCGCATTGTTTTAATTGAATGCGTCGATGACGCAATCAAAGAGGCGATGGTGTAGCGTATGGATTTTCGTTCAGCAACCTTCGTTAAATCCGCTACATCATTAAAAGAAAGACCGGAAGATACTAAAAAAGAAATTATCTTCATTGGCCGCTCTAATGTGGGAAAAAGTTCACTTCTGAATGCTTTATGTGATAATCGTTCTTTAGCGTTTACTTCCTCTAAACCAGGACATACGCGTTTATTAAACTATTTTTCTTTGAAAAATGGCATCTATTTTGTAGACGCACCTGGATATGGCTATAGTAAAGCGGGACAAGATCATGCCCTTCGCTTTGGTACGATGATGGAAGAGTATTTTAAAGAAAGCAAAACCCTTTATGGGGTCATCTTCTTATTAGACTCAAGAAGAGAAATTGAAGAAGAAGATCGTGATTTAATGATGTACATTCAAGAACTTCATTTTCCTTTAGTCATCTGCATGACCAAATGCGATAAGCTCAATCAAAAAGAAAAAGCATTAATGAATAAAAGAATTGTTTCCGCGTTAGGAAATTCGAATTATCAAGTTTTATATACTTCTATCCGTGACCGTGCTTCAATTGAAAAGCTTCGTCTTGTCATTGCGCAACTTTTAAAATAAAAAACATATTTTAACCTCTTACTTTCTATATTGAAGTAGGAGGTTTTTTTATGCCATCATTTTTATTAGATAAAACGATTCCATTAGAAGAATCGATTCAAAATTTAGATTCTATTATTGTAGATGATCATTTTACGTATGTTACTTTATTTGAAGGAATTAGAGTGCAAGGAGAAATTGGAATATCCGCAGTTGGACATAATGAAGATGAATCTTTTCCAATCAGTGATACTTTAGACGTCGATATTATGTGCCCCAATGAACAAATCTGCGATATGCGAGGACTTCATTTAAGAGTAGAAGATTCAACGTATGAAATTGGTGAAAGACAAGTGATTTTCCATATCAAGTGTATTTTAGAAGGTAGTGAGGCAGTGAAAGAAAATTTTTCGATGGAAGAAAAACATGATGATTCATTTTTAGAAATTAAAGAACCACCGATTGAGATGACCTTAGAAAAAGCGCGTACTTTTTTAAGTGAAGATCAAGCCCAGGAATTAGAGAACTTGATGCATCAAGATGGCGCGATGATGTTTTCGACTTTAGAAGATGAAGATGCACCAAAAGAAGAGAAAAAAGAAGAAAAACAAGAAGAAGGTATTGAAGTCAATCCTATGTTAGAAGAAACGGAAGAAGTGGCAAGAAATCAAGACGTCAAATGGTTTCAAAGTGAACCGATGTTAGTGACGACTTCCTTCTACCGCGTTCAAAAAAATGACACCTATTCATCAATTGCCGCTAAATTTGATATATCCGAAGAGCAGTTATTTGTTAAAAATCGAGGAATTGAACTTAAGGATGGTATGCTTTTACAAATCAAAAAATGAAACAGTTTATAGAAGCAAAATATAATTTACACGTTGAATCTATCATTAAATTAACCGTAAAAGCATACAAAATTTATTGCGTAGAAGGCATTTATATTTTGAAATATCATGATAATCCTTCCGAAGCCATCATGTTTTCACGTTTAAACATGCTGAACCTAGATTTATTTTTAATTCCGATTCAATCAAAATACGATAACTATATTGAAAACTATGAAAATTTATATTTTTCCATTACTCCATTTATTCAAGATGAAGCACAACTTCATCAAGATATTCGATTACATTTTTATGTAAAAGCTTTAGCATACCTCCATCATTCTTCTTCCTATGAAGTCAAAGTCAGTGACGGTTTTTTCGATGAATCATTAAATTATTTAGAGCAACAAATTCAAACTGTAAAAAAAGAATTACAAAGTCGGATGGAAAGAGTAGAAAGAAGTGATTATCATACCCCTAGTGATTGGTATTTTTTAATGAACTATGATCACTTTATGAAGTCTCTTTTAGAAGCGGGGAGACGAGTAGATAATCTTGAAGATGAATGGAAACGATTAGGTGCGATTCGTTTATCCTTAACCTATCAAAACTTTGCCTATGAGCATGTCATCGTCAAACATCAAAAAATCATTTCTTTAGATAAAATGGCGATAGCGCCTTCTATCTATGATTTAAAATCTCTTTTTGAAGTCGCCTATTCCTCTCGAATTGATATCGCTTCATTAATGAAAGAATATTTTGCCATTCATCCTTTAGAAAATTATGAAAAAGAATGGCTTTTAGCATTTCTTTTTATACCTAAAATTGAAAGAAAAGCGAATGATATTGAGGATATTGAATCCATTTTCCAATCTTTGGCGTATCTTCATACCGTAGAAGAATTTGCCACCTCCTTAATGAAAATGAATAAAGAAGCACCAAAAGAAACGAAAGAAAACTAAAAAAAGCCAAGGCTTTTGACCTTGGCTAAGTAAAACATATTACTTATTTGAACCATGTGGAATTACATGGTTTTTTTATAAATTCTTTTTTTCTTGTTGAATATGGGCGTCTCTAGCTTCTTTATCACAGCAAAGATCATCAGGATTCTCTTCGGTAGAATCTGTTCCAGAAGCAGTGACATCGCCTAAACCGGTGGATTCATTAAAAGCAACACTCTTACGAATCATGGTTGTCATATCGGTAGGGATAATAATTTTACTAGCTTTACCATCAGCAACTTTTGCCATGGCTTCAAAGCGCATTAATTCAATAACTTCTAGAGAAGGGTGAGCTTCAGTAAGAATTCTTAAGGTTTCTGCTTCGGATTGTTTCTTTAATAATAAGGCTTTCGCTTCACCTTCGGCACGAGCAATTTCGGCATCTCTTTGACCTTCAGCTTCTAAGATTCTTGCTTGTTTATCACCTTCCGCACGTTTAATAACGGACTCTTGATGTGCTTCGGCAAGTAAGACGGCTTCACGTTTTTCACGTTCTGCTTTCATTTGTTTTTCCATTGCGGATTGAATTTCTTTTGGAAGAATGATGTTCTTTACTTCGCAACGGGTAACTTTAATTCCCCATTTATCGGTAGCTTCATCTAAGATTTCGGTCATTTTGCCATTAATAATATCCCGAGAAGTTAAAGTATCATCTAACGTCATTGTACCAATAATATTTCTTAAGGTCGTTGCGGATAAGTTATCTAAAGCATTGAGTGGATTTACTGCACCATAAGTGAAGGATTTAGAATCAAAGACATAGAAATAAACGACGGAATCAATATTGATGGTGACGTTATCTTTCGTAATTACTGGCTGTGGCTTTGAATCAAGAACCGCTTCTTTTAAAATAACTTTGTTAGAAACTCTTTCAAAGAAAGGAATTAAAAAGTGAATACCTGCGGTCCAGGTATGACGATATTTTCCTAAGAATTCAACAATGTATTCTTCGGCTTGTGAGACAATACGAATGCTAGATAAGCAGATGATAAGAAGAATTCCGCCGAGAACAATTCCCACAATAGCACCTGCGCTTAATGCACTAGCTAAAATTAATGTTTGTACCATAACTTTGTACCTCCTAAGTACAATTTTATTTTAACATAAAATAAAGCAATATTTTTATATTTTTTACATTTTGATGGACACTTAGATTATGAATTAAAAAATAAGAAAATCAATTAAATGCAATCGTAATGAACGATTGTATACTTTAAAGCTTTTTAAATATGAAGTTAAATTGTATTTTCGTTTAAAAAACCTTTTCCTTTTTTTATTTTTTTGCTACAATGTAAACGCGTTGAACAAGAGGAGTACGAAATATCTTTTGTTTAGAGACTCTAGGATTGGTGAAACTAGAGAGAAGATATGAGGAAGGTCGCTTGGGAGCTTTGGCGAAAAGCCCGTAAACTTGCGTAAAAAGTAAAGTGTTTAGCTCATGAGCTAAAAACAAAGGTGGTACCGCGCTTCTTAGCGTCCTTTGACGGACGTTTTTTTTATTTTTTGGAGGTAAATTTATGGCACTTAATAAACATTACGACCATGAAAAAGTAGAACAAGGAAAGTATGATTTTTGGAAAGAGAAAGGCTATTTTAAAGCAGGTGGCGATCAAAACGCTCCTAAATTCTCTATGGTAATTCCCCCACCCAATGTTACGGGTAAATTACATATTGGACACGCTTTTAATACGACCATTCAAGATATTTTAGCGCGTTATAAAAAAGCGTGTGGTTACGATGTCTTATGGCTCCCGGGTATGGATCATGCCGGTATTGCTACCCAAGCCAAAGTGGACGCTCGATTAAGAGAGCAAGGTATTTCTCGTTATGATTTAGGAAGAGAAGGTTTCTTAAAAGAAGCATGGAAATGGAAAAAAGAATATGCTGAATCCATCCATGAACAATGGAAAACCATGGGTTTAATGCTCGATTACTCGAAAGAACGTTTTACCCTAGATGAAGGATTATCGAAAGCCGTTAAACATGTTTTCGTAACCTTATATAATAAGGGCTTAATTTATCAAGGTGAAAGAATTATTAACTGGGACCCTGTCCAAATGACCGCTTTAAGTAATATTGAAGTTATTCATAAAGATGATCCCGGACAATTCTATTATTTTAAATATTGGTTAGAAGATAAATCACGTTATTTAGAAGTGGCAACAACACGTCCAGAAACGATGTTTGGTGACGTCTGCGTAGTGGTAAACCCTAAAGATGAACGTTATAAAGATGTGGTAGGTAAAAAGGTCATTAACCCCGCTAACGGGGATTTATTACCGATTATTACCGATGAATATGTCGATGTGGAATTCGGAACAGGTGCCATGAAATGTACGCCAGCGCATGACCCGAATGACTTTATTATTGGTGAAAAATATGGCTTCCCACACCCCATCGTCATGAATCAAAACGCAACGATGAATGAAAATGCAGGTATTTATAATGGTTTAGATCGTTTTGAATGCCGTAAACAATTAGTAGAAGCTATTGAAAAACAAGGCGATTTAATTCGTATTGAAAATATGATTCACTCCGTCGGTCACTCCGAAAGAAGTGATGCCGTCGTTGAACCTTATTTATCCAAACAATGGTTTATTAAAATGCGTCCATTAGCGGAACAAGCTTTAAAGAACCAAGAAAGTGATGATAAAGTTCATTTCTATCCTGAACGTTTTGAAAAAGTCTTTACTAGCTGGATGGAAAAAGCTGAAGACTGGTGTATTTCTCGTCAATTATGGTGGGGACACCGTATTCCTGCTTACTATCATAAAGTAACAGGAGAAGTGGTTGTGAGCGAAAATCCACCCAAAGATATTGAAAACTATGTCCAAGATGAAGACGTATTAGATACCTGGTTTAGCAGTGCATTATGGCCATTTTCCACTTTAGGTTGGCCCAATGAAACTGAAGATTTTAAACGCTATTTCCCCATCGATGTCATGGTAACGGCCTACGATATTATTTTCTTCTGGGTCAGCCGTATGATTTTCCAATCTTTAGAATTCACGCATAGAGCACCTTTCCGTGACTGCTTAATTCATGGTTTAATTCGTGACCCTGAAGGAAGAAAAATGTCCAAATCCTTAGGAAATGGCGTAGATCCTATTCAAGTCATTCATGACTATGGTGCTGATGCTTTACGTTATTTCATTACTACGAATTCGACCCCAGGACTAGATTCCCGTTATAGTGATGAAAAATTACAAGCGGCGCAAAATTATCTCAACAAAATTTGGAATGCCGCTCGTTATATCTTCATGAATTTACCAGAAGATTTTAAAGAAGAACCCATTGATTTTAGTAAATGCAATGCGTTAGATCGTTTCATTTTAAGTGAATTAGAAACCACGATTAGTAGTGTTAAAATGAACATGGATAAATACGAATTAGCGAATGCTTCCACACATTTATATAACTTCGTCTATGATGATTTCTGCTCTTGGTATATTGAAATGTCTAAAGTAACCTTACAAGGCGATAATGAAGAAGCAAAGCACATGACGCATTTAGTACTTCATAAGTGCTTAAAATCCATTTTAATGATGATTTATCCTTATACGCCATTCTTTGCCGAAGAAATCTATCAAAATCTTCCTGGTCACTTAGAAAGCATCATGTTAGCGGCTTATCCAGAAGTCGAAGAACAATATATGGATAAGAAAGCCCAAGAAGAAATCTCCATTTTAATTAAAATGATTCAAGATATTCGTTCTTATAAAGTAGAACATGATTTAGCGCCCAATGCGCCAATTACGTTATGCATCAACGACCAACATCATGGATTTGATGCCTATCGTCCTTATTTAGAACGCTTTACCTTTGCTAAAGAAATTCATTTTAATGAAGCGATAAAAGAAAAGAAAAATGCAACCCTATTCGTTTATCATAATGTAGAAATGAGCGTGCAAGATGATACAGATCCAGAAGAACTCAAAAAGAAACTTCAATTAGAACTTGCTCGTTTAGAAAGCGAAATCGCCCGTGGTGAAAAGATGTTATCGAATCCTGGTTTTATTCAAAAAGCGCCGAAAGAAAAAATCGCATTAGAACAAGAAAAATTAAAGAAAAACCAAGATCAATACACGACATTAAAAGCAAAATTAGCTGCTTTTCATTAGGAAAAATGAAAATTGCCTCCTATAAATATATAGGAGGTTTTTTTATGAGAGAATTACAACAAAATGAAATGGCTATGTTAAATGGCGGTGAAGTTCTTACACTCAGTGCAGTTCTTACTGTCCTTGTCGTCGCCATTATTGCGGTCGTGTGCTATCGCTTATTTATGTCTGGCGAGGGATCTGTATCTCTTCCTGGCGGTTACAAATTCACTTGGGAATCATGCGTATTCAAGATTTAGACAAAAGAGATCGTCCCCGGGAAAAAGCTTTAAAATATGGAATTGAAACGCTAGAAACCGCTGAATTATTAGCCTTAATCATCGGTCATGGAATTAAAAATTATTCCGCTTTAGATATGGCACATTCTTTATTATCTCGCTATACCTTAGAACAAATTAGTCTTTTATCCTATAGTGAATGGAAAGAAGAAAAAGGGTTTCAAGACCCTCAGATTTGGAAAATCATGGCGAGCATTGAATTAGGAAAAAGAATGTTAAGTTATACGCATAGTGAAAGTGAAGTCATGCGATCCGCTAGTGACGTAGTATTAAAGTATTTACCTTTATATGCGAATAAAGAGCAAGAATATATGGTTTTAATCATGCTCAATTCCCGGAATCGTATTTTAGGAGAAAAAGTTATTTTCCAAGGGACATCCAATGAATTATCGGTTTCTATTTCGGAAGTTTTCACCCATTTGGTGCGAAAAAACGCCAAAAAATTTTATGTTCTTCATAACCATCCAAGTGGAGAAGTGGAACCGAGTACGGATGATATCCGCACCACGCTTGCTTTAAAAGAAATGGGAGAACAACTCCATATTCAATTAAAGGACCATATTATATTAGGAAAAGAAGATTATTATTCTTTTTTAGAAAATCAATTAATTTGACAAAGTTCGACAATTCTTCTTTTTTATAATGTCCGTGGTGATGAATTATGGAACAAATGACTTTTCTGATTTCAAAAGAAGATGAAGAAACATTAGAAAGTATTCGTAGTAAAATCGAGGAACTTTGCTTTATGAAAAGAAAGATGAACGTTATCATTGAAAGCAAAGTGTTTTTAAGTCCTCCTTTTATGCACCGAATACTTTCTTTGTTTTTTGATTATCATTCCGCCATTTTAAAAGGTGTTATTCTTCCTAAAAAAGAGGACATTCACCTCATACGACAAAATTTACATAATGGGGAAATTTGGCATTTTGAAGGAAGAACTATTCTAATCGGTGACATCCATGAAGATGCAGTGGTATACGTTAAAGATATGCTATATGTATCGGGAAAAGTGCAAGGAAAAATCTATTTAGAACAAAAAGATAGCTTTATCTATGCTGAAGAAATGGAGCATGCACAAATCATATTTCTTTACGATGTCACTCGTTATGTAGACGGCAAAAATCAACTTTGGGGACAAGATACGAAAGGAGAAACAACATGGCGCGAGTTATCGTTATTACCAGCGGTAAAGGTGGAGTAGGAAAATCAACAGTGACCGCTCTTTTGGGAAAAAGTTTAGCAAAATTACAAAAAAGAGTCGCTCTCATTGATTGTGATTTAGGATTAAAGAATTTGGATGTTATTCTCGGGTTAGAGTCAAGAGTTGTTTATGACTTTGAAGACGTAAGAAAAGGAAGAGCGTCCCTATGGCAAGCGTTAGTGAAAGATAAAGAATTTGATAATCTTTATTTACTTCCAGCTTGTTTGAGAACCGACATTTCTTCGATTGAAAATAGCGAATTAGAAACCGTTTTAAAAGAAATGGATAGTTCTTTTGATTTTATTTTAATTGATTCACCGGCGGGCATTGAAAAAGGATTCCATCAAGCCATCCATTTTGCCCATGAAGCCCTTGTCGTTGTTACTTTAGATAAAGTCTCTATTAAAGATGCCGATAAAGTCATTGGCTTATTAGAAAGTGAAGATATTTCTTCCATTCATGTGTTAGTGAACCGCGTACCTTTAAAAGAAAGCGAAAAAGGAAGTTGTTTAACCTATGAAGATGTAGAACGCGTTTTACGTAAAAAAATACTAGGATTTTTCTATGAAAGCAAAGAAATCCGAAGAGCTCAAAATTACCATTTAGAAGTGAAAAAAGAATTAGGACCATTTTTAATTGTCGCAAGCGCATTATGCGGTGAAAAAAGGGAAAAAGAGCCAGATTCTTTATGGAAACGTATCATGAAGAAAGTGCGTAATTCATAACTTTTAATGAGGTGATAAAATGGACGAGATAGAAGAAATCCAAAAACGGATGGAAAAAGGAGAAACCAAAAAAGCAAAACGAAGTACAGCGTATAAAATCATGATGTCCTTTTTAATTGTTCTTGCTTTAGCATTAGGTTTTTTAATCTATGCAAGAGTAGATGAAAACGGCAGTGTTTTGAATAATATTTTTCATTCGAATATTAGCTTTACTTCCTTTAATGCGAAAATCAATCGTTTTTTAGATAATATGTTCCGTTTCAATTTAAAAGATAATCAAGATGATCTTCCGGTAGGTGGTTCCGTTACTTATGAGGCCTTAGAAGATAATTATTATCGCTCAGAAGATCAATCCGTTCGAATGTTAAAACGTGGTGTTGTTTCATATATGGAAACAAAAAATCAAGAGTCCTTTGTTATGATTACCTATGAAAATGGCGTAGTAGCGTCTTATTATGAACTTTTTGACCCAATCGTAAAGACATTAGATCAATTAAAAGCGGGCGATGTGATTGCGTCTTATGAAACGAAGTTTAAAGTATTATTCCAAAAAGGAAATCAATTAATTAGCTATGAAGAAGCTCTCCTTTAATTTTTTTATTCATCCATTGACGGTTATTTATTTAGGAATCGCTCTTTTTACAGGGCGATTTTCTTTCCTTTTTATCCATCTATTTGTTGCGTTAATTCATGAGTTATTCCATGTGGTAGTGGCGCTTTTAATGAAGGTGAGAGTGAATGAACTATCCATGCTTCCCTTTGGTTTTTACGCTAGATTAGAAGATGTAGAAAGAAAGGGATTTTGGTGTCAATTATGGATTTATATTGCGGGTCCACTATCCATCTTTTTTTCTCTTTTTTTAATGCGTGTTTTTTATCAAATAGATTTGATTTCTTATTATGGATATCAATATGGAAGAGAAGCGTGCTATATCGTATGTTTTTTTAATCTTTTACCCATTTATCCTTTAGATGGTGGTCGCATTATGCGCTTATTCTGTTTTCGTTTCTTAGAAGAAGAAAAAGCACATTTCATATCTTATATTTTATCCCTTATAACCACGTGTTTTATTTTTTATCGCGCAATAAAAAGTGGTCAGTGGGTAATTGCTTTATTTTTAATCATTTCGCAAGGACAATGGATTTATCTAGAAAGAAAACAATATCCGTTTTATTTAAAGTTAAGGCGCTTACAAAAGAAACCCAATCCCATCAAAATATCGAAAAAACCTTCCATCTATATTTATTATGATAATTATTGTTGGTTGAAAGGAAAAATGATTGGAGAAGAAGAAATTCTACAAATGAAGCTAGAAAAATGGCAAAAGCAACATCAAAAAAGTAAGACAAAATACTCAATAAAGAATTTTTTTAAGCAATTTCAACAAAAATAAAAATATATATTGAAATAATGATTTCTTCTTGTTACAATACAATTGTATTTAATAAGTGCAGTGGCGAAAGCATTAATGAATACGCATTATGTTTCCTCTTTACATGAGTAAAGTATGGCAAATATTCTACAAAGACTATCTTTTAAATAAGAAATGATACACTTAGTTTTTTTAAGAGGATGAAACTAAGACCAATAAAACGATATATTTTTTATCATTCTTAGGGGTAATTCATGTTTATCTCTATTTTTTTGTTTTTTATGAAATAAAGAAATTCAATATAAATAAGTCAAAAAAATTTTTTCTATATCTTGACAAGCTAATAACATTTATGTTATTTTACAAGCGTTGTAACCTCACTAGCTACAACCGCTAAGAAAAGGTAACTAACAATCGTATGATGACCTTCATTGCGAGTCTAAGTGAAATCTGAATAATAGGAGGTGCACTATGTACGCAATTATTGAAACTGGCGGAAAGCAAATTCGTGTAGAAGTCGGACAAAAGATTTTCGTTGAAAAATTAGATGTCGAAGCTGGCGCAACTTACACATTCGATAAAGTTTTACTTATCGGTGATGAAAGTGCGAAAGTTGGAACTCCTTACATTGAAGGTGCTACAGTAACCGCAAAAGTGGAAAAGCAAGGTAAGAGCCGCAAAGTTCGTGTCTTTACTTACAAGAGCAAAGCCAAAGTGAGAAGAACTTTAGGACATCGTCAACCATATACTTGCTTAACCATCGAAGCTATTAATGCTTAATATGGTTCATGTAACTTATATCGAGCAAAAAGGATTGTTCAAAGAAGTTGAAATTAAAGGGCATGCCGATTCCACTACGGAAGAAGGTCATGACTTAGTGTGCGCGGCAGTAAGTTCAATTACCGTCGGTGCATTAAATGCTTTAGAACAACCAGACATCTTCGATATTCTTATGGAAGATGGTCACATACGCTTGAAAACCAATCAAAAGATTTCTCGTCATGATGCAGTGGTCATTGAAACGATGATGATTCAACTTGCAACCATCGAGGATAGTTACGGTAAATTCATCCGTATACAAACGAAAAAATAAAGAAAGAGGGTGCATCAATTATGATGTTTAAACTAGATCTCCAACTCTTTGCTTCGAAAAAAGGTGTCGGTTCCACTAAAAACGGACGTGATTCCGAATCTAAGCGGTTGGGTGCTAAAAAAGGCGACGGACAATACTGCACAGCAGGTTCCATTATCTATCGTCAACGCGGTACAAAGATTTACCCAGGAACGAATACCATGCGTGGTGGAGATGATACCATCTTCGCAACCAAATCTGGTATTGTGAAATATGAACGCTGGGGTAAAAATAGAACACGCGTTTCTGTTTACGAAGTTGAAGAATAATTTTTAAATTAAAGACCATATGATATGGTCTTTTTTTTTGAAATCATGTAAAATAATCACTAGAAGTAGGTGAATTTATGAAAAAATTAATTTCCATCGTTGTACCGATGTATAACGAGCATGAAATGGTAGACATTTTCTTTGAACGTATTAACCAAATCGTTCAAGAAAATAACGCCTATGACTTTGAAATTTTAGTTGTAAATGATGGTAGCAAAGATGACACATTAGCCCTTTTAAAAGAGCATAAAAAGCATCAATCCAATTTAACCATTGTTTCATTATCAAGAAATTTTGGCCATGAACCTGCAGTAGCAGCCGGTTTATCAAAAGCCAAGGGGGACGCTGTAGTCGTCATGGACTGCGATATGCAAGATCCACCCGAAGTCATTAGCGAAATGCTAAAGAAGTTTGAAGAAGGTTATGAGGTCGTTAATGGCCGCCGTGCTTCTCGAAAAGAAGATAGCATGATGAAACGCTTAACCGCTAAAGAGTTTTATAAAATCTGTGATAAGATGTCTGGAAAAATTCGCGTTCCTCAAAATGTAGGACATTTCCGTTTAATTTCTCGTCGTGTTGTTGATGAAGTCAACAAATTAACTGAAAATAACCGCGTTTTCCGTATCCAAGTGCCTTATGTAGGATTTAAAACCACAGAAGTATTGTTTACTCGTGCTAAAAGAGAAAAAGGAAAAACTAAATACAATTATAAATCGATGACGAAGTTAGCAATGGATGCCTTTGCATCTTCTA
The DNA here is from genome assembly GCA_000437235.1 of Coprobacillus sp. CAG:826. GTDB lineage: Bacteria > Bacillota_I > Bacilli_A > RFN20 > CAG-826 > CAG-826. Next base: position 80,597 of record FR897029.1, on the reverse strand, counting down.
CCATTGAGCCATTAACTTGGCCAATAAAGTGGGGCGTATTTAGCACAGCTTTAACCGGTTTATCTTTCTTAGTAGAACTCATTTTATTCATTTTATTTAAAACGAATACCTTTATGGGGATTTCTACAAATGGATATGCTTTCTGGTGCATTTTAAACTGCATATTCCTCGCTCTTAGCGTGCTTTTAATTGCACTAGGTATTGTTTCATTATACATGTCTAGAATGTATTTAGATACGCAAAAACGACCATTCTATATCATAGATGAATATGAAGAAAGGGATGATCAATAATGTTTATTGACCGCGCAAAAGTCGAAGTTCGCGCTGGAAATGGTGGTAATGGAATGATTGCCTTCCACCGCGAAAAATATATTTCTCGAGGAGGTCCTTCGGGCGGTAATGGTGGCCGTGGTGGTTCCATCATTTTTAAAGCAACCAAAGGTTCTTCCACTTTAATTCATTTCCGTCATTCTAAAGTCATTAGTGCTTTAGATGGAGGAAAGGGCATGGGTAAAAATTGCTATGGAAAAAAAGCCCCTGATGTATATGTCGAAGTACCCATTGGTACCGTGATTTATGTAGAACCTGACCACACCTTCTTATGTGATTTAAACGAAGAAGGAAAAGAGTTTGTCGTCGCCAAAGGTGGTAGAGGCGGAAGAGGAAATGCCTGTTTTAAATCTCCTACTAACCGCACACCTCGTGTAGCAGAAAATGGTTTACCTGGCGAAAAGAAGACTTTAATTTTGGAATTAAAACTTCTTGCTGATGTGGGCTTTGTTGGATTCCCAAGTGTAGGAAAATCCACACTTTTAAGCGTAATTAGCCATGCTGACCCCGAAATTGCCGATTATCCATTTACCACCTTAACACCGAATTTAGGGGTGGTAGAATTAAAAGATGGCCGTAGTTTTGTCGCCGCTGATTTACCGGGTTTAATTGAAGGTGCGCATGAAGGAAAAGGCTTAGGCTTACAATTCTTACGTCATATTGAAAGATGTAGAGTTTTATTACATTTAATCGATTGTTCTGGCGAACGCGATCCTTTAGATGACTATCATAAAATTATGCATGAATTAGAAGCCTATGGCTTTGGTTTAACCGCTCGCCCCATGATTATTGTTGGCACCAAAATGGATGAAGAAGGTGCTGAAAAACGTTTAGAAGAATTAAAGAAAGCTTTACCAGATAAAGAAATTTATTCCATTTGTTCTTTATCCCATGAAGGTATTGATGCTTTATTATATCGCGTCGCTGATTTATTAGATGAACTTCCATTATTCCCACTTTATAACGAGGAAAATGAAGAACAAGGCGTTCGGGTATATGAAGCTGCCTTACCACCAGAAGATGATTATGAAATCGTTAGAAAAGATGCGCACACCTTTGTCATTCAAGGCGAAAGAGTGGAACGTACCTATCATTTAATTAATCTTTCCACCGATGAAGGTCTATTAAAGTTATTAAATTATCTACGTCGTTTAGGTGTCGATGACCGTTTAAAAGAAATGGGCGCGACCGACGGAGATACCGTTAAATTATGTGATTTTGAATTTGAATATATTGATTAAAGGAGCGATGGAATATGTATTACTCCATGCATGGTATCGTAGAGGAGGTTCTCTATGACCGCATTGTTTTAGTGGTTCATGATATCGGTTATGAGATATTTGTTTCTCATATCGAACAATATAACCCCCAAGAAGAATGTACGATTTATCTTCATGAAGTCATTCGTGAAGATGATCATTTTTTGGTCGGCTTTAAAGATAAAGAAGAACGCGCTGTCTTCATGTCTTTGATTAACGTAAAAGGTATCGGCCCTAAGACCGCTATCGGAGCGTTAAGTACAACGGATCCTAAAACATTTATTTTAGCGATTGAAAATAGCGATATTAAATTCTTAAAGAAATTGCCGGGCATTGGTCCGAAAGCAGCGCAACAAATTCTTCTTGATTTACGCGGCCATTTAGCCTTACAAAATGAAGAAGAAAAGGGTAGTAAAAAAGTTTTAACTGAAGAAGAAAAAGACACCATTGAAGCGTTAAAATCTTTAGGCTTTAAAATGGGAGATATTGAAAAAACATTAGCAAAAATCGATAAAGATGGCTTAAGTAGTGCACGCTTAACGAAAGAAGCCCTCCTTCTTTTAAGGAAGTGATCGTATGTCTAGAGTACTCGATGCCAATATGACTAGTGAAGACGAACAAGAAATATCGTTACGTCCGATTACTTTAGATGAATACATTGGTCAAGCTCATTTAAAGGATAATTTACGCGTCTATATGGGCGCGGCTAAAAACCGTGATGAAGTATTAGATCACGTTCTTTTATATGGCCCGCCTGGCTTAGGTAAAACCACTTTAGCGCACGTTATCGCTAACGAAATGCATGGAAATATTAAAATCGTAAATGGTCCAAGCGTAGAAAAAACCGGCGATTTAGCGAGTATTTTAACTTCTTTACAACCTGGCGATATTTTATTCATCGATGAAATCCATCGCTTACCAAGAATTGTTGAAGAAGTCCTTTATAGTGCGATGGAAGATTTTATGTTATCCATTGTTGTAAGTAGAGAACAAGGCGCTAAAACGCTTAATATTCCATTAGAGCCCTTTACTTTAGTGGGCGCTACAACGCGTGTAGGTGATTTATCTTCGCCTTTACGAGCGCGTTTTGGTATTACCGAAAAATTAAATTTTTATACTTTAGAAGAAATTGAACAAATCGTTTTACGTACCGCACGCGTTTATCAAACCACAATAGACGCAGATGCTGCCCATGAAATTGCACTTCGTTCTAGAGGAACGCCACGTATTGCTAATCGTTTATTCCGTCGTGTACGTGATTTCGCTAACTATGAAAATCGTACCCATGTAACTTTAGAAGAAGCTAAAAAAGCACTAGAAGCGCTCAAAGTAGATTCCCTTGGTCTTGATGATGTCGATATTCGATATCTTGAAGGCATCATGGATCGATTCCATGGTGGACCGGTGGGCTTAGAAGCGCTAGCGAGTGCGATTGGTGAAGAAGTTGTCACCTTAGAAGATGTATATGAACCTTATTTATTACAAATCGGTATGATTAACCGTACCCCTAGAGGTCGAGTGGTTACCGAAAAGGCCTATGCGCATTTAAAGAAAAAACATCAAGGTTCGTTATTTTAATGTTTTTCTAATCTTTTACTTCCCATATTTACGCCAAGTACCGCACTGACATTTAAAATGACGATACGAGCGATGAGCATCAATCGACTCAATAAGCCGGTGCTTGTTAAGCCAAAAAAGCGAAGAATTAGAGCAAATAAAACATAAATTAAAGAGAGGGTAATACCAATAAGCAGCCCTCTTTTTTTCGTTTTAAAGCCGCTATAAAATCCAAGAGCAAAAAAGCCGATTAACGAAGAAATATACATGATCCATTCTCCACTTTGTACGGTAATTACATCTTTATAACTGAGTAAAGATAAAATAAGAGAAAAGATAAGTCCAAAGAATAAAAGAGCAAAAAAGGACATACTAATGGTAGCTATCGTTTTTTTCATAAAATAACCTCCTAAAAAAGTATATGAAAAGACGATAAATTTTAGAAGGAGAGTTTATGTCTTTAAGCGATATTTGGCAAGTTACTTATAAAACGATTATCTGTTATTTTTTCCTAATTTTTATTCTCAAAGTCATGGGAAAAAGAGAAATTGGAAAAGTATCGACATTTGATATTGTCGTGTTCTTTGTTATTTCTGAATTATTTTCTTTATCATTAAATGAACCTAGTGGTTCGATTTGGCATTCTATTATTCCTATTAGCATTATTGTATTGTTGCAACTTTTAACCGCGTTTTTATCCTTAAAAATCAATAAAATCCGTTCCATCGTAGAAGGCAAAGTGACTTTTATTATTTATAACGGGGAACTCAATCAAAAGGAAATGAAAAAGCAACGCTACAACATTGATGATTTAATGACGCAGTTAAGAGCGAAAGAAATTCAACTTCCTAATGAAGTCGCATTTGCGATTTTAGAAGATACGGGCGCGTTAACCATCATTAAAAAAAGTGATTGTACGTTAAAAGATCCTGAACCGATTATTTCTGATGGAAAAATCATGAAAGATGTTATCCAGCGTCTTTCATTAAACGAAGATGATGTTTTAGCTTTATTAAACAATGAAGGTTATACCAATTTTAACGATATATTTATTGCTTTATTACGGGTGGACGGCACTCTCTTTTTGATACCGAGAAAACGCATGTAAAACGTGATAACCATTTAAAACGATGGTTAAAAAGATTTCAAAAATCGTTGATAATGCGACCGCCATGATATGGAAATGATTGATTAAAGCTAATAAAGAAAGAATTCGCACAATGCAAGATAAAACCGTTGTAATAAAGGCTTTTTTCGTTAATCCTAATGCATGCATTGCGTTATTTAATGGCGATTCAATATAGTAAAGAATAAAGGGAAACGCTAAATAATGAATATATTTTGCACCTTCCTCGGTGTGATAAAGAATGCGCAATACTGTATTTCCAAAAAAGAAGAAGAAAATGGACATACTGATACCAATACCTAAAGAAATACCTAAGACGTTTAAAAAAATTTTTTTGGCTTTTCCATATTCTTTTTTTCCAACATAAGAAGCCATATTGGGCAATAAATAATTAGCTAAAGCTAACGCAAAGAAACCAGGAAGTAACAAAATCGGCATCGCATAACCATTCAATACCCCATAATCCAACATAATTTCGTTAGCGTTATAGCCCGCTTTTAAAAGCATATTCGTGGTTAAAATAGGTTCAGCAAAATAAGTCAATGACCCCACAATTCTTGAAAGGGTAATCGGTAGAGAAAGCGATAAAATTCCAGGAATTTCTTCTAGAGGATGAATTTCTTTTAAATTAAAAATTTCTAAGCTCCGTTTATAAAGGTGAAATTGACTCTCTGTTAATAAATATAAACTTTGGAAAACTTCACCCACACAAACACCTAACATGGCTCCAAAAGCGGCATATTCAGGCCCGATTTTGGTAAAATGATCTAGAAATAATAAGACGAAAATAATTCGTGAAATCTCTTCAGCAATCGATGATTTTGCGGTCATTTTAACCCGATTATGACCAATAAAATATCCTTTTAAAAGACTCGAAAGCCCCACTAAAGGAATGAGCAAAGCAAGGGCATAAAGCGTCAAAGTTACCGATTCGTTTTTAAGCACATTTTTGGCTAAAAAAGGCGATAACCAAATTGTTAAGGTCATAAAAATAATCGAAATGATGCAGGATAAAATTAGACCACAAGTGAAGATTTTTTTGCTCCGCTCTTTGTGCTTGCTAATAAGGGTAGCAATAGCTGTGGGAAGTCCCATTTGCGCGAGCGTGATTAAAAAAACCATCGCTGGACTTGCTAGTGTATAAATAGCCATTGCTTCAAGCCCAATCATTCGAGTTGTAAGGATTCTTGCAACCATGGAAAGGCCTTTAGAAACAAATCCGAGAAACATTAACTGCAAAATAATTGAAATTACGTTTTTTTTCTTCAATTTTTTTCACCTTATTTCTTGAAATAAGAAGTAAGAAATGATATAGTTTTAAAGCAGTGTATATGTTTAGTGCTATCAAACTATTCTTTCATACACGTATCATCTTGCAATTCTATGAAAAAATGATTTCGTTTTATCATAGTCGTATCAAGAATAAATTAGAACCATTGGAGGGAAAATTATGCGTCGTCGTTTTTTTGCATTTCTCACATTGATCATTAGTGCTTTAGTCCTATTGGTTGGAAATTTCGCAAGTGTCTATACGCGCACTAAAGGCGGTATTGAATTTGAAAACGGAAAACAATATGTCTACAAGATTTCTCAAAGTGATGAAGATGCCTTACCTGTCGATATTGAAGAAGCTGCTTCAGAAATGAATCGTCGTTTAAAGAGCGCTAACATCAATTATTACGACATTCACACGGAAGGTGAAGATCAAATCCGTGTTACATTTACGGGTGCTAACTCGTCAGAAGAAGAACATATCAAACAACTTCTTTCTTACAATGCTACGTTTACCTTAGAAACCACAGATGGTGAACAATCTGCTACTGGTGACGATATCTTTAAAGATTCGGTAGCCCGTATTGAATATCGAAATGAATATCCAATTATTATTATTCCGATTTCCGATTCAACGAAAGCCGAAGTAATTCGAGAACATGCTTCCACTTTAAAAAGTGCAAGCGATAGCAGTAGTGAAACTAGCATTGATTATACGATGATTGTTTTATGGGCCAATAAAGCTGAAGGCGATGACTTCGCTAATGCGATGGATCCTAACAATCCAGACTATAAGAAAATGCAAGAAAAAGTTTTATTAGCTTTCTCTTCCACGGAAGATAACTTCTACTATAACGGCAATCACAATGAACTTTATTATGTCGTTGGTGTAGGTAGTAATGATAGTCAAACCGCTCCAACCAAAAATGAAGTACGTCAAGCTGCCATTGAAGCCCAACACAAAGTAAACTTATTCAATGCTGGTTCTTTAGATTATGAAGTTGACTTTATGTATGAATTAAATGCTGATGCGTATGTAGAAGAATTAATTCATGCCGGTGATAACTTATATATCAACTGGAATTCTAAAATCTTTATTTCTTTCTTAGCAGCTTTTGTTATTATTTCAGTAATTTTAACGGCTTACTATCGCATTAGTTCTCCTGTTGCTATTGTTACAATCTTTGCCTCATTACTCATGAGTTTATTTATGTTCAATACTTTCGGTGTTGAATTTAGTATCGGCGCTATCGTAGGCTTAGCCATTACCGCTTTATTAGGTATCTTCTCTAGTGTTATTTATTTTGAAAACTTAAAGAACGAACTTTATAAGGGTAGAACTTTAAAGAAAGCAAATTCTGAAGCTTCTAAGCATACAACTTTACCAATTATTGATGCTTCTGTTGTTTCTTTACTTGCTTCTTTAATTACTTATTTCATTGGTGAACCATTAGTTAAACCATTTGCGGTTATGACCACGATTGGCTCAGTTTGTAACTTGCTTTTCGTATTAGTAGGTTCCAAAGCCTTAATGTGGCTTTTAACCAACGATACTAGCTTACAAGATAAAAAACGTTATTTCGGTGTTGACGAAAGCAAAATTCCTAACACTGCAAACGAAGAAAAACAAAGCTATTTTGGACCTTATGATGGAAAGAACTTCACCAAAAAATCTCCAAAAATCGGTATTATTGCTGGCTTATTTGCGGTTATCGGTATTGCTTGTACGCTTGCCTTTAATTACACCATTGGCACTTTCAATTATGAAGACACCAATGTGGGAACACGTATCCAATTAAAAGTCGATGATCGTTCCGAAATTAAAGACGTTGAAACCTTAGCTAACGATTTAATCAATGCCGGATTTAAAGTGAAAAACTTAGATTCCGCTAAAGAAACAGATCCTGATGATGAAAATACAACTTTAAATTATTACATCGTTGATATTAAATCTTTCCCTGGAGCGGATAGTGAAGTGTTTGCAGATCCAGTTTACGATAACAACAACGAAATTGATCAAAATGCAACGATTCAAACCTATTTCGAAAAATTCTATCAAGCCAAAGATTCTGGTGCTGAAGTTAAAGTATATGGAATTATGGCAAGAACCCGCGTCTTAAACGTTTGGAAAGTTGCTTTAGCTACTTTATTTGGTATCTTGCTTAGCGCTTTATATATTGCCATTCGATATGGTATTAGTAAAGCCATTAGCTCTGTACTCATTTCCACACTATCTACCTTCTTAAGTCTTGCCTTCTTCATTATTTGTCGTATAACCTTTAATGATATGGCTGGCATTGCCTTATTAGGTATTATGGAAATCAGCCTCTTATCTAGCATCTTTGTCTTCCATAAAGAAAAAGAAATGCGCTTAGAAAATAAAGAAGAGGATGAAAAGACCGTGTTAAATAAATCCATCGCGAGTGCATTTGGCTCTATGACCATCTTCCACTCCATAACAATTCTTACCATCGTCTTATTCGTAGCCTTAGGCCCATCAAGCTATGAAATTTGCTTTGCTTTATTAGCCTTAGGTTCCATTATCTCTCTCTTGATGAACGCTACCTTATTAGGTCCAACCTTCAGTAGTATTCGTCATATGTTTAAAGGAATGAGAACATCTCGTCCAAAGAAAGAGAGAAAGAAAAAGAAGAAAGCGACAAAGACCACTACCAAGAGTAGTGAACCAGAAGAAGCTATCTTCATTGGTATTAACGACTAGGCTGCTTGCTCTTAAGCAGCCTTTTTTCTTAAAAAGGAGGTATTTATGGACTTTTTAGAAAAATTATGTTCTTTTTTACATATCACAAAAGAGGACTATCAAGCCCTAACTCTTCCGCCATCCATTGAACATTTACCTTCTTATCAGCAATTTTCTGATATGGATAAGGTGGTAAATTTAATTCTTGAAAGCATTCAAAATAAAGAAAAAATATTTATTTATGGGGACTATGACTGTGATGGCATTATGTCGACTTCTATTTTAGTAAAAGCCTTTGAAAAAATGGGGATAAAAGTGGGTTATTATATTCCATCTCGCTATAAAGATGGATATGGTTTAAACGTTGATAAAGTACTTTTAGCTCATGAAAAAGGCTATCAAATGATTATTACTGTAGATAATGGCGTTTGCCAGTTTGAAGCCATTCAAAAAGCAAAAGATTTAGGGATGAAAGTCATCGTTACGGACCATCATGCTTTACCAGAAGAAAGAGTCATGGCTGATTACATCCTTCATCCTCTTTATTCTCATTATGGTGATGTTGTATGTTGTGGAGCTTATGTGGCATTTATGCTTTCATGGGCCCTTTTAAAAGAAGTAGATCCATATCTATTAGATTTAGCAGCCATTGCTACCATCAGTGACATGATGGAATTAAAGGATTATAATCGCGAAATCGTTCGTTTAGCGTTAAAAGATTTTGAGACGAATGATTATCCTGCTATTCGTTTGTTGGCAGGAGAAGAAAAGATTGATGAACAAATCATTAGTATTATCATAGCGCCAAAAGTTAACGCAATTGGACGTGTCGTAGAATCTACACAAGTGAATCGTTTGGTACAATATTTTACGACGCCAAACGAAGAAGAAAGAAAACTGATCTTCCAAATGATTGTTGAAGGAAATGATAGACGAAAAGAATGGACAAAAAAAGCCTGTGAAACCCTAGTCATCGATGATAACGAAGCCGCAATTGTGGCGATTTCTGATCAAAAAGAAGGGTTAATTGGTCTCATTGCCAATCGATTATTACAACAATACAATAAACCCGTTATTATCTTTGCTTATAGTGAAGAATTAGGTGTTTTAAAGGGCAGTGCACGTTCGAAAAATGGATTCTCTATTATGGAAGCCTTCCAGGAATTAAAGCCTTATTTCATCGTTTCTGGTGGTCATGCCTTAGCAGGAGGATGCTCGATAAAAAAGGAAGCGTTTGAAGACTTTAAAAATGCGTTTATTGACTATGCTAAACTTCATCCTATTACCGAAGGGAAAAAAGAAGCAATTCAACTTTCTTTAGATGAAATCACCGTTCAAAATTATGAAATTTATCGTTCATTAGCTCCTTATGGCGTTGGTTTTGAAGCGCCGCAATTTGAAGTAGATGGCCTTCAAGTCAGTTCTTTATCCTTTATTTCTAAAGGAGAGCACATCATGACGCCAATTTCTATGAAAACCAAATTAGTGGGCTTTCATATCAATCAGTCTTCGTTAAGTAACTTTAAAACTATTGATATATTTGGAAATATGAAAATGAATTATTTCCATGGAAAAGCTACTTTACAATTCATGATTCAATCCTATTTAGGACATGAGTAGAAAGGAATAACAATGAAAAAAAATCAATTATTTTTTACTTTTTTGCTCACTTTATCCCTTTGTGGATGTGGAAAAGGACCCTCAATCACAACAAGTAATAGTGAATTGAGTCCCACTACCAGTGCTCCAACTACAACTTCTTTATCGAGCAGCACAGAAGAAAACGCCTTTGAAGAACTTCAATGCTCCTTGCTAAATAGTATTAGCGAGGGTTGGACCTATATTGGCAATGATTATTCGATAAGTCCAGAATACTATACGGAAGGCGCTTTAAAGTTAAAAACGGAAGGAACCGGAATTCTTTCACCTACATTTTCGCCTTTTACCGGCCGTTTAAGAGTAGCGATTAAAGTCGATTATTTAGCTAAAAATATTAAACCAGAAGCGGCAAGTGAACATGTTTTTACTGTTACTATGCTCGATAGCGCTAAAAATACGATAAGTGAACGCTATGTAAACACGGTTTTAAGTGCAGGAAATATCAATTTATTTATTGATGGAGAAAACGCTACCCAAATTTCAATCATTATGAGTGGGTATCCAAAGATTGACGGTATTTGTTATAATCTTGGCCTAAGTTCTATTACCATAAAAAAAGCTTAAAGGCATAAGTGTATCTAACTTTGATACACTTTTCTTTTGGCTCTTTTTATACATTGTTGTATAATAACGTATATATAGAAAAAAGGAGGTTCTTTTATGGAAGAAAATGAAGTAAATTTACATCATACCTATGAAGATGTAAGAGATATCTTTATCACTTATATTCATAATGAAGACGATAAAAAACTCATTTATGACGCTTATTCTTTCGCTAAAGAGATGCATAAAGATCAAAAGCGTAAATCAGGAGAACCTTATTTACAGCATTTAATTGAAACTGCTTATACTTTAGCGTCCCTGCAAGCAGGACCACATACGATTGCCGCGGGTTTTCTTCATGACGTTGTTGAAGACTGTAATGTCACGTTAGATGAAATAGAAACACGCTTTGGAAAAGATATTCGTACACTTGTTGATGCCGTTACAAAAATTCAACAAATGAAATTAAACCGCATTAATGAAGAAGAGTTTGAAGCTGAAGGCCATCGAAAAATCTTTATCGCTATGGCGAAAGATATTCGTGTCATTATTATCAAATTAGCGGACCGTCTTCATAATATGCGCACGTTATCTTGGTTAAAACCTGAACGACAAATTGCAATTTCTAGAGAAACTTTAGAAGTGTACGCGCCGATTGCTCACCGCTTAGGTATTAATAAAATTAAAAGTGAATTAGAAGATCTTTCTTTAAAATACTTAGAACCAGAAAAATATGAAGAAATCGTCACCCTTTTAAATCAAAGAGTGAAAAATCGTCAAGAATCATTAGGCAAATTAAAAAAGAAAATTGCCGATGCTTTATATGAAGCAAAAATTCCTTTTGAAATCGAATCAAGAGTGAAAAGCATTTATTCTATTTATAAAAAGATTTACGTAAAAGGCCGTAATTTCGATGAGATTTACGATATTATGGCGCTTCGTATTATTACGGAAACGGAAATTAATTGTTATGAAGCTTTAGGTTTAATTCACGCAACCTATAAACCAATCCCAGGTCGTTTTAAAGATTATATCGCTATGCCGAAACCCAATATGTATCAATCTTTACATACTTCAATTATCGCTGGTGATGGCCAAATCTTTGAAGTCCAAATTCGTACCAAAGAAATGGATGAAATCGCTGAATCTGGTGTTGCCGCGCACTGGAGGTATAAAGAAGGAACGAAATATTCTCCGGAAAAAGAGCAACAAGAAATCGAAGAAAAACTTCACTGGTTTAGAGAATTTGTTCAATTTTCTCAAGAAGGTTTATCCGATGACGCGAAAGAGTATATGGAGACCTTAAACAAGGATATCTTTGACGCAAATGTATATGTATTTACCCCAAAAGGTAAAGTCGTCGACTTACCGAATGGTTCTACGCCACTTGATTTTGCGTATCGCATTCATACGAAAGTCGGAGATGCTGCAACTGGAGCGATAGTGAATGGTACTTTAGTGCCGTTAAATACCACCTTAAAAACGGGGGATGTTGTGGAAATTAAAACTTCGAAAACTTCGCCAGGTCCTAACGAAGGATGGCTTCAAATCGTTCGAACCAATCAAGCGAAAAACCATATTCGTAAATTTTTACAAAAGAAAAATGCTGAATTTGTAAGAGAAGATCGTATTGCTCAAGGAAAATCGTCATTAATCGTTGCTTTCCGTGATCGTGGCTTGACCGAACAAGAAATGCTCGATTTAGTGAACCAAAATAAAGTATTAAACTACTTTAACGTACCAACAATTGATGATTTATTTATCGCTATTTGTAACCGAACATTTACCACCTCTGCGGTCATTGATTTCTTAAATATCAAGCGGAAAAAGAAATTAGCGACCATTACTTATAAAGAAGAGAAGAATGATCATTGTCCTGTATATGTAAAAAATGCAGGAAAAGTCGCTATTACATTAGGATCGTGTTGTACGCCAATTCCTGGTGATGATATCGTTGGCTATATTACCAAAGGAAAAGGAATTACCGTCCATAGAAGAAATTGTCCCAACATTCAACATGAACATCAACGTTTAATCGATGTTTACTGGAATGAACAATTAACCATTGGAACTTATCCGGTGGATATTGCAATTGAATCGAGCGATCGTCCGAATCTTTTAGTGGATTTCATGGCGGTTTTCGCGCAATTAAAGGTAAGTATTTCTTCTATATCCGCTAAAGTACATCCAAGTACTATGCAATGTACCGTACAAGCAACCATTTATGTAAGTGACGCCAAGCGTTTAACCGACATCTTTAATGTCTTATTAAATATTCAAGGTGTCTATGACGTTCGTCGTGTTATACACTAATTCAAAAGTGATAAAAGCATCGAGATTTCGGTGCTTTTTATCTTCTTTAAATCGTAAAAAATGTTAGTTTCTTGTTAATTTGCCTGAAAAATTATTTATTTTTCCGTTTTTAATTGATAAGTTTTAAAAAAAAGTCTATACTAATCATGTAATCAATGAAGCAAAAAATTGCGGATGGAAAGATAGAGAATACCTGGCTGGTGGAAAGGTATATGAAAGAAGCAAGGGACATTGTGGAGATCGAATGTAGAAAGTAAGTATACATTCCGCTGACGACGTTAACGTCATAATGAGGGCATAGAAAAATAAGAATCTATGAACTAAGGTGGTACCGCGAATGAATCGTCCTTAGCGACGATTTTTTTATGCAAAAAAGGAGGATAAAACCATGACATTTACATTGCCAAAGGGAACCCACGACATTTTTGGGAACGAAGCGCGCGGCTATGATTACATTGAACATGTTTTAAAAGACATCGCGAGCACTTATGGATTTTCCGAAATGCGCACACCCATTTTTGAACAAACAGAATTATTTTTACGCTCCGTTGGAGAATCTAGCGATGTCGTAAGAAAAGAAATGTACACCTTCTTAGATAAAGGTGGACGTAGTATGACATTAAGACCCGAATTGACCGCTGGTATTATGCGTTCTATCGTGTCGAATAAATTATACGCAACCGAACCTGATTTACCTTTAAAAGCGTGGTATTTAGGTCCAATTTTCCGTTATGAAAGACCACAAGCGGGTCGTTATCGGCAATTTTCCCAATTTGGTATTGAATCCGTTGGTGTGAATTCCTTCTATAGTGATGTAGAAGTCATTATGATGGGATTTAATGCTTTAAAAATGTTAGGCTTCCAAAACGTTGAATTAAGAATTAATACTTTAGGTGATGCGGCAACACGCGAAGCCTATCGTTTGGCTTTAAAAGAATATTTTAAAGATAAGATTAGTGATATGTGCGATGACTGCAAGAGTCGTTACGAAGTCAATCCATTACGCATTTTAGATTGCAAAGTGGAAGAAGACCGGAAATACTTAGAAAACGCACCTAAATTACGTGATTTCTTATCCGAAGAAGCAAACGAATATTTTGAAAATATTTTAACTTGCTTAGATGATTATGAAATTCCTTATGTCATCGATGATAATTTAGTCCGTGGCTTAGATTATTATTCCCACGTCGTATTTGAATTCCATTATACCTCAAAGAGTGGTAAAAACCTCGGTGCCGTTGGTGCCGGTGGCCATTATAGCGAACTTCTTCATGAAGTAGGTGGACCTCATTATGAAGGTGTAGGTTTAGCTTTCGGTATGGAAAGAATTTATGGCTTAATGATGGAAGAACATTTATTAGACGAAGTCTATGAAACTAATGACATTTCCGTCATGGCTTTATGTAAAGAAGCTATGCCATTATGCTTTGACTTAACTTGCGCTTTAAGAGCCTATGGCTTTAAAGTCGATATGCTCATGGAACCGAAAGGTATTAAACAACAATTTAAGCGCGCTGAACGTAAAAATTCCGATTTAGCTTTAATCGTAGGCGAAGATGAATTAGCAAAAAGAGAAGTCATCGTTCGTAACTTCAAAAAGCAAATTCAAGCCAGTGTTGCTTTAGAAGATGTAATGAATGTCATTCAATCCTTCTTTACGGAATTAGAAGAAATGGAAAATGAATGCGATGATGAATGCTGCTGCGGCCATCATCATGAACATGAGCACGATGACGATGAATGTTGCTGCGGCCACCATCATGACCATGAACATCATCATGAAGATGGTGAGTGCTGCTGTGGACAACACGAACATCATCACCATAACCACGAATCTTGTGAAGGAGAAGAACATTGTTGTTCCCATCATAAAAAGGAGAATTAATTAAAATGGAAAGAACGCATTATAATGGCACATTAACCCTAGAAAATGTCGGTGAAAGTGTCGTATTAGTCGGCTGGGTAAGCAAAAGAAGAAACCTCGGCTCCATTGTCTTTATCGATTTAAGAGACAGAAGCGGAATTGTTCAAATCTTAGTCGACCCTGAAAAAATTGATATTAAAGATGTACGTAATGAATACGTACTTCAAGTATATGGTAAAGTCGCAAAAAAAGACGTTGCCAATAAGAACTTAAAAACCGGTGAAATTGAAGTAATTGCCGATCGAGTTAATATCATTAACTCTGCAGAAACAACACCAATGATTATTGCCGATGAAACCGACGCCTTAGAAGATACCCGTTTACGTTATCGTTACTTGGATTTAAGACGTCCAGTTTTACAAAAAAACCTAATGGTCCGGGCAAAAATCGTACAAGCCGTCCATCAATACTTAGATGAACACGATTTTATTGAAGTAGAAACTCCAATTTTAACCTTATCAACACCTGAAGGTGCTCGTGACTATTTAGTGCCATCTCGTGTGCATCCAGGTCATTTCTACGCATTACCACAATCTCCACAAATCTTTAAACAACTTTTAATGGTTGGTGGAATGGAAAGATATTATCAAATCGCCCGTTGCTTCCGTGATGAAGATTTAAGAGCGGATCGTCAACCGGATTTCACCCAAATCGATATTGAAACTTCCTTCTTAGATCAAGAACAATTCTTAACTTTAATGGAAGGTTGTTTAGCCAATATCTTTAAAAAAGTACGCAATATTGACTTAAAACTTCCATTACGCCGTATGGAATATGATGAAGCGGTGGATGTCTATGGTAGTGATAAACCTGATACCCGTTTCGGTTTACATATTCAAGACGTTAAGAAAGTCTTTGAAAATACCGCTTTTGAAGGTTTTAAAGTGAAGTACATTAAAGCGATTGTCGTTCCTAATGTTGCTTTAGAAACCTCAAGAAAACAAATTGATGAATTACAAGTGATGGCCAAAAAGTTCTCTTTAAAAGGCGTTACCGCTTTAAAAGTAGAAAATGGTGCACTTGTTGGCTCTTTTATTAAATACATGTCAGAAGAAGAGCAAAAGGCCTTAATGGAAACGTTAAAAGTGAATGATAATGATTTAATTATTATTGCCGCTAGCGAAGACCGTCATCACGCTTGTTTCGGTTTAGGTGCAATACGTTCCTATTATGGAAAGAAACTTCATCTTATTCCTGAACATTCCTTTGATTTATTATGGGTTGTCCATTGGCCCATGTTTGAATGGGATGAAAATGAAAAGCGTTATGTCGCCAATCACCACCCATTTACTAGACCTTGCGACGAAGATTTACCGTACTTAGATACCGATCCTAGCAAAGTCTATGCCTATGCTTATGATATCGTTATTAATGGATATGAAGCAGGCGGAGGATCTTTACGTATCTATGATCGTAACGTCCAACAAAAAATCTTTGAAGTCATCGGTCTTACCGATGAAGATATTGAAAGAAAATTCGGCTTCTTTATCGACGCTTTCCGTTATGGAACCCCACCACATGGTGGTTTAGCCTTTGGTTTAGACCGTTTAGCGATGATTTTAAACGAAACAGAGAATATTCGTGATGTCATTGCTTTCCCGAAAAACTTATCTGCGGTTTGCCCAATGAGCAAGGCTCCAGGTACCGTTGATCAACAACAATTAGACGATCTTTCCATTGCAATTACAAAAATGGAAGAAGATTAGTAGATAATTAGTAAATGTATAGTAATTGAAAGGAGAAATAAAAAAATGAATCAAGATGAATTAGCAATTGCTTGTATCCGTTCAACCGTTATCGATGTCATTAATAAAGCCAACTCGGGTCACCCAGGCATGGCTTTAGGTAGTGCCCCTATTTTATATACGTTATTTACCAAACACTTAGTGAGTGATCCAACGCATCCTACCTGGATGAACCGTGACCGCTTCGTCTTAAGTGCAGGGCACGCTAGTGCTTTACTTTATACCATGCTTCATATGTGTGGTTATGATATTTCTTTAGATGATTTAAAAAGTTTCCGTCAATTCGGCTCATTAACACCAGGACACCCTGAATATCGTCATACACCTGGCGTTGACGCCACTTCGGGTCCATTAGGCCAAGGTATCGCCCAAGCCGTTGGGATGGCTATGGCCGAACGTTCTTTACGCGCCATGTATCATGAAGGCGAAAGACTTGTGAATCACTATACTTACGCTTTATGTGGTGATGGCTGTTTACAAGAAGGTTTATCACAAGAAGCCATCTCTTTAGCAGGACATCAACATTTAAATCGTTTAATTTTAATCTATGATAGTAATGCAGTTACCTTAGATGGTTCCATTGATTTATCCTTCTCAGAAAACGTAAAAATGCGCTTCGAAGCGAGCGAATGGAACGTTTTAGAAGTCAAAGATGGTAATGATATTCACGCTATTGATAAAGCTTTAAGAAAGGCTAAAAAGAGCACAAGTAAACCAACATTAATCATCGTTCATACCGTGATTGGCTTTGGCTCTAAAAATCAAGGCTTATCCAAAACTCATGGTTCTCCATTAGGAGAAGAAGATGGAAAACACGCCAAAGAATCCTATGGCTTTGGCGGACATGAAAACTTCTATATTCCTCAAGAAGTTTATGCAACTTTCCATGAAACATTCTTTAAAAGAGGTCGTAAAAATTATCGCCGCTACCAACGTGATTTAAAACGTTATGCGGTGGAATATAGCGAAGATTACCATCAATTCATGAAAACCATGGAAGGTAATGTCAGCAGTTATATCGACGATTTTGACCCGCATTTTGAAGAAGGTTATAAAGATTCTACGAGAAATACATCGGGTAAAGTATTAAATATGCTTTATAACCGTGTGCCCGTTTTATTAGGTGGATCCGCTGACGTTGCGGCTTCCGTTATCACTAAAATTGAAGGTGGCACCAATTTATCTTATGACCATCCAGAAGGCCGTAATATTAACTTCGGTATTCGTGAATTTGCGATGGCAAGTGCGGCAAATGGTATGTTATTACATGGTGGCTTACGTCCTTATGTCGGTTGTTTCTTAATCTTCTCTGATTATATGAAATCCGCTATCCGTATGTCCGCTTTATCTAAATTACCAACCATTTATCTCTTTAGCCACGACTCCATCGCCGTAGGTGAAGATGGTCCAACTCATCAACCGATTGAACAATTAGCGATGCTTCGTAGCATGCCAAATTTAAATGTCATTCGCCCATGTGACGCAAAAGAAACCGCTGCGGCTTGGAAATTAGCGTTACTCAGTAAAGAAACTCCAACCGCGATTATTTTATCTCGTCAAGGTTTACCACTTTTAGAAGGTACCAATTATGAAGGTGTAAGCCGTGGTGCTTATGTCGTTTCTAAAGAACACGGAAATAAACCTGAATGTTCTTTAATCGCTACCGGAAGTGAAGTATCTTTAGCCGTTGAAGCGCAAAAGAAACTCTGGGAAGCGGGTATTGATGTCCGTGTTATTAGTATGCCATGTCAAGAACTCTTCTTAATGCAAAATAAGAGCTATATTAAGAAAGTTTTAGGCGCACCTTATCATAAACGCATTGCTGTTGAAATGGCTTCTTCCTTTGGCTGGTATCGCTTTGCTTCTACCGTCATGTGTATTGACGAATTCGGCGCCAGTGCACCAGCAAAAGACGTCATTGATGCTTATGGCTTTACTACCAATGAACTCGTTGAATTGGTTATGGCTAAATTAGAAAAATAGGCGTTTTTACCTTTTTTCGACAATGATTTACAAAGATCCTCCGCGATAATAGTAACGGAGGATTTTTTTATGAACTATTATATTTTTCGTATACAACCAGGCTTTAAAAACGTCATGGATGAACAATTATTAACGTCTATATTTGAAAAAGAAGAGGATGACTTTTTTCATGAACAATTAAAGGAAATCATTATGGATATTCCTTGGAAACGTTTAGTAGAATGCGCAAAAGATTATTTTAAAGATCGGTATGATGTGCGAATCAACGATTTTCATATGTCATTTCAATCAACTTTTCATCCTAACGCTGATGAATTAATCGCGCTTCCTCATTGTTTAGAATTGCATGTAGAAGAAGAGAGTAGTCCTTTTATTACTTTTCTTCATGAGATGAATGAAAAATGGGTTTTCGTGAAAAAAGAAGCAATTTATTAGCCTTTTTTGTGATTTTATTGCTTTCTATAAGAAAGCATGGTAGATTATTATCGATTTAAATGAATTTAGATTTGAGGTGAGTCGTATGATTCAATATATCAAAAACTTAAAATGGAATCGCTGGGTACAACTCGTTTTAGCGCTTTTAATTGCCGCTTTTAGTTTTATTCCTTGGCATAGCCCTTTATTTATTCGTTCCGGCATTTCTGATTTTCAATATGTAATAGATGCAATAAAAGAGCATTTTAATTTCTTTTATTTCTTCTTTTACATTTTGATTCCATTTATCGCTTATTTTATTCCGATTGTGTTATTTTTCACGAAAGCAAAGTGGTTAAGAACCATTAAATTTATTGGCTTATCGATGTTAACTGCCTATAGTTTGATTGGTTTATTACTTACCGAAAGTTTCCACTTAGATCGGTTTTTATTATCGTTTTTATTCCTATTCATTACGATGTTTTGTTTAGTTATGGAATGCTATGACTACATGAATGACGGACATAAGAGAACCTATAATACCAAGATGAAATGGTTTTCTTTTGCGTTTGGATTCTTACATTTCTTTATGTTGTTTATTCCAATGATTCCGACGGAAAATGCTGGGGAATTTAGTCATATTTCCTTTGTTATGGCCGTCTTTAATTCGGATGACGCTCCCATGATGATTGTAGTTTCTTTATTCTTTTTAATTCTTAGTTTCCTATATCTCCTTAGTGTTTTCTTTAATGTCAAGTGGATTCGTTTAGCGCGTATTGTCGTCGCTAGTGCCTTATTGTGCTTTGATTCACTTATCATTACTAATCGTCCTTTATTCTGGTTCCCATTATTTGCCTTAGCAATGCTTGTGCTAGAATACGTTTTGTGCCAACTCGATATGTATCTTTTTAATCAAAAAGAAAGTATAGAAGAAAATAAAAAGAGTTCCTAAATCGGGCTCTTTTTTTTACTTATATTAGTTAAAGCTTGCTTTATTGTATTCATTTATTTTTGAATGCGTCATAATGCTAGCGGAAGGAAAGCGTTATGAAAAACAAAGATTTCTGTTTTGATCGAATCCACCATGTTTTATATTCAAAAGTATTTTTAATTATGCTTTATTCAATAAATCACCGAAGATTACATTGCTAAAAAATAAAAAATTCGTTATAATATTGCTTGTAATGAGGGAGGTTTCATTATGGCAGATTATGTTTACATTGAAAACTATTCAAAAAACGGAAAAATGGGAATTTCTCATGTGGTTTTTGATCAAATCGCATCGATCAGTGCCCAACGCATTAAAGGTGTTCAAATCCGTAAAAACTCCCAAGTACAACGTATTTTTAAGTTACGTAAACCGATTTCTTGTCAAATTCAAAATGGCATTGTCAATGTTAATATTGAAGTTACCATTAAAGCGGGCAGCAACGTCCACGAAGTTTGTATTAAAATCCAAGAAGAAATCGCTAACGCCCTATCGTCTTTAACCGAATTAGTGCCTT
The DNA here is from genome assembly GCA_000437235.1 of Coprobacillus sp. CAG:826. Lineage (GTDB taxonomy): Bacteria > Bacillota_I > Bacilli_A > RFN20 > CAG-826 > CAG-826. The sequence goes on along the minus strand of FR897029.1, from coordinate 60,264 downwards.
TTAACATCAACGTAAAAGTTTGCGGAATCGATTAAGCCTTCGGGCTTTTTTTATTGAAAAGAGTTTATTTATGAAAGAAGTATCCCTTTTAAAATCTTATCTTCATCCATTAGGAAGAACTATATATCATACCAAAAATGGCCGTAGTGGCCTTTATTTTGCACATAGTAACAGTGGCTTTGCTTTACGTGTTTTAGCAAAGGAAAATTTTCATATGCGCTTAAACTTCGATAGTGAAGTGAATTTAGAAAATCAAAGTCAATATATGGTTCTTTATATGGATCGTCATTTCTATCAAAAATATGCATTAGAAAATGGTGATGTTACACTCAACCTTGATTTATCTTCTTTTAAAGGAGAGCATACGCTTGAGTTAATCAAAGTCAATGAACCTCAACACGCTAAACTTCATCTTCTTTCTTTAGAAATAGAAAATGGTGAAATTCTTCCTTTTTTAACGCCTCATACCAAAAAAATGGAATTCTATGGGGCTTCAACCACTTCTGGCTTTGGAATCTTAGGAAAAAAAGAGGATCCTTTTACATTAAAAACTGAGGATTCTTCTTTATCTTTTAGTTATCAAGTGCCTTATCAACTAGGTTATGAAACTAGCGTTATCTCCTATTCTGGTATGTCGATGGCCTTAAAATTTCATCAACCTTTCACCCTTTTAGATGTCTATGATAAGATAGATGGCACCATTCCCTGGGATTTTTCTAACTATCATCCAGATTATATTGTCATTGATATTGGAACAAATGATAACGAAAATCTAAAACACATAGAGGAAGAAAAGCAAGAAGAAGCAAGTGAATTATATTATCAAAACTTGCATTGTCTTGCATTTCAACTTTTAAAAGAACATCCTTCGGCCACTTTGATTTTCATCCATAGCATGATGGTAGCGATATCTCCTTATCTCATCCATCAAATGGAAAGAGTGAAGGATGAGGCAATAAATGAAACCCAAAACCAAGCCTTTGTGCTTTCTTTTGAACCGAATCAAGAAGGGGCTTGTCATCATCCTAGTAAAGTTGCCCATCAAAAAATTACCTCTCAAATCATAGATTTGATAAGAAAATTAGAAAAATAAAATTAAAAAGAGCAGAATATCCGATGAAATTCATCTTTTTCAAAGAAAACATTATGAATTTTACCGGTTTAGTGATAAAATATTAAAGATAAAGGGGTGGAACCATGGCTCTATCAAGAAATGAAAGTCAAGAAAAAGCAATGATCATCATTTATGATGCATTAACAAGAGAACATATGGGAATGGAATTCGACCCAAAAGAATTAATTGAAGATGTTATTGAACTTCCATACGATGAAGTAGATCTTTATATTAAAGAAGTTGTTGTTAAAGCTTTACTTCATAAAGAAGAATATATAGAAAAACTCGAAAAACACATGGAAACCTGGACTTTTAAGCGTTTAAACCGCTTAAATCAAGCGATTCTTTTGATGAGTTGTGCACACTTTTTCGAAGTAAAAGATGCGGATAAAGCTGTTGTAATTAATGTTGCTGTTACTTTAGCCAAGCGATATCTCGATGACAATGACTATAAATTTGTTAACGCGATATTAGATAACGTTCTATGCTAAAAGAAGTACCTTCTATATTATCCGTAAGTGCACTCAACCAATATATAAAAAGCATTTTTGATGAAGATATCCATTTAAGATCGGTTTGTGTGAGGGGAGAAATCTCCTCTTTTCGCCGTCCATCGAGTGGACATCTTTATTTTTCCATTAAAGACGCAAACGCGAAAGTAAAAGCGGTTATGTTCGCCCGCGATGCTTATCATCTATCTTTTGATCCTAAAGAAGGCGATGAAGTTTTAGTGATAGGAAGAGTATCGGTTTATATGGAAAACGGCGAATATCAGCTCTATGTCGAAGAAATGGAGCCTTATGGCAAAGGAAAATACTTCATTGAATTAGAAAAATTAAAGAAAAAATTAGAAGCGGAAGGTTTATTCGCTATGGAGCGAAAAAAGCCAATTCCTGCTTATCCTAAAAAGATTGGGGTCATTACCGCGAAAAACTCAGCGGCCTTTGCAGATATTAAAAAGAATATCTATCATCGTTTCCCCTTAGTGGAAATCTATGTATTTTATGCAACCGTACAAGGTGAAAAAGCCCCAGAATCGCTAATTAAAGCCTTTAACAAAGCGATAACTTATCCGTTAGATACTTTAATCATTGGACGTGGGGGAGGCGCTAACGAGGACTTATCAGCTTTTAACGATGAAAAACTTGTACGTGCTTTAGCGGATTCACCGATTCCGATTATCAGTGCTGTAGGCCATGAGATTGACACTACGCTTTGCGATTTAGTCAGTTCCGCTCGTGTTAGTACGCCAACAGCGGCTGCCGTTTTAGCTACACCCGATAAAAATCAAATCTATTTACACCTTGATGAATACGAAAATAAGTTATTAACGCTTATTCAACAGAAATACGCTTTAATGAAAGAAAAAGTTCGCTTTTATAAAAGTCAACCGGTATTTATGAGTCCCACGGCTTCCATTCAAGAACAAAGAAAAGAATTAAGCCGCAAGAAAAAAGAACTTTTACAATGCCTAATGTCTTCATTTGAAGAGAAAAGCCATCATTTCAATCTTTTAAAGAAACAGTTTTATCCTTCATTTGAAAGCATCTATGTAAGAAAAGTACATGATGTACAAGATAGAAAGCAAAAGTGGAAGACGCTTCCGATTCAATATTTAAAAGAGAAGAGACAACTCTTAACCCTTTATCAAAATCGTTTGGCGCTTCTTAACCCCAATAGTGTGTTAGAAAGAGGCTATGCTTATCTAGAAGATGAAAAGGGTCATATCGTTTCCTCCATTACTCAAATTGAAGAAGGGCAAACGATACAAACCACTTTAAAAGATGGTATAATAACAAGTAACATAATCAAAAAGGAGAACAACCATGGAAGAGAATAAAATGACGTTTGAAGAGAAACTACAACGTTTAGATGAAATCGTAAAAACAATGGAAAATCGTAGCCTTGCCTTAGAGGAAAGTCTCGCTCTTTTTAAAGAAGGTAATGCTTTAATTAAAGAGTTAGATCAAACCCTTCAAGAAGCCGAAACTTCCATTCAATCCATCGTTGAAAGCGATGAAAATAGTGAAAAGTAAATTATTAGTTAATTATTAGTAAACAATTAGTAGAAAGGAGCCGGAGTGTATGGCAGATATTCTTGCAAAACAAATCAAAGAAATGCCCTTATCGGACCTACCTTCGGTAGCCGATAATCTACGAAAACAAATTATAGAAAGCACCGCTAAAAACGGTGGCCATTTATCTTCCAATTTAGGTATTGTTGAAATAACGATGATGCTTCATCGCAATTTTGATTTTACCCATGACCAACTTCTTTTTGATGTCGGTCACCAATCCTACGCCCATAAGCTCATTACTGGACGTTCTTTAGATAGACTTCGTCATAGCGATGGTGTCTCTGGTTTCCAAAAAAGAGAAGAGTCCGCGTACGATGTCTTTGAAGCAGGGCATAGTAGCACTTCTTTAAGTGCGGGTTTAGGTATGGCCATAGCCCGTGATTTAAATCAAGATCATTATGAAATTGTGGTCGTCATTGGGGATGGTAGCATTTCTTCGGGGCCTTCATTTGAAGCTTTAAATGACATTGCGCATTTACATCATAAACTGATTATTATTCTAAACGACAACGAAATGTCAATTTCTAAACCTGTAGGTGGCACGGCTAAATTATTCTCACGCATCCGCATTTCTAGCGGTTATACCAAAGCCAAAACTCGGTATCAACGCTTTTTAAGTAAAACAAAAGTGGGTCGTGCTTTCTATCGCTTTACGTCTCGTATCAAAAATGCCTTTAAACGTTTAGTTTTACCATCAACTTATTTTGAAAGTTTAGGCATTGATTATTTAGGCCCAATTGATGGACACGATATTGTAGAACTCGATAAAACCTTAAAAAAGGCCAAAAAATCACCACATACCATCTTAGTACATTGTTTTACCACCAAAGGAAAAGGTTATTCCTATGCTGAAAAAGACACTTTAGGCTCATGGCATGGTGTCCAACCTTTCCAAATTGAAACTGGTGTTGCCAAAGAAGAGAAGAAAGGTCTCACTTGGAGTGCTTTTTATAGCCAATTAGTGGATGAATCCATGCAAAAAGATGAAAATATCGTTTATTTAAATCCTGCGATGATTTATGGATCAGAAGCCATGGATATCTTTGAGCATTATCCAACCCGCGCTTTTGACGTTGGTATTGCCGAAGAGCACTGTTTATCCATGGCGAGTGGCTTAGCTATTAATAAAAAACATCCGATTGTGGCCATTTATTCTACCTTTTTACAACGCGCTATCGACCAATTAAATCAAGATTTATGCCGTATGGAACTTCCTTGTACGTTATTAATTGATCGAGCTGGCCTTGTCGGAGCGGATGGAGAAACTCATCAAGGTATCTATGAAGAAGCATTTTTACTTGCGAATCCTAACATCATTGTTTCTATGGCCGCAACAGAAGAAGAAGCGAAACAACTTTTCCATCTATCATTAACTTCTTCCATTCCTTTTGCTATTCGTTATCCGCGTTCTAAGATGCTCGTGAGCAAAAAGAAAAGAGTAGTTACCCTAGGAAAATGGCTTTGGTATCGAAGAAAACATGAAAAAATGCTCGTTATTGGTGTAGGTCCTTTACTTTATGAACTTTATCAAGAAAGCAATCATGAGAATTTAAATATTGATTTCTTAAACGCCTTGTTCTTAAAACCAATGGATGAACATGCTTTAAAAAATGTTTTAGATTATTCAACCATCGTTTTATATTCTCCCTATAGCACGGCTTATGGGTGGGTTAATCAAGTCATGCAACGCTTATTCCTTTTAGGATATCAAGGAAAAATCATTATAAAAGCCATTCCTGACCAATTTGTGAAACAAGCAACCCAAAAAGAGCAATTAAAGGCTTTTGGATTAGATGTTGCTTCGTTGATTGAACTATTAAAGAAGGAGGAGAAAGTATGTTAGTGTCTTTATCTATTCATAATTTTGCCATTATTGAAGATCTTGACGTTCAATTTACCAAGGATATGAGTATTCTTACGGGTGAAACTGGCGCAGGTAAATCTATTCTCATCGACGCACTTTCTTTACTTCTAGGCGAACGTAGTTCCTTTGAAAAGATTCGTGTGGGTGCTTTAAAAGCCCAAATTGAAGGGGAATTTGAAATTCAAAAAGAAGCTTTACTTCATCATTTCCAAGAAACATATGGAGAAGATATTATTCCCGATGCCCATTTAAACATTACTCGTATTCTCGATAGTAATGGTAGAAGTAGCTTACGCGTGAATGGGGTAATTTTCCCCATCAGTAAAGCCAAAGAAATGATGCTTTCTTTAATTGATATCCATTCGCAAAACCAAAACCTTCTTTTATTAGATGAAAAGAATCATTTAGATCTTCTTGATGCCTTTGCTCACCATCATCAACCTTTAGATACCTATCAAATCGCTTATCAAGAATATTTAAAAGAGAAGGAAAAAGAAGAAAACTTCCAAAAAACCTGTCTAACGAATGAAGAAATAGAAGAAATTCAAGAACAAATGAAAGAATTAGAAGACGCGAATATTGAAGTGGGAGAAATGAATCAACTTGAAGAAGAAAGAAATCGTCTGCTTTCTTTACAAAAGATTTTAGAAAGCGCCAATCACTTTGAGGAACTCATCGAAGGAGAAAGTGGTGCCTTAACGCAGCTTTATCTTGCCAAAAAAGAGTTAGAGCGGAGTGGTGACACAACTTTCTTAAAATTCAGCGAACAAATCGGTGATATTTATTACGCTTTAGAAGACATTCAATCCAATGTCACGCAAGAAGTGGATAGCTTACAAGGCGGAGAAAATCGTTTAGAATTCATCGATGACCGTCTTTATTTCTTAAAACGTCTTGTAAAGAAATATCAAACCGATGAAGAAGGTTTATTAACCAAAAAGCAAGAATTAGAAGAAAAACTCTATCAAGCCGAACATTTTGATACGCTTTATCATGAACAAAAAAAGAAAACACAAGCCGCTTATCAAGAAGTTTTACGTCTAGGTCAAGCTTTAAAAGACTTTAGAAAACAAAAAGCACATGAACTAGAAAAAGAAATTGCTTCTGAATTACTTGATTTAGCCTTAGAAAATGCTTCATTTAAAGTAGAAATCCTTGATAAAGAACCTAGTATCGACGGATTAGACCGCGTACGCTTCTTATTATCAACGAATAAAGGTACGCCATTAATGCCATTAAAAATGGTCGCTAGCGGCGGAGAAACGTCCCGCGTAATGTTAGCCTTAAAAGCAGTATTTTGTAAGCTAGGCACCCTAGAAACCATCATTTTCGATGAAATCGATACTGGTGTTTCAGGAAGAGTGGCCATGCATGTCGCTAAAAAGATGCGCCAAATGTCTTCTTGGATTCAAGTGATAGCAATTTCCCATTTACCACAGGTCGCCGCGGCCAGTGATCACCATTATTACGTTGAAAAGCACGTAGAAAACGATGTGACAAAATCTTCCATTCGTCTTTTAAATGAAAAAGAAAGAATAGAAGAAATTGCCAAAATGATTTCCGGAGAAGAAATCACCGATAGTTCTAAAGTTTTAGCTAAGGAACTCATGAAAGAAGCCCATCAGGCATAAATTACCTTTTTTAATTACCTATATTTAACAAATAGCAATCGTAAAAACGACCTAACACTACTGTTGAAAGGAGAAGTTTATGAAAATACGATTGCTTTTTTTATCTTTGGTAGCCTGCTTATGTGCTGGTAATCAAATAGCGAAAGCCTATGCGAAAGATTTAGTGCCAGGCGGAGAAAACGTCGGTATTGAAATTCGTCCTGACGGCTTAATTATCTCAGGAACCTATGACGTGAAAAATGGTTATACCATTTATAATCCTTCACGCGATAGTGATATTAAACGTGGTGATTTACTCTATGAAATGGAAGGAAATGCCATTTCGTCTTTAGAAGATTTTTCTACTCATTTTCAAAAATATGTCGATGAAAAGGAGGAAGTAAGGATTCGTTTAAAAAGAAAAGAGAACTCCATCACTCGAAAATTACGGATTATTAAAGAAGATAATCGGTATCGAACGGGTCTATATATTAAAGAGAGACTCATCGGTATTGGTACCGTTTCCTTTTATGACCCCGATACCAAAATTTATGGTGCTTTAGGCCATGCGATTATTGATAACGACTCAGGAACCATGGTAGAAGTGAAATCCGGTGCGATTTACACCTCCAATGTAAAAGGGATTAATAAATCTACGAATGGAAATCCCGGTGAAAAAGTCGCTACCTTTTCTAATCATGAAACCTTAGGAACGGTTTTAGAGAACACTTCCATTGGTATATATGGACAATATGAAGATTTGCCCAATAATAAAAAGCCTGTTCCTTTAGCAAAACATGATGAAGTAGAATTAGGTTCTGCGGAAATCTATACGGTAACCGAAGGACAAAACGTCATGCGCTATAACATTGAGATTACGCAATTAAAGAAACAAGACGTGAGTGATATTAAAGGAATTACCTTTAAAGTCGTTGATCAAACGCTTTTAGAAAAAGCGGGTGGTATTGTTGCGGGAATGTCTGGTAGTCCAATCTTACAAAATGGAAAACTGATTGGCGCTGTTACGCACGTTTTAGTGGATAAAGTGCAATATGGTTACGGAATTTATATGGAATGGATGTGGGAAGAAGCTGAAAGACTTGCTTCTACATCTACTTCATTTACAAATTAAATGCAAAAAACGCTAGTTTCTTCCATAAAGGAATGAAAAAGAACACTTTTCATTGAAAAGGAGCAAAATTCGACGAAATCATACAATGTAAGCCCTTATAATTGAGTCATAAGTAAATAACTCGACTGATTTATAAGGAGGAGATATAATGGAGAAAATCAAGGTTTTCGTTGTAGATGATAACCCAGAAACAATCAGTTTAGTAACCTCAGCAGTAAGTATGCAGTCCAATATGTATGTTATTGATTCCGCTTCTAATGGTGATGAAGCGTATCAAAAGTTGAAGTTATTAGGGAAAATCGATGTTTTAATTACGGATTTAATCATGCCGAAGGTAGATGGTTTCCATTTACTAAGAAAAATAAGAGAGAAGAAAGAGGTGCAAGTTCAGCATATTATTGTGATGAGCGCTTTAGTGAATGAAAGAGTACTTGGTATGGTGGCGAATTTAGGTAGCGAAATGTTCTTAATGAAACCATTAAATACGAACTCTCTTATTGAAAGTATTTCTTCTATGGTTCATCCAGAAGAAAGTGATTATTCTATCAAGAAAAAAGAGAAAGACGTCGAATCCCAAATCACCAATTTATTACATGAAGTCGGCATTCTTGCCCACATTAGAGGCTATACCTATTTAAGGACTGGTATTTTACAAACATTTCATAATCCAGATTACATTGGACGAATCACAAAATTACTTTATCCTGAAATTGCCAAGCGCTATAAAACTACAGGATCAAGAGTAGAAAGAGCGATTCGTCACGCTATTGAGGTCGCATGGACAAGAGGTAACATCGATACAATCGACGAAATCTTTGGTTATACTATTTCGGCAAGTAAGGCGAAACCTACGAATTCCGAATTTATTGCGATGATGGCAGACTATTTATCCATTCAGCAAAAGAAAACCATCATGATGTAGTTTTAGAAAGAGGAATCAAGAAAATTCCTCTTTTTCTATGCTATAATAAAGAAAAGATGGGTGAGTGAAATGAGCCGTATTATTGTTCATATTGACTTAAATTGTTTCTTTGCTCGTTGTGAAGAAATTAAAAACCCCGCTTTAGAGCATCTTCCTATTGCAGTAGGCGGAGAAGGAAGAAGAGGCATTATATCGACCGCTAACTATGAAGCACGAAAATATGGTGTTCATTCCGCGATGCCTACTTATATGGCAAAAAGACAATGCCCAAAACTGATTTTATTGCCTAGTGATTTTGCTTTTTACCATGAAAAATCTGAAGAATTCATGCGTTTTGTAAGAAAATACGCGGTTACCATAGAAAAAGCTTCGGTCGATGAATGCTATGTCGATATGACCGAAGAATTAAAAGGTGTACCCGATGTCCGTGTTTATTTTCTTACCTTCCAAGAAGAATTACTAAAAACCACTGGTTTATATTGTTCTATTGGTATAGGACCCACCAAATTCTTAGCAAAAATGGGTTCCGATTATAAAAAGCCGAATGGTCTAACCATTATCCGTAGAAGAGATGTACCGAAGATTATTTTTCCTTTACCGATTGATGATATGTATGGAATTGGTAAAAAAAACGCGCCTCGCTTACATCAACTCGGCATTCATACCATTGGTGATTTAGCTAAAGATGACTCTTATGAAGTGAAGAAAACCTTAGGTAAGTTCTATTATGTTTTAAAAGACTGGGCTATAGGAAAAGGCGATGACCATGTTGAAACCGAACCATGGGATCCTAAATCTATTGGTCATTCTTCAACATTCTTAGAAGATACTGAAGACTATGAAGAAATTAAAAAGCTTCTTTTAGATCTAACCAAAGAAGTAACGGAAGAAGCGAAAAGAAAAAGAAAGAAAGGAAATACCGTACAAATCGTTTTAAAGTATAGTGATTTCCACGTAAGAAACCGCTCGATGAAGATGAGTGAACCCGCGAATGATTTCCAAACTGTCTTTCTCTATGTCATGAAATTATTTGATAAACATTATCAAGGAGAGCCCATTCGTCTAGCCGGAGTTACCTTACAAAACCTTCAAGATGAAGAGGATATCGTTGTGCAAATGAGCTTATTTAATTATCAAAAACACGAAGAGGAAAGTGCAACCAAGCTCCTCATTCAAGAATTAAATCGAAAATTGGAAACACCGATGTTTAAACGGGCTTCCGAAGTAAAAAGTGATAAAAAGTAAATATTTAGTAAACAATTAGTATAAATTAGGTGGTTTTAAAAATGAAACTTGAAGATGCAAAAGACCTATATGTTCAATATTTATACGTTGAAAAAGGGCTGACTCCCATTACGATTGGCAACTATCTTGATGATCTCAAGTTGTTTTTTACGTTTTTAAAAGAAAAGCAAATTGAAGATACGAAAAATCTTCAAAGTGACTATCTTCTTCAATTTGTTAGAGAGCAAAGCATAGAAGGAAAAATGCCAACAACCATTACGAGAAGAGTTTCAACCTTAAGGAACTTCTATATCTTCTTACAAGGTGAAAATCTCTTTATTGGAAAAATCCCAGAAATTCCTGCGCCAAAAAAAGGCATTCATTTACCTACCTGTCTTTCTTTAGAAGAAGTGGATGCTTTATTAGAAGCACCGGATACCTCTACTGATGCAGGCATGCGAGATAAGGCAATGCTAGAACTCATGTATGCTTCAGGTCTACGCGTATCGGAACTTTTATCTTTAGATCGCTCGGGTATTAATTTCGATAATGGTTTAGTAAGAATTATCGGAAAAGGGCATAAAGAACGCATCGTACCCATGGGGGATTTCGCTAGTGAATACGTGGAAAAATACATGGTAGAAGTAAGAAGCCGTAATCCAGGCGCTAAAAGCAAGTATGTCTTCTTAAATCGAAATGGTAAACCTTTAACCCGCCAATATTTCTTTCAACAAGTGAAGAAATACGCAAAACAAGTGGGTATTCAGGTTTCTATTTCTCCCCACACCTTACGTCACTGCTTTGCCACCCATTTATTAGAAAATGGTGCCGATTTAAGAGCGGTACAAGAGATGTTAGGGCATGCCAATATCGCTACGACGCAGATTTATACCAACATTTCCACGCGTCGAATCGTCAGCGCTTATGATTTGTATACCAAACGGAAATAGTGTATATTATGTATAGAAAAGAGGAGAGTTTATGAAAAAATTCAAAAGAATATTTATTATCGTAATGGATTCCGCTGGCATTGGTGCTATGAAAGATGCCGCTAAATTCCATGACGCCGGGACGAATACCTTTGTACATACCTCTATTCGCTGTGGTGGACTTAATATTCCCACCCTTGAATCCTTAGGCATTCGTGATTTAGGACCTGTGGTTGGTACGAAGGTTGTATCTCACCCCCAAGCTTATTCGATGATCTTAAATGAAGCGAGTAACGGAAAAGATACGATGACAGGCCACTGGGAAATGATGGGAATTTTAACAACCAAACCGTTCCAAACCTTTACGGATCATGGTTTCCCCCAAGCTTTAATTGATGAATTAGAAGAAAAAACGGGACATAAGGTCATTGGTAACTACGCTTCTAGTGGTACCGAAATCTTAGTGAAACTCGGAGAAGAGCAAATGAAAGAAAACTCTTTAATCGTTTATACTTCCGCCGATAGCGTGCTTCAAATTGCCGCTCATGAAGAAGTGACAGGCGTTAAAGAATTATATCGTTGCTGTGAAATTGCTCGTGAGATTTGTATGCGCCCTGAATATTTAGTGGGCCGTGTTATCGCTCGTCCTTTTATAGGAAAAGACGCGACTTCCTTTAAAAGAACCTCTAATCGCCATGATTACGCCTTATCTCCATCCGGAATTACCGCGATGGATATCTTAAAAGAGCATGGCTATGAAGTTTCTTGTATTGGTAAGATTTATGATATCTTTAATGGCGCAGGTGCTACCCGTACCCAAAAGACGGTTTCTAACGTGGACGGCATGAATAAAACCATTGAAGAAGCCAAAAACAAAGATTATGAAGGAATTTGCTTCGTCAACTTAGTCGAATTCGATAGTGAATATGGTCACCGTCGTAACCCCATTGGTTATGGTCACTGCTTTGAAGAATTCGATGTCAAATTAAAAGAACTCCTCGAAGTTATTCATGATGACGATTTAGTTTTAGTCACTGCGGACCATGGAAATGATCCAACCCACACCGGAACGGATCACACCCGTGAACACGTCCCATTATTATGCTATTCGAAGTTATTTAAAGAAGGGCATATGTTAGATGAACGGAATTCTTTCGCTGATATCGGAGCAACCATCTTAGAAAACTTTGGTTTAACCAAAGATCCTTCGATGATTGGTACCGTGATTGAAGACTTATTAAAATAAAAGCCTAAAAGCGCCCATCTGCGGCGCTTTTTCTTTTGGCTAAGCATTTATTCGTATAGGTCAAATATCCTTCGCTTTGGAGCTTAGAAATCAAGCGAGATGCCGTTTCACGTGGAATACATAGTTCTTTCGCAAAAGAAGTGATAGAAGAAATAACATAACCTTTTTGATTTTCTTTCCATTTCCATTCTAAAAAGGCTTTCATGCGTTTGGTTAGATTTTGAATAGAAAGAATGTTATAACGTTTGGTAAGAGTAATAGTCTTATCCGCGATAATCGACATATAAATTGAGAAAAATTCCGCATTATTTCTTAATAAAGCGAATAAATCTTCTTTGGTAATTTCATAAAGAACCACAGGTTCTAGTGTCATAATATCACTTAAATAAAGAGGAGAAGAGGAAAAAATCAAGTTATTTCCAAATATTGAAGGCGCATGAAAAAGATTAAAAACACTTTCATTTCCATCTTCATCGGTCTTCGTCATAACGATACTACCTTGGATAATAAAACTCACGGTATTACAAGTATCTCCCATATGATGTAAAAATGTTTTGTTGTTATATTCATGAATCATAAATAATTTTCTTTCTTCGTCTTTTAAAGAAAAGAGTAAACCTTGAATTTTATCCATCTTTTTTGCTCCTTTTTGTGATAATTATCACAGTATCATTTTTTATTATAGCATATAATAAACACCGAGGTGAAATTTATGAAAAAAAACTTATTTACATTCTTATTATTAGCCCTTTGCTTAACGGGGTGTCAAAATGGTGAAAAGCCAAGCACATCCAATACAACAGAGCTTCCTACAAGTTCTTCTAGCACAATAGAACAAAAAAATGCGACAATTATCTCGCCTAAAGGAACACCAGCGATTGCGATTTCCAATTACGCTATCAATCATCAAGATGATATCGAACTCGTCGCCGGTCCTGATGCTTTAGTTGCCGCATTTACTGGAGGAACCAAAGATATTATCGTCGCTCCGATTAACTTAGGCGCTATGCGCTATAACAGTGGAAATACCACTTATCGCTTATATCGTACAATTGTTTGGGATAATCTTTATGTTGTATCTCGTACCAAAATTAACTCTATTGAAGACCTAAAAGACAAGGATATCACATCCTTTGGTAAGGGAAGTACCCCACAAATCGTCTTAGAAACCATCTTCAATCACGCTAATTTTGCTAAAGATAAGATTACTTACACCGATAATGTTGTCTCCGCTTTAAGTATGTTTAACACCAACCAAGCCGACATTGTTATTTCCGCTCAACCCAACGTTTCTAGCTTAACTCCTAATGATACCGATTTATTTGTTACATCATTAAGCACTTTCTGGAAAGACGCAACCAACTTAGAAACGTATCCTCAAAGTGGTATTTTCGTGAAAAATGATAGCTTAAATCATATTAAAGATACATTAACAGCGATTGATGAACAATATAACACGATCAACGAAAATGTTGAAAATACCGCCAAAAATGCAGCTCAATTATTAGATATGAAAGAAGCATTACTCAAAAAAGCCATTCCAAATTGTGGTTATAAAGTAGTCGAAGACGAATTTACCTATGTTAAAGGTTATTATCAAGCCATGATTGACTTAGGTTTAGATAAAGCCGTAGGAGGCAAGTTACCAGATGAAGACTTCTACATTACAAAGTAGAAGAAAATCTTGGCTAGCTTCTTGCATATCCTTTGTCTTTATTATTGGACTCTTTATTCTTATATCATCTAAAGCGAACGATAGCCAAATCTATCCTTCATTAAAACAAGTATTTCAGCAAATTGGTTATATCTTTACCCATCAATATGAAGGTTTATCTTTCATTTATACCTTTTTAAGAGTTTTATTTGTTTTAATACTTGCCATTATTAGTTCCTTGCTCATATCTTATTTATATTATTTAAAGCAATGGACCTATGGCTTCTTTCAGCCGATTTTGGTTATCATGAAGAGCATACCTGTGGTCGCTTTAGCCGTTTATATGTTTCTTATTGTAGGAAGTAAAAGAGGCCCTTATTTCATCGCTTATTTAGTCGCTTTACCCATTATGCTTGAAGGGTTTATTCTTGGTATTGATTCAATACCACAACCGATCCAAATGGAATTAGCGCTTACGGAAGTACCTAAATGGAAGAAATTCATTCAAATTTACCTTCCTATGATGAAAAAAAGCTTAGTTACTGCCTTTCTTCAAACCTTAGGAATTACCTTTAAATCCATGATTATGGGTGAATATGTCTGCCAAACCAAAAATAGCATTGGCGTTCTTATCTATGATTCAAAGTCATTCTTAGAAATGGACATGCTTTTAGCGGTGAGTATTCTTATCGTAATCATCGTATTTATCGGTGAAGTCATTGCTAAAAGAATAGAGAAAAAATTGTTTGCATAAAGGACGATAGATAATTTTATCTATCGTTTTTTTTATATTTCAATGATTTTCACACTATATTTCCACTTAAGCCAAACAATATGTTAAAATTTAAATAACTAATAGGGGAGTGAGTTCATGAAGAAAAAGCTGCATAAACGAAGACTAATAAAATATACATTTCTAATTGAATGGGTCTTATTATTAACAAGTCTTCCATTTATCATTATTTCTTTTTTTCCTCCTTATATTGAGAATATGACATATCAAATTATTCATATTTGTGGAGCGAGCGCTATTATCGTACTATTTTTCTTTTTTTTATTTATTCAAATTAAGTATTCACCGATTCAATTTGATGAAGAAAAAATCACTATAACGAAATATAAATTATTTCGCATCAACAAAATCGTTCAGCAACAAGTCTTCTATTATAAAGATATTGAATCCATTCAATTCCGAAATCGTTCAGTTCTTAATTTCTTAGCCCATAATGATCAAGATATGACTATTTTTCTTAAAAACGGTAAAAATGAGTGGATTGTTCTAAATTATTATGTTTATTTCCTATCAAAAAGAATGATTTTAAAGGCATTTAAAACATTTAAGAAGAAGGAACTTATTCCTCAATAAAACGCTTCAGTAGCGTCCATCTAAGAGCTTGGACGCTTTTTTTATTTATGCGCTTTTCCCTTGCAACAATATTCACAATTTGTTAGGAATAATTTCATTTCCTTCGTATATAAAATATAGGAGATGAATAACTATGGAAACTAAACCTAATGAACCCTATTATAAATTCAAAGAAAAAGGCGATGAAGATGATGATAAAGAACGTAGCGTACGAAAGCAACTGACACTTCAAATGAAAGGTCTTAAATCGCAATTAGAATGGTTAAAACGTCAAATTGAATATTTAACTTTCGCTGAGACGCATGAATCTCAATTTGAATTAAAGAAAGGCGAAATCTATGAATTCGATTGGGGTGTCAATGTCAATACAGAATTTAGTAATCGACATTATGGCGTCGTATTAGCGGATTCTTCTAAAAATAATCCACTCGTTTTAGTATGTCCTTTAAAGACAAATCGCTATGGAGCGAATCCACATAGCGATGTGAATATTGGTTATGTCACACAAATTGTATCTAACGCTGAGACGCTAGCGGTCGTCAATCAGATCCGCGCTCTTGATAAATTACGACTTTATGTAAGACCAATTATTCATGAAACAATTACCAATCCAGAAGGTAAAATGCATGTCAGTGAAGAACAGATGAAATTAATTGAAAAAGGCATTCTTAGAATCCTCAAAATCTCAAATAAGTAAATTCAGTTATAATTTAGTAGTTATTTAGTAGTTATAAAGTAGATTAAGCACACCGATGGATTGTGGATAAGTCAGCAAAATATCGATAAATACTAAAGAAATAAACTTATCATCAAATGTTGAAAAGTCCGATTGAAAGCCGTTTTTATCTAAATTACTTTACATAATAACGATTATACGAAGTTGCTATATACTAAAAAATAACGTCCTATTCTGTCGAAATATAGGACATAGGCCGATTCAAAGTCATTTATTCACTAATAGTTAATGAATCTATTGGTTTCAATACATAAAAAAAGTTATATCTCGTATTCTCGGTTTTGAGAAATGAAATATAACTTTTGAAGGTGGATATTAAGATATAAGACTAAGCATCTTTAATAAAGGGAGCAACATTCACATGAGGCAAATCCTTAAAGAGCGATTCAAAGTCAAAGCGTCTTCTTGCATCAGGTGAGAAAATATGAACGACGATATCATAAGCATCAACTAATACCCATTCACTATCGTTCTTCCCTTCGGTATGGTGAATTTTCATACCAAGCTTTTCAATGGCTTCCACTACTGATTCTTTAATAGCGTTTACTCTTCTAGAGTTACTGGCAGTACAAACGACATAATACTCCACTAATGGGTTGGCGGCGCTCATATCAATTACATCAATATCTTCGCCTAACTTATCGTCGATTGCGCGTATAACGGCGCTTAACACTAATTCTTTCATTTTTAACTACTCTCTTTCTTTTAAATAATAAGTAAAGCATGCATCGCTATAGCGGTTATGAATTTCTTTACTCTTTGATTCTAAAAACTTCTTATTCTCTTCTAAAACGAAACGAAATCCCTTTTCATCATCTTCTAAACAAGCATCAATCATATACTTAGAATTATATCCACGTTTAGGATCTATTTTATCACTAGCATAGATAATCTTACCTAATCGAGTCATCTTTTCTTTTCCGGTACAATGATATTCGATAGCGGACACTATTTCCTGATCTTGAACACCAAATATAGTTTTTGCTAAATAGGCACCGATAAATTGATGATAAGACCAAATGGGTAAATCTAATTCATGGGGATAATGCTCTTCCATAATCTTTCTACCTGCTTCTTCTTTTTCCATCGTTTTACCAATATCATGTAAAAGTCCCGCTAAAAAGGCTTCAAAAGGTCGATAATGGTTCTTTTTAGCGATTTGGTACGCTAATAAGGCCACGGAGCAACTATGGATATAGCGCTTCTCATTCATAAAGGAGAATACTTCTCCATATCGATATAACTTCTTCTCCATGATATAGCGTAATACAGCCTTTGGCGTATCGATGGATTGTAACTCTCTAATCGCCGTGCTAGAAGTATAAGAGGTTTTCCCTTTAATTTTGATAACGTGATAAATAGAAGCGTTAAAATCGGCTTTAGAAGACCATTCCTCGTCATTTCTTCCATAGCTAAGGAATTGTACTAGGTTCATTAATTCGTCAATCTCATGCCATTCGTGAAGCCTTTCTAATTGATCTTCACCAATTAAATAATATAACTTCACTTCTTCTTGCTGCTCTTTATATTGTTTAACCAATTTTTTCACGGTTTCAATGGTATAATGCCCTCCATCTTCATCTTCCATTTCTAGTAAAGAAAGATGAAAGTAAGGATACGCTTTTAAAGCTAGCTTTAACATGGCTAATCGGTCTTCATCGCGTTCTGGTGCTTCTTTCCAACGAGGTTTCTTCGCGGGAATAAAGATTACTTCATCCGCTTCTACTGCTTCATAAGCGGCTTTGGCCATATGAAGATGGCCAAAATGAATGGGGTTAAAGGACCCACCAAATAAAATAATGCGTTTCATTTACTTACCTAAGTGAATTTTGGGTTGCTTACGATTCTTACGATATAAAACAATCATGCGGCCAATGACTTGAATGACTTCAGCATGAAGTTTCATTGATAAATCAATGGCAAGTTCGGTTAAAGGCGTCTCTACTGTTTTTAAAACGGTGATTTTAATGAGTTCACGCGCTTCTAAGGCTTTATCGAGCATAATCAGTTGTTGCTCGCCTAATTCCTTCTTACCGATTTGATATAAAGCATCCATATTGTTCGCTAATGCTTTGAGTTGTTTCTTTTGTGATTGCGTTAACATACTATTGTTCCTTCCCTCTTTGAATCACGATAACGCGCGCCTCTTTAGGCTTGCTTACGCGATATAGACTCTTTTGTTGGACTTCAAACATAATCCAAGCATATCCAACAATCTGAATTTCATATTTACCTGGTTCTAAAACAAATTCTTCCATATCAAATGCGTCTTTTTGCATAAACTTCGCATCATAGGGATGAATTTGATGATGTTTGATAAGCGCAAAGAATGCGCCTTCAGATTTCTCTAATTTTGAACGTTGCACAGAAACCATCGTGGAAGCATAAACAGCAAAATTGCATTTTGGGCCTTCTACATATTCAAATCTTGCTAAACCACCGATTAAAAGGGTTTGTTTGGACATGAGTTGATACATCCGTGGTTTCATTTCTTTTTGTGGTACGATATCTTTAATGCATTTACGATTCACGATTTCTATCATTGAACCGGGTACAGGATATCCTGGCGTATCATAAATGGCTGAACGCATATCTAATGGTACCCGAATCACATCTAACGTTGTTCCTGGATAAGGAGACGTAGTGATATATAAATTCGTTGGATTATGATAATTCTTTAATAAAGTATTAATTAAAGATGATTTACCAGCGGATACAGAGCCGATAACATAAACATCTTTACCCTTTCTTAATTCTTCAATTTTGGCTTTAAAATCATCAATATTATAATTTTTCGAAGCACTCGTTAAAAGTGTATCTACAATGGAAACTCCATATTTAGAAGCATAATAACGAATTCTCGTAATCAAAACATGGTCATTTAAAGATTTAGGAAGAATATCACGTTTATTTCCTACTAAGAAAATATCTAAGCCTTGAAGTTCTTCCTTACACTCTTCAAATAATGAAAAGTCGTAAGAAAAGAAATCAACGACGTAGACAATGAGTGCTTTTTTCCTTTTAGCGCTCACTAAAATGGAGTGGAAATCTTGAGAAGCTGGAAAAATATGCGCTTCTTCTCCATAGTTTTGTAAGCGAAAACATCTTTGACACAAAGAAGCGTTTTTCGAATCTAAAACTTCTTTAGGCACATATCCGCTTTCTGAAGGGCGTTCGGATTGTAATTCTGCCCCACATCCAAAGCAATATTGCTTTTCTTCTTGTTTCATATAGCTTCCTCCCATCTTTTTAATTTTCCTTGTTTTTTTAATCTTTTTCTCATGGGTCGATCAATCAAGCGATTAAAACGCGTGGTCCATTGATCTTCTTTCACAATGGGCTCGGTTAAAATGGTTAAAATACCACTTTTCTTACCACACGAAACGTCAGTAATTAATTGATCACCTATTAAAGCACATTTCTTCTTATCAATACCTTGCTTTTTTAAAAACGCGAGAAGCCGACGCGTAAAAGGTTTTCTTGTGCTATAAGAAAATGGTACCCCTAGTGCGTTAGCGTAACTTTCTACTCTTTCTCCATGGTTATTAGAGATGATAAAAAGTTGAATGCCTTCTTTTTCGAGTTTTTCTTTAAAAGCCATCACTCGTTCACTGGGGGAATAAAGGCGATAAGAATCCAAGGTGTTATCTAAATCGCACAATAAAAAACGAACACCTTGCTTTTTAAAGAAAGAAGGATCAATAGAAAATATATCTTGCGCATAATAATCAGGGATATGTCTTTTCATAAATGTACTCCTTTCTTTATTTCTATTTTACTAGATTTTCTATATAAATAAAATGATATTTGACAAAAAATCGCACTTTTTTGCGTCTTTTTTTATGATTTTCTTACGAAAGCGCTTTGTTTTTCTACTTCTAAAATGAACTTCTCTTTCGTACATTAGTGTTGGGTGATTCTATGGATTTTATACTGCAACTTCTTTTTAATATTCGGTACTTTGTGGGTTACATTCAAAATGGCGTTTTTCCTCCTAAACTTTCAGAAGAAGAAGAAAAACGAGCGATTGAAGAATTATTCGTTGAAAGCACACATGAAGACGCGCGCATTCGCTTAATTGAGCACAATCTTCGTTTAGTAGCCCATATCGCTAAAAAATATGAAAGTGTCAATGATTCAAACGAAGACTTAATTTCTATTGGTACTTTAGGTTTAATTAAAGCCATTGATTCTTTTCAAATTGATAAAGATGTTAAACTTGCGACTTATGCCGCTAAATGCATTGAAAACGAAATTTTAATGACATTACGAAGTAATAAGCGTTCTTTAAAAAGCGTTTCTTTATTCGACGCGATTGGTACCGATAAAGATGGCAGTGAGATTACTTGGATGGACGTCTTCCCTAGCGATGAAGAAAAAGTCAGTGATCAATTAGAAAGGGAACAAAATATCACCGCACTTTTAAAATACTTAGAAGTTTTAAACGACCGCGAATTACAAATTCTTTCCTTACGCTACGGCTTACAAAAAGAAAAAGAACATACGCAAAGAGAAATCGCCAAAATGTATGGAATTTCGAGAAGTTATGTTTCCCGCATTGAAAAACGTGCGCTTACAAAACTTTTACAAGAATTCAAAAAAAGACAAACAAAAGCGTAATTATTTGGTATAATATCAATCGAGGTGTTAAAGTATGCAATTCAATGGTTTTTATATGAAACCGCCTTCTAAAGAAAACGAAAACGAAGTCATCGAAGAAAATACACATTTTCCGGTGATTGCTATTGTTGGAGCTTGTGTAAGTATTCTTTTTCCTATTGCTGGCATCATATGTGGTATTATTTCTTTAACCAATTCTGTGCAACAAGAAGGAATCGGAAGAAGATCAAAGATTTCTAATATTGTTTTCTCGGCGCTTTTATTAATTCTTTCCTTAGTTCGCCAAACACTAGCGGTTCTAAATGGTGGAGGTGCTGAGGTATCCTCTTCTTCCTCAAGCGAAGAAGAATTATTACATATTTTATTACCGCTGCTCTTTTAAAAAGTAGTTATTTAAGTTCTCTAAGCAAAGAGAACTTTTTTTATTCCTTTATATATAGCAAAAAAGCCATCCGAAGATGGCTCTTTTTTTTAATCTCCCATATCATCAAATATGGATATTTGTTCATAACCCGGTTTATCGTCATCATCGATGGATGAGATTTCTTTTTCCGCTTTTATACGAACTGGAGGTTCTTCAATGACGATATTATCATCGACGCGTAAGGCTTCTAATTCATAGATGAAATCAATTCTTTCTCCATCATTTAAAGCAATATTTGCTTTCATTCTCTTATCGCTTGGAACCGGATGGAAATCATCCACGACAATGTCCATCATGGATTTATTAGAAAGAACACCGGTTAAATTAAAGGCTTCTGGGTTTCTTACCATCCGTTTAGCGTAACATAACGTATGAGGATTAGAAACAAAGCATTTGAAGATCGCTTGCACTCTTCCTAAACGAGCGGTCGTTTGTAAAGAGGTAAAGTCAAAGGTTCTTAAGGCTCCTTCATGAGATAAAATCAATAATTTATTCCATTTATGGCCTTGTGGGTAACTAAACAAGAATTTAGCGTGCGCATTTTTACTTGAAATCGCTTTAACACCCGCTGCTTTAATACCTAAAACCGCTAATTCGTTTTCGTTAAATAGCGTGGCATTTCCTTCTTCAAATAAAACGAGTAAATCGTTATTTCCCGTGGTTATCGCCACATCAACGACTTCATCATCTTTTAACAAACGCATGCACATGACAGGTTTACTATAACGTTGCAAGAAGAATTCTTTTAATGCCGTACGTTTAATTTGTCCGTTTTTGGTTAATAAAGCCACATATACGCCTTCTTTAAAGGACGAAACGATGAGTGCTTTAATAATCTTTTCTTCCCCACTTACATTGACGTTAAGGTTAATGTGTTTACCTTCTTCTTTCCAACGACTTTCAGTAATTTCATGAACAGGAACAAAGGCATAATTACCGCCATCGGTAAATAAAAGTAAATAATCAGTGGTCATCGCTTTACTTGCGGCCACTAAAACGTCGCCTGCTTTCATACCAGGGAAAGAGCCTTCGCTCGCTTTATATGATTTTAAAGTCGCTCTTTTTACATAACCATCACGCGTCACTGCAACCATAACTTCTTCTTTAGCGATTAAGTCACGTTGATCAATATTGATCGGCGCTTCTTTATCTTGAATATCCGTTTTACGATCGGTACCGAATTTCTTAGAAATCTCTTTTAAATCACTAATAATGACCTTATCGAGTTTTTTACTGTCTTCAAGAATTTCTTTTAAAGCCGCGATATCTTGTTCTAATTTTGCTTTTTCATTCATGAAAATTGTAATATCGGTATTACTTAATTTATAAAGTTGCATGGTGACGATGGCTTCGCTTTGCACTTCACTAAAACCATATGTCTTTTGAAGTTGAATTTTAGCGTCTGCTTTATCTTTACTTTTACGGATTAAATGGACGACTTCATCAACGATAGAAATTGCATGCATTAAACCATCAACGATATGAAGACGATCTTGATATTTCTTTAAATCAAATTTGCTTCTTCTGGTAATAACATCGCGTTGGTGGGCAATATAAGCGTCTAAATACGTTTCTAACGTTAAAGTTTTTGGACGATTATCGACAATTGCGACCATATTTGCGGTATAAGCCGCGACTAAGTTGGTCTTCGACATTAAATAAGTCAAAATGAGTTCGGCATTCGCTTCTTTTTTAAGATCAATGACAATACGTAAACCTTCACGGTCCGATTCATCACGAACCTCAACGATACCATCAATCACTCGAGAATGACGGATTTTATCAATTTCTAAAACGATATCGGACTTCACTTGCGCATAAGGAATTTCATGAATGATGATTTGTGGGAAGCCATTTTCATTAATAATTTCGGTTTTAGAAGCAATTTCAATTCTTCCTTTACCGACTTCATACATGGAACGAAGTCCTTCACTACGATAAATAATACCGCCGGTTGGGAAATCAGGGCCATGGAAAACGGTTAATAAATCATCTAAAGTGCACTTTGGATGTTGAATACGATAAATAACCGCATCATTCACTTCTCTTAAATTGTGAGGTGGAATGTCGGTTGCAACCGCAACGGCAATACCTTCCGTACCATTTACAAATAAGTTAGGAAAACGAGAAGGTAAAACGACGGGCTCAAGTTGTGTATCGTCGAAAGTTAATTGCATATCGACGGTTTCTTTATCTAAATCGCGAATCATTTCATCGCTAGCTTCACTTAAACGTGCTTCGGTATAACGATAAGCCGCCGGAGAGTCACCATCAATAGAACCGTTATTTCCTTGGAAATCAATTAAAGGAACCCGGACTTTCCAGTCTTGGGACATACGCGCTAAAGCGCTATAAATGGATGAGTCACCATGGGGGTGAAATTTACCCATAACGGCACCAACGGTATGCGCACATTTTCTCGTGGGTTTAGAGGAAACGTTTTTATCTAAATACATCGCATAAATAATACGACGTTGAACGGGCTTTAATCCATCGCGAACATCCGGAATGGCCCGATCTTGAATGACATACTTTGCATAAATTGCAAAGCGATCCCCCATAATTTCTTCAAGGGGTTCATCTTGAATATTTTCTTCAATGATGGTTGGAGTTACTTTTTTCTTTGCCATTATTTTCTCTCCTCCATAAATGTATCATAGGAATTGAAGTCAATATTTTCTTCAATCCATTGCTTTCTTAAGCCGGCATCTTTACCCATTAAAACGCCAATTCGTCTTTCCACTAATAAAGGATCTTCAATACCAACCCGAATTAACGTACGGGTTTCAGGGTTCATTGTCGTATCCCATAATTGCTCAGAATTCATTTCACCAAGACCTTTATAACGGGAAATTTGATAGCCAGGACCGATTTTTTGTTTGGCTTTTGCTAAACCTTCATCATCCCAAGCGTATTCATGGATTTCTTTTTTATCCTTCCATTTATATACACGATATAAAGGAGGTACAGCCACATAAATGCAGCCCGATGTAACTAAAGGACGCATATAATGGTAGAAGAAGGTTAAAAGTAGGGTTTGAATGTGCGCACCATCGGTATCAGCATCGGTCATGATGATGATTTTTCCATAGTGAGAATCACCAATTTCAAAGTTTTGGCCTACGCCTGCTCCAATGGTATTAATTAAGGTCGCAAATTCTTCATTCTTTAACATTTTATCCATTGCTACCGTATCCGTATTTAATGGTTTACCACGTAAAGGAAGAATGGCTTGGTGAATACGGTCTCTACCCGTACGAGCGGTGCCACCAGCGGAATCCCCTTCGACGATGAATAATTCATTATGCGGATAATCTTTCGATTGAGCGGGTGTTAATTTACCCGATAAAATCACTTCTTGTTTTGGCTTTTTATTATTTCTAGCTTCTTCTTTGGCTTTTCTTGCCGCTAAACGGGCATTTAAACTATCAATACATTTCTTAATTAAGACGACCGCGAATTCACGGTTTTCTTCTAAGAAATAGCTTAATTTTTGATAAATGAAGTTTTCGACAACTGGTTTTGCTTCAGGTGTACCTAACTTCCCTTTGGTTTGTCCTTCAAATTCAAGCTTTTGTTCGGGAATTTTTAAGGAAATAATCGCGGTTAAACCTTCACGAATATCCGAACCTTCTAACTTTATTTTGCCGCGTAATAAGCCGTTATTTTCCGCAAAATCATTCACAGCACGCGTAAAACCAGAACGGAAGCCGGTTTCATGGGTTCCACCATCTCTTGTTCTTAAGTTATTGACATAAGAATAAATGGTTTCGTTATAATCTTGTTTACAATATTGGAACGCTAATTCCACTTTAATATCTTGGGAATTATCTTCAAAAGTCACGATAGGACTTAAAGGTTCTTTATTTTGATTTAAAAGCGCAATATATTCTCTCATACCATCTTGGTAATGGAAATCGGCTTCTAATCCTGCTCTTTCATCTTTTAAAATAAAACGCACATTCTTTAATAAGAATGCCGATTCTTGAAGATGGTTATAAATCGTATCCCATTTAAATTCGACGGTTGAAAAAATGGTTGGATCAGGTAAAAAACGTACCAAAGTACCATGTTTAATGGTCTTTCCTAAAACTTCTAAAGGCACTACTAATTTACCGCCATTTTCAAAACGAATATGACTAATCACATTGTTGCGATAAACAGTTACATCGCAGTATTTACTCAAAGCATTGACGACCGATGCACCAACACCATGTAAACCACCTGCGGATTGATAGGCATTACCACCAAATTTACCACCAGCATGTAAGGTGGCGTAAACGAGTTCTAGACCTGATTTTTTATATTTTTGATTCATATCCGTTGGTGCCCCACGACCTTGGTCTAAGACACTAATGGACCCATCTTTATGAATGGTAACAGCGATTTCATCGCCATAACCTGCCATTGCTTCATCGATAGCGTTATCAACGATTTCCCAAACTAAGTGATGTAAGCCTGTTGTATTCGTTGAACCAATATACATACCCGGTCTTTTACGGACCGCTTCTAATCCTTCAAGGACGCTTAAATCATTCGCGCTATAGGACGCATTTTCTTTTGTTGTTCCCATATGAGCCTCCCTATTAAATATAAAGTAATACTATATAATTTAGATACCATGTGTTATTATAACAAATGTAACATCAAAAAAGAATATAAAATTTAAGAAACTTATTGTAAAAAAGTGAGGAAATTCAATGGAAATATTATACGGTATTCTACTCTATCTTGGGTTTATGATTTATGGCTATCTCGTCGGGTCCATTCCTTTTGCCGTTATCATATCGAAAAGTTTGAAACATCTCGACATTCGTGAGTATGGTTCTCATAATGCAGGAGGTACCAATGTCGGAAGAGTTTTAGGAAAAAAATATGGCGCCCTCGTCATTTTCTTAGATATGCTTAAAACCGCTTTTGGAATTTGGACCGCTATTCTATTTCTTCGTAATAGCGGGTTAGAAAAATATTACTTATTTTCCATGCCTGAGCTTTATTATTATTCGATTGCGCTTTTTATTTCTATTGGCCACTGTTTTCCTATCTTTAGTGACTTCCGGGGCGGAAAAGCCGTATCGACATTCTTTGGAACACTTCTTAGTTTCAGTCCTATTCTCACGATAATGACGCTTATCGTCTTCTTGATCATTTTAAAAATCAAAAAGTATGTTAGCCTAGCGTCCATGCTTTCTTCCTTTATCGGATCCTTGTTCACTCTTCTTATTTTAATTCCTCAATTACGTCCTATTCTTTTATATCCTACTTTAAGTGGATCCTATATTTTGTTCATTTCTACTTTCCTTTCTTCTCTATTTTTAATCTATCGTCATAAAGATAACATTCGTCGCATCAAAGAAGGAAAAGAAAGCAAAATCAAGTGGATGAAATGAAAAGTAATTATTTAGTAGTTATTTAGTAGATTATAAGTAAATAAAACTTAAAAAAATAAGAGCCCTTACGAGCTCTTTTCTTTTATTGATTCTTTTTAATGTTGGCCATGACTGCCCGAATTTGTGCTTCGCTTGGCTTACGTCCCATAGATTGGAACATCGCGCGAATCATTTTTTCATTAATTGGTGGATTTTGTTTTAATTGTTTTTGAATTAAAGTCCGAGTAACCACAAATCCGATAGCAAGTCCCGCAATAAAGATACCAATTAAAGTAAATACAAATGGTGCGGTTTCCATCGCTACTTCTAATACGATCATTTAAATCACCTCATCTAACGCTATTATTTTATAATATTTTTACTCTATTTACAACATAAAAGAAATGGGTAAATTTAGAGCAACTTTCGTTCTTGATTTTAGTGATTTTTTAACGGAATGAAACTTGAACATTCATTTCTGCATGAAGATAGTCTTGAACACTAAAAATAATTTCAGCGACTTCTTGCATCGTTTTATTTTCGCTTACGGTTAGAACATAGACATCCTTTTCATTGATTTCGACAAAGCATGTCGGTTTTCCCATACCAATGATGATATCACGAAGGTCTTTTTCACTTTTCATGGTTTGCTCTTCTTTTTCAATGAGTTCAAGCGCAATGGCTTTTTCCGCATTGGTATATTCACTCGAAGCGATAATATCATATTGTTGATCAATGACTTCTTTATGTTGTGTTTCTTGTTCTAAAATCATCATATCAAAATATGGATCGGTTCCCTCTTCTACATTACTAATCACTGGATCAGCACTTGGTTTTTTTGTTTTAGAAGGTAACATTACATAATAAATAGATAAAACTAAGACAAGTGAGAACATACTCAAGAAAGCCACGAATTGACGATTCATAAATTTTTCCTCCTACCGTTATCAAGTTATGCTACAATTCATCAATCAAGAACATGTTTATCATAATCTTTTTGATTTCTTTTATTTTGTCGAATTTTCTTAAAAGTGCAAAAAAAAAACTACTTAGCGAAATGGCTAAATAGCTTTTGCTTCATTTATTAAGCGCGACCGTCGTATTC
The DNA here is from genome assembly GCA_000437235.1 of Coprobacillus sp. CAG:826. Classification (GTDB taxonomy): domain Bacteria; phylum Bacillota_I; class Bacilli_A; order RFN20; family CAG-826; genus CAG-826. The sequence goes on along the minus strand of FR897029.1, from coordinate 32,871 downwards.
ACCGTTATCGGTACGAACTATAATGGTCTCGCCTTCAGAAATAAATAAAGGAACACGGACTTTAAATCCCGTTTCGGTAACCGCTTCTTTCATAGCTTTGTTTACGGTATCACCACGAACAGCTGGTTCACAAGATGTAACTTGTAATTCAACAGTGGTTGGTAAAGAGATACCCATAATTTCACTACCATAGAAAACGATTTGAACTTCTTCATTACCTTTTAAGAATTGAGCTTCCCATTGAAGACGATCTTTGCTAATTTCGATTTGATCATAGGTATCGTTATCCATAAAGACTAAAGCGTCTCCACTATCATAAAGATATTGCATTTTCTTCTTATCTAAACGGATGACTTCAACTTTATCGCCACCAATAAAAGAAAGTTCAAGAACGGCACCTGTACGAAGGTTTTTGGATTTGACTTTGACTTTCATTTTCGCCATAGCGGTCTTGTTTAAAGCGATATCTAAGCAGCTATAAACATTGCCTTCATATTCAAAAGTATTGCCAGGTCTTAATTCTGTGATGTTAATCATATGACTTCTTCTCCTTTTATAACGTAATTATTCTATCAAATTTCCTAGAAATATGGAATAAGAAAGTATAGAAAAATGAATTTTATCATGAAAAACGAGTCCATTTTTTCACTTATTTCAATGAAAACTCTTCTTATTATGCTTTCTTCTCTTTTCTTTTTAAATAAAGAATAGAATAAAAGAAGGTATAAAATACAAAGATAATCCAGGTAAAAAGGCTCACTTCTCCTAATAATCCCAGTTCATGAAAAAGTGGGGAATAAAATTTTAGAAATGTGTTTATTACTAAAAAAAGAATAGTGCATATCACCAATAAACCTCTTAATCGACCATTCTGGTGAGGAAATAAAGAATATAAGCCACCGATAACAAAAAGAAAACCAATCTGTAAAACACAACTTAAACCGAATTGGTAAATATATTTAGAAGTAATGTTTTCTAAAAATAAACTCATCCTTATACAAGTAAAATTACAATAAAAAAGACCTTCCTCAAGCAAGGTGGAGAAAATACCTAGAACAATTGATAGCGTTAAAAGTCTTTTGATGTTCATCTCATCACCTAATTCAAGTATGGTCTTAATTCATCATTTTATGCGCTTATTTCTATAATTTATTATTTTTCTATATAAAAATTTAATATACTTTGATTTCCTCTACTCTTTTTTAAAAAGCGACTAAAACGATTTGTTTCAATTGCGCGATTGATTTTAGTAGCAAAACTCAAGAAGTAAAAAACGCTAAAGAAGAGATAAATCGCAATCGAAAGAAGAAGCATTGCGACAAAGTTACTTTGTGATTTTGTTTCTCTTTTTGTTGTTCCATCCGTATAATACGTAACAATTTCATAAGTTCTAGAAGAATATAAAGGAGATATTTTATAAAATGCATATAAAACAATATTACAGTTTGTACATAAAAAAAGGACAAACGCTGTAAAAATATAATCTCGGTTTCCTTCTAAAATAACAGTTTTGAATTCTGGTTTACTCATCATAGCGATGAATAATAAGATAAATACGAGCCAATATAGCCATTTGATCGTGCCCACAACAAGATGAATGATTTTTCTAGGTGCCGCTACCTTTTTTTCTTCACTTGCAAAGATAAAAGGGCCTTTAGCAAAAAGTGGAGCAAAATATTGTTTAAAAAAACTAAGCAAATGAATATGGCCTAACATTGCTTCATAATTAGCGTTGATGGCTTCATCTCTTTTCGCATTGATAGCGAAGTCAATCAGTTCAATTACATTCATTACTAAAATAAAGCAAATAAGCGCAATATCATACTTGCAAATGAATTGACCAAAGGTTTCATATCGATGGGTAAGTTGATCAGTGGTTGGCTGAAGGCATAGAAAATAACCTAAACCTACTACCACAAGAAGAAGCAAAAGACTAATTACAAATTTAGGAAAAGGTTTTACTTTTTTTAATTCTGTTTTTTTAGTAAGTCTGCCTTATTATTCATAGTTAAGTGTCCCCCATATTCACTTTTTTTAATTATTCCTTTAAAAAGACTTTATTTTTTTCATTTTGCCATAGATTTTTTTAAAAAGCAAATGGAACGTAAACTATCCAAAAGCAAAAAAAGACCTTCGTAAAGAAGGTCAAATATTTGTATTGGCTATCATCTTCAATCGTCTATAAAAGGATTGAATTCCATTTCTTTTTCTAACGAAGTACTATTTCCATGCCCTGGATATACTTTCATATTGCCATTATTTTTATAAAATTTCTTTACCTTTAATAAACTGCTTGTTACGTCTTTAGCGTTTCCTAAAGGTAAATCTGTTCTTCCAATACTTCGATAGAACAAAGTGTCACCGGTAAATAAGGATTGAATCTTGGGAAAATAGAAGCAAACACTTCCAGGCGTATGAAAAGGTGTATGAATCACTTGCACTTCTATATCGCTAAAATGTAAAGTCTCTTCATCCCATAGATTTTCTGTCTTTTCTAAAACTTGAACGTACTTTCCAAAAAGAACACTTCCATTTTTATAAGGATTGTCTAAAAGCACTTCATCGCTTTTTTCTATATAAATCGGGCAAGAAAAAGATTTCTTCACTTCTTCAATTCCTTCTATATGATCAAAATGTCCGTGCGTTAAAAGAATAGCTAAAAGGTTAATACTTTCTTCTTTGAGCCATTTTACGATTTTAGATGCTTTAAACGAAGGATCGATTAAAACCGCTTCTTTCTTTTCGTTATAAACAATATAACTCGTTGCGGAGTCATCCCCGCCCATAAAAATTTTTACGTTCATACTTCTCCTATTTTAGCGTCTCTAATAACCGCTTTTTCACATCATAGGATACTTGACTTTCTTTTACAAGCTTTTCATATTCTTCGACGCTTGTCGCTTTTAAAACCGCTCTTAAAAGGGACTCTAAAGCGTCATAGCGGCCTTCGCTATGTAAAATAATTTCACGTGTCCGCTCTTGAAGTTCTTCTAAACGAGTTAATTCATGAAAGATGATTTCAACGCGGTAATTTGCACTCGGGTCATAAACAAAAGAAATTGAAGGAACAACACGCGTAATTTTTTTGCTTTTTACTAACTTATCATTCTTATATAAACGAATGACGCCATCTTTAATATCTGAGAATTCGATATCCATTTTTCTTCTTGGTAAAATCGCTATTTCACCTTTAGAAGATATTTCGATGATTTGTTTCTTTTGATTTTTCTTCCATTCACCTTTTGTAGCTTTAAAATAGGTTTCCACGACTTGGTCTTTATTTTGATCTAAATTATCTTCATAAAGCGTGAATTCGCCATTACCTTGATAAATACGGACTAACAAATGACGAGGATTGGTATACGAATTCTTTTCATCTAAAGAAAAAGGTAAAATCGTTCCTTCTTTTGCTAAAACTGGGATGGAATCTAATAAGCGATAAAGCGTCTGTGTATGATGTTCACGTTTAATATGATACACATCACCGGTAAAGATATCGGTATATCTACCCTTTGGTAAATACGCTTTCACCGCGCTATAACCGCCTTTTTTAGAAGGTGAAGTAACTGGCGCTACTAAAAGATTACCAAAATAGTATTCTTGTTGAAATTCATACGCTTCTTTTACATCATGATGATAATATAAGGGTCTTACTAAAGGTAAATCTTCTTTAGCGGTTTTATAGTTAAAGCTATATAAATAAGGAATCATCTGATGACGGAAACGTAAGAAATTCATAGCGATTTCACCGGTTCCATTACTAAAGTACCATGGTTCTTTGGTCATCGATAAAAAATCTGAGCAATGTAAACGCATAATCGGACTAAAAGTGCCATATTGAAGATGACGGACATAAAGTTCATTTTGATGTACGCCCCACATATGTCCACCAATATCATGACTCCACCACGTATAACCTACATTACTCGCTGTTGAAGTAAAATAAGGAAGATACGCTAAAGTATCCCAAGTAACATAGGTATCACCAGAAAAGCCTAAGGGATAACGATGTGAACCAATCCCCGCATAACGCGATAAAATTAAAGGAACATGATGATTTTCTTTATGATCTAAATAATGATAATGATTTAAAGCCCATAATGGATCTAACGAAGCGATTTTACTCTTCGTTCCTTGTTGCCAATCAATCCACCAGAACGTTACACCATCTTTTTCATAAGGATGATGTAAAACATCAAAATAATTATTAATAAACTTTGTATCGGTAAAATCAAAAGGAATTTGTTCTTGGGTAGATGGATCTTTACCCATGGCCTTTGCAAATGTTGGATAAATTTCTTCCCACCATCTAATACCTAAGGCTGGATGTAAATTTAGAGTAACTTCTAAATGATGTTTTTCATGAAGATCTTTTAAGAACTTACGATAATTTTTTACAAGATGAGGATTCCAAGTATAACCCGTCCAACCATCTAAATTTCCATAAAAATCTTCATTTTCTAGATGTTTCTTTTCAAAATGGAACTCTTTTTCAATGTTGTGGAAGTAGTGCCAATCCATATCAATGGTCGCTACAGTAAAAGGAACATGTAAATCTTCAAACTTCTTCATTAATGCTAAATATTCTTCATCCGTATAAGGATAAAAACGACTCCACCAGTTTCCTAAGGCATAACGAGGAATTAGAGGTGTCTTTCCTGTTAAAGAATATAAGGCTTGTATCGCTTTTAAATAATCATGACCATAAGCAAAAATATATTGATCAATGCCTAATCCTGTTTGATCTAATATTTCACCATCTTTTGATAAACTTAAAGAACCGACATCATCAAAATAGCTGATGCCTGATAAGGAACAAACACCATCATTTAAAATAACTTTTCGTGGTGGATTTTCATTGAAATAACCACCATTACAACCATCTAAAGTACGATAAGTACCTTTTAAATTTCCTTCATTGGTAATGGGTAGAATTTGATTATCGATACGAATACGCGCATCTTCTCTATTCTCTTTTAAAATGAGTTCAGCTTCCAAAGTTAAAACGTGAAAACCTTCTTCATCTTCCCAAGTTTTAAAGCTTTGGACAGGATGATTTCGATACCATACGCTTTGTGTCGGTGCATCGCGGTACACTTTTTCTTTATTTTCTTCTAAACGAAATAAACGAGTCGCTAAAACAGTAATACGATAATCTAAATAAAAAACAATATTTTCTTTTCTTGCTTCACCTGAAACATGAATCATTAGGCTCTTTTTTAGCATAAAAAATAACTCCTTATATTTACCTATAATTTATCGAAAAACATCTAAGAACGCAAGATTTTGTCATGTATACTGATTCATTAAAATTAATGTTTTTATGGCAAAAAAAAATAAGACGCAAGTCTTATTTCTTTTCTTTATGAACAGTTTGCTTATTGCATTTCGGACAATACTTTTTGATTTCCATCCGTTCTGGATGATTTCTTTTATTCTTCGTTCCGATATAGTTTTCGTTTCCACATTCCGTACAACGGAAGATGATATTTTCACGCATGTTTCTACACCTCCGACTTATCGTAGGTTATTGTATCATAAGGAAACACAATTTTCTATATAAAATGTTCAAAATGTTATACTTTTTTTCATTTGCACCCTAAATCCGCCATAAAAATCATGATAAATCTCTTATTTTTTGATTTTTAATAAGGATTTTTAAGGAAACTTCAAAGTGTAAATGAAATCTATGTTATAATAACAAAGAAAAAAGATAGGTGATTCAAATGAATTTTAGAGAAAACACTCGCGCTATTCATGTTAAAAATGTACAAATCGGTGGTCAAAATCACATCGTGATGCAGTCCATGTGTAATATCAAGACTTCCCATATTGATGAAGTCGTTCAACAAATCTTAGAATTAGAAAAACTTGGCGTTGAAATGATGCGTGTTTCCATTATGGATGAAGAAGATGCACGCGCTGTTAAAGAAATCGTTAAAAGAATTCATATTCCTTTAGTGGGAGATATTCATTTTGATTATCGTCTTGCTCTTTTAGCCATTGAAAATGGCATTGATAAAATTCGTATTAATCCTGGTAATATCGGTGCATTAGAAAATATAAAAGAGGTAGTGGATGCGTGTAAAAAGCACCATATTCCGATTCGTATCGGCGTCAATTCGGGTTCATTAGACCAAGAGTTTTCTTCCTCTTCTCCTAAGATAAAAGCGGAACAACTCGTTTTATCTGCTAAAAAGCACGTCAAAATTTTAGAAGATCTTGATTTCTATGATATCGTCATTTCTTTAAAAGGTAGTGACGTTCTTGAAACGATTGAAGCTTATCGTTTAGCAAGCAAAATCTTCCCTTATCCTCTTCATTTAGGTATTACTGAAGCAGGGACGAAAGAAATTGGAGTCATTCGTTCAGTGGCTGGCCTAGCTCCTTTAATTATGGATGGAATTGGCGACACATTACGTATTTCATTATCGAGTGATCCTAGAGACGAAGTCATTACGATGAAAAGAATGCTCCACGATTTAGGATTATATCCTAACTATCCTACATTAATCTCCTGCCCAACTTGTGGAAGAACACAAGTAAATGTGATTGAAGTTGCTAATAAAGTACAAGAGATGTTAGAGACTTTATCTTGTCCAATTAAAGTCGCAGTCATGGGTTGTGTAGTTAATGGTCCCGGCGAAGCAAGTCACGCTGATATTGGAATCGCTGGCGGAAAAGATTATTGGCTACTCTTTAAACACGGAAAACCCGTCATGAAATTATCAAGTGATGAAGTTTTAGAAAAATTATTTCAAGAAATACGTTCATTAATCTAGGTTTCTCACGTATACATAAGTATACGAGGAGGAACTATGATACCTAGTCGTCTTGTCGCATACTATGTGGATAAAATGGACGAAAATGATGCTAGAAAACTCATCAAAAAATATGGATTTGATTTTACAGATCAAGAAATTGCCATGTTACTTCCTTTTGTAAAGCAACATAAATATGAATTACACCGGCGAAATAAAGATATCCTCTTAAGTGAATTAAAAAAGGTAGTGCCGACCACTACCTATCAAAAAATTGAAATGATTTTACAATCCTATTTATAGTTTTTCTTTCATTTCTTCGTCAAATACACCCAAATGAAGCATTGAAATCTCCTTTTCGTAAGGAGATTTTTCATTCACAAAAGGTGTTTCTAATATAAATGGAACCTCTTCTAATTCAGGCGCACAATATAATCGATATAAAGTATCAAAGCCAATTTGACCAAAGCCGACGTTTTCATGGCGGTCTTTATGGCTGCCAATTGGATTTTTAGAATCGTTTAAATGCACCACTTTGATATTTTCTAAACCCAACTTTTCATCCACTAAAGCTAAAAACTGTTGCGTGTTCGTTAAATCATAACCGCCATCGGATAAATGGCAGGTATCTAAACAAAAGCCAATGCGGTCTTTTTTAATGATGTGCTGATAGACGTACGCCAATTCGTCTAACGTACGGCCGACTTCAAAACCTTTTCCCGCCATCGTTTCTAATGCAATAGTGACATGCGTTGGATCAATGGCTAAAACATCATTTAAACTAGAAATTAACGTATCTAAACCGGCTTTTTCACCGGCTCCTTTATGGGAACCCGGATGTAAAACTAAAGTAGAAATTCCCATTTTTTCGGTTCTTTCTAACTCCGTTAATAAAAATCTTTTTCCCATTTCAACTTTTTCAGTTTCAAGAGGGTTCGCTAAATTAATAATATACGGCGCATGCACAATAAAATGATGAGAATCTAATTGATGCTCTTTAGCAAGTTCAAGTGCTTCTTCAATATGAAGTTCTTCTAAAGGAATGCGCTTAGCATTTTGGGGTGCTCCTGTATAAAGCATTAACGTATTGGCTCCATTATGTAACGATTCTAAAATGGAATCAACATAATAACGAGGTGCTTTCATAGAAACATGACTACCTAAATACTTCGCCATATTTATTCTCCTCTAGCTTCTTTTTTATAACGCTCTACCCGTTGACGGCGGATATCTTCACGAATAATTTTTCTTTTATGCCGTTTCTTCGCTTTTTCTACCGCTACTTTGACTTTCTTTTTATAGCCAGGTTTTACCTTTTTGGTTTTGGTTTGACTAATGGCTTTTTGAATTTCTTTTTCTAATTCCGTGTTTACTTTTCTTTTTTTCTTTTTCTTACTAACGGAGCTTTCCTCTTTTAACAGATCGTTTTTCAAAGATAAATATTTTAAAGAAACGCCACTAGATAATAAACGCTCTATGCGGTCTACATGGTCTTGATCATAGAAAGTATAACAATTACCTTCTAAGTTATATCTTCCGGTTCTACCTGCGCGATGGAAATAGAAAGCCATATCTTGTGGTAAATCCATATTAATCACATCGCTTACACCTTCTAAATCTAGTCCACGAGCGGCCATATCACTACAAACAATGATGGAAAAATCATTTTGTAAAATACGGCGCATCATTTGCTTTCTTTCACGCGCAGATAAATCACCATGTAAAATACCAGCTTGGATATTTCTTTGAATTAAACCTTGATAGATTTCGTCAACTTTCGATTTAGTGGAACAGAAAACTAAGCATAAATAGGGTTGAATAATAGAAAGTAAAGAAACTAAAGCATCTATATCTTTTTGATGCTTGGTATCTACTGCAAAATGTTGAATCCGATTAGGGTTCTTTCCTTTTTTGGATAAGAAAATGCGATGTTCTGGATGAATGTATTTCTCCAAAAATGGAACAAAATTATCCGCAATCGTTGCGGAAAACACGAAAATGGATGGTTGATCTAATCGCACTAAAATATCGTCGATTTCTTTTAAAAAGCCCATTTCAGTTAACATATCCGCTTCATCTAAAACCACATATTTTGCAGTCATGACATTAAAGGCGTTTTCATCAAAAGTTAAATCATGTAAACGTCCAGGTGTCGCAATTACGATTTGGGCATCTTTTTTATTTTTCCCTAACATCTTATTTTTTTCTTCACCTGAAGATAATAAACGAATAGTTAAAGAAGGATAATATGCTAAAAATTCCTTTAAAAACATAAAGGTTTGATACGCTAATTCACGGGTAGGTGAAAGAATTAAGGCTTGTGTCTCATCTTTATTCATATCAATTCGATCTAAAATTGGAATTAAAAAAGCATGGGTTTTTCCTGATCCCGTTTCACTGGTTGCTAATAAAGATTCCCCTTTTAAAGCCTTAGGAATGACTAATTCTTGAATGGGTGTAGGATTTTTATAGCCTAATGCTTTTAACGTTTCTACCATTTTCGGTGATAAAGCAAAGCTTTGAAATGTTTTCATTGAACATCACCTCTCGTCGTTATTATACATGATTTCATGTTTGAAAAAAATGAAAAATCAATGAGAAAGAAAACATTTATTGATTTCGCATATATATAAAAGTGGGGTGATGTATGATGTATTCCAATTATCCAGGTTCTAATCGCGTAACACCTATGCCGAATGGCTATCCTTCGCGCGGTTATCCTTCTATGCCGTATGGACCAGCGCCTTATGAAATGCGTTCTAGTGTAGGTGGACCGATGCCTTATATGCCAAATATGGGGATGATGCCAAATAACATGATGATGCGTTCTAGTTTACCTTTATCCATTCCTAAAGGTGGTTTATTAAAAGGACTTTTCCCTTCTTTAGGTTCAGCCTCTAGCTTAGGTACAAAAGGAATGATTAGTAAAGTTTTATCCGGTACAGAAAACGTAATTGCTACCGTAAACCAAGTCATACCAATTTATCAACAAGTGAAACCATTATGGGATAATTCGAAAGGTGTTCGTTCGGCATTAAAAAAATTCTTTCCATTCTCTAAAACTTCAAAAAGTACTACGAAAGAAAACAAAGAAGTCATAGAGGATCCGGAAATTATTACACCGAAAAAAGAAACAAAAAAAACACCTGTACATGAGGAAGAAAAAGAACAAAACGAACCGAATCAACCATTTTTCTAGAAATATGATAAAATAGGGATGAGGTAAAATTATGAAAGTTCAAGTTCTTCATCCCTATGGTTACTGTTATGGTGTCATTCACGCCATTGAACTCGCCAAAAAAACCAAAGCGGAACATCCTTCTGAGCATGTTTCGATTTTAGGTATGCTCGTTCATAACACCCATGTTATCCATTATTTAGAAGATCTTGGTATTCAAACTTTTTTTGATTCCAATCGTTCTTTAGAAGAATTACTCAATGATGTACCGATGGGCTATGTCATTTTTACCGCACATGGTCATGATAAAAAATTAGAAGAACTCGCTATCCAAAAAGGTTATCAAATTGTCGATGCAACTTGCCCTTTTGTGCAAACGAATTTAAAAGAAATGAAAAACGTTTTAAAGCAAAACAAAAACTTGATTTATATTGGAAAGAAGAATCATCCAGAAACTGTTGCGGCTTTATCCATGGATCCCAATATTTACTTTTATGACGTAAAAGAGGGATTTATCGATAAAATTCCACCTAAAGATAAGCCCGTGGTGATTTTAAATCAAACTACATTATCCATCTTAGAAATGAATGAAATCTACCAGAGCTTCCAAAAACAATTCACGCATTTAGAAATCCATGATGAAATCTGCAATCAAACAAGATTACGGCAAGAAAAGGTTTTACATTTATCCAAAAACATTGATTTACTTTTTGTAATTGGTGATATGCATTCAAACAATACAGAATCGCTCTATTCTTTAGCAAAAACCACTTATCCGCATTTAAGTATCTATAAAATATCTTCTCTTAATGAGATTCAAGATGTTTGGCTTAAAAATCATCAGCACGTCGCTTTAGTTTCTGGTGCCTCTACACCAAAGGAAATTGTAGATGATATCGCTTCATTTTTAGAAAAATATATGCATTAAAAAAAGGAACATTTCGTTCCTTTTTTTCATATTTAAATCACTTCTGGTAGCGTTTCATGATCAACCATCACGATTTCTAAAGAAGAATCAAATCCTAAAAGGATTTTTTTCATTTGTGGCATAAAGATTTTTTCAATTTCATGCGGTAAGTCTAAATAATTCATGTGATCTAGAACGATACTTCTACGTACATGATGTGGAGCATCTCCAGAAATATAAATATCCGCGCCTTCTAGCATGGCTTCTTTATAGGTTCTAGAGCCACCTCCACCGATAATTGCAACAGATTGGACTTCTTTTTTACCTTTGGCAATTAATAAACCATATTCAACATGAAATTTTTCTTTAGCAAACCTAGCAAATTCATGCACTTCCATAGGTTGAGATAAAGTACCGATTCGAGCCATCGGTTCTTTTTGTAATGGATGAATGTTTTCTAGCCCTAAAGCTTCCGCTAAAGCGTCATTCATACCATTTTTCCCGGCATCAAAATTTGTATGCATGGAATAAATCGTTAAGCCAGCTTCTTCACAAATGTGATAAAGTTCTTTTTTCTTTGCATCGTACTTAAACACTTTTGCTTTGGTACCAAAGATAAAAGGATGATGAGAAATAATTAAATCTGGCTTTTCTTTTAAAGCAAGAGGAAGAACTTCTTCATCAAAATCTAAACATAAAAGAATTTTATGCACTTCTTCTTTTAATTTACCGCACATTAAACCAACGTGATCATGATAACGCTTAGCGGTAGATTTTGGAAACCATTTGGCTAATTTTAATAATAAAGTTCGTGTTTTCATAATTGTTTCTCCCAATAATGAATTTTATCCATCAATTCTTTTTTCCGATTTTCTGTTAAAAGAGGATTCTTTAATAGTTCAAGATTTTTTTGGATTTTCCCTTGCCATTTCTTTTTAAAAGTCGCATCTTTTTCTTTTCTTAAAATAGGGCCAAAATCATAATCTTCTTGTAGATATGATTCTTCTCCTCTTTCAAATAACACTAATTCATAAAAGACTTGCTCTTCTTCTACTATTTCTTCACCGATGATTTTATAACCTAAACGAGTAACTTCTTTTCTTAGTTCGGGTAGCTGATTATGCGCATCAATTAATAAATAATGGATGTCTTTTAATTTCTCTATATCGTGATGTAAAATGCTTAAAATCGTTGGTGTCCCCATTCCCGCAATTAGAGCTAAATCTAAAGGGACTTTTACTTTCTCTAAACCGGAAGAAAAACTCGTTTCTACTTGATTTTCAAAATGATATTTCTTCACCATTTCTACGAGATGGGTATAGGGTCCTTTTTTATTTTCCACGGCCATTCCACTTTCTACTCGTTTTCTAGCAATCGCTTCTAAAATGAAATAACCATGGTCCGCTCCAACATCCACTAAATAGTGGACGTTAGTAGGAATCATACTTAACAGTGTTTCTAATCGTAACGATAACTTTTTCATTATTCACGATAGTCGCCAAATCGTTTAGAACGCGTTGGATGGCGTAATTTACGAATGGCTTTTGCCTCAATTTGACGAATTCTTTCACGGGTAACATTGAAGACTCTTCCAACTTCTTCTAATGTACGTGGGTGATTATCGTCTAAACCATAACGTAAGCGAAGAACTTTTTCTTCACGGTCCGTTAAATCATGCATTACACTATATAATTCATCTTTTAAAAGAGATTTGGTGGTATATTCTAATGGTGATTGATCATCCTTATCTTCAATAAAATCGCCTAAATGAGAGTCATCTTCTTCACCGATTGGAGTTTCTAAAGAAACTGGATCCATGGCGATACGTTGAATTTCACGAATTCTTTCTGGAGATAAAGAATTATCTAATTTCTTAGAAATTTCTTCTGCCGTTGGTTCTCTACCAAGTTCTTGCACTAATTGACGTTGTACACGGGTAATCTTATTGATAGTTTCAACCATATGAACAGGAATACGGATGGTACGAGCTTGGTCCGCAATTGCACGGGTAATGGCTTGACGAATCCACCATGTTGCATAGGTAGAAAATTTAAATCCTTTGGTGTAATCAAATTTTTCTACGGCTTTAATTAAGCCCATATTACCTTCTTGAATAAGGTCTAAGATTTGCATACCACGACCGACATAATGTTTTGCAATATTCACAACAAGACGTAAGTTTGCGGAAATTAAGTGTCTTTTTGCTTCTTCATCACCTTCAAGAATACGTTTCGCTAATTCAATTTCTTCTTGAGACGTTAAAAGATCAACTTTACCAATTTCTTTTAAATACATCTTTACAGGGTCATTGACTTTCACATCACCAGAAACAAAAGTATCAAAGGAATCGGATTCAATGTCGGATAAAGAATCATAATCTTCATCTTCAATCACATCAGAATCATCAAAATAATCATCGTCATCGACGAGTAAATCATTATTTTCTTTTTCTAACATGTTTTCATCTAAGTCGACATCTTCTAAGGAATCCAAGTCTTCGTTAGCGTCTTCCGCTACAACTTCAATACCTTTTTCTTTGAAATAAGAAATAAGAGAATCTAAGTCTTCTTCGGACAAATCTAATTGAGCGGTAGCATCAAAAATATCTTCTTGATTTAAGAAACCGCTACTTTTTCCTTTTTTCTCAAGTCTCTTTTTAATTGAATCTAATGTTTCAATCGGTTCATCGTCCAATTCTTTTTCAAGTTCAACTTTTTTGGTCGCTTTTGTCATAATATTGTTACTCCTTTTCTTTTTTAGTGTATTGAGCAATAATTTCGGCTTGCTCTAATGGCTTTTTGCCTTGCAACTCTTGATCTAATGTTGTTTTTCGATAGAGTTTACCACGTTCTTCTACAATGGCGTCTCGGTATTCATCCATCAATTTTTTCGTATAGGGTGGATGTTCTTTTTCCATTAATAATCCCGTAATTTCTTTTGAAATTTCTTCTTTGTCCGAGATTTCGCTTCCTTCTAATGAAACGAGTAAAGAAGGAATATCAATTTGCGTATGTTCTCGGTCATAGTCAATTAAGAAATTAGCGATTTTTCGGTAGAGTTCATTGTAGAAATATGAAATTTCATTTTTATAATAATCTCTAGCCTCTTCCCCCACTAGCATTTGATAAAGAACTTCTCTTTCCGCTAACTGAAGACGACGGAGTTGTTTTTTTTCGGGATGGAAGCTGGTAAAAATTTGATTAGCGCTTCCTTCTTTTTGCTGAGATTGATATTTTTTTAATAAAGTTCTTAATTCCTCAATAGGGAACTGCGTTGCAAGTTGAAGATTTAAAAGATAATCTTCTTGTTCTAATCGATCTTTAGCACCTGCAATAATAGGAATAAATTGATAAACAAATTTTTTTCTTTCTTCTAAAGTGTTTAATGTGTTGTTTCTTTTAAAATACGATAAAGCAAATTGTGCATGGTTGAGTAAACGATTTAGATAATTTCGTAAAGCATCAGCACCAGAAGCTTTTAATATTTCATCAGGGTCTAAATCACTATTTTGATTATCGACTATTCGGTAAGATAGGCCATTTTGTTCTAGTAAAGAACAAATTTTCATTGTGGCCATTTGTCCGGCTTGGTCACCATCTAAACATAAACGAATTTCCGCACCTAAAGCACGAAGCATCGCAACATGATTTTTAGTTAAAGCTGTTCCCATTAAAGCCACACAAGAATCAATACCAATCCGTCGTAATGCAAATACGTCCATAAAGCCTTCTAGCACATAGACATAGCCTTCATGACGAGCTACTTTTCGAGCAATATGGTAGTTGAATAAGATATTCGCTTTATGAAATAAAGGAGTTTCTGAAGTATTGACATACTTTGCTTCATCTTTATTGTCCGATAATCTTCGAGCGGAAAAACCAACCACTCGTCCATTGGCGTCCATAATTGGAAAGATGACTCGTCCAAAGTTCCGGTCCATATAACCGCTTCCGACATGAGTTCCAATTCCTATCATTTCAATCGTTTTTAAAGAATGCCCTTTAGAAGTTAAAAACTTAATCGTATTTTTTCCATCTAATAAAGCATAACCTAAACGATATTCATCTTGTAATTTTTCGTCTAAATCACGATGCTCTAAATAATCTAAAGCTGTTTTACCTTCTTCGGTTTTTAATGCGTAATGATAGAAACTCGCTACATCGTCTAACGCCTTATATAAAGGCTCTAAAGACGCATCTTTAGCGCTTACTGTTTCTTTTTTTGCTAATCTTTCGTCATGAAATCCTACTAACTCGGCAACTTTTCTTACCGCATCCATAAAAGAAATCTTTTCATATTTTTCAACGAAAGTAATGGCATTACCACCCGTACCACAAACGAAACATTTAAAAATTTGTTTTTCTGGCGAAATATGTAAAGAAGGGTTTTTATCATCGTGGAATGGGCAAATTGCCACATAATTTCTTCCTTTTTTTATTACAGGAATATAGGAAGAAATGACTTGAACGATATCGCATGCATGTAAAACACGCTCAATTAAGTCATTATCCATTGGCATAAAAACACCTCCTTTCATATCAATTTTTCATTAAAATTCTAATTTCTTTTCAATATAAGCCGCTAATTCATCAATGGGAAGGCGGATTTGTTCCATGGTATCACGATCACGAATCGTAACGGAATTATCGTTTTCGGTATCGAAGTCAATCGTTACGCATAATGGCGTACCAATAGCGTCTTGACGACGATATCTCTTACCAATACTGCCGGCTTCATCATAAGTCACCATATAATGCTTGGCCAATAAATCACGAACTGCTTTTGCTTTTTCACTTAATTGTTTAGATAAAGGAAGAATAGCAACTTTATATGGTGCTAGGAATGGATGTAAATGCATCACAATACGGGTATCCTTTTCTAAAATCTCTTCATCATAAGCTTCACAAACTAATGTTAAGAATAAACGGTCTAAACCTAATGAAGGTTCAATACAATATGGAACATACTTTTCATTGGTTTCAGGATCTAAATATTCTAAAGATTCTTTTGAATATTCTTGGTGGCGTTTTAAATCGTAATCGGTACGATCAGCGATGCCCCAAACTTCTCCCCATCCTAAGGTTGGAAATAAGTATTCAATATCGGTAGTGGCCTTTGAATAGAACGCTAATTCTTCTTTTTCATGGTCACGGTAACGAAGCTGATCTTTAGAAACACCTAGAGATTCAATAAAGTTGATGCAGTAATTTTTCCAATATTGGAACCATTCTAGGTCCGTATTGGGCTTACAGAAGAATTCCATTTCCATTTGTTCAAATTCTCTTGTACGGAAAATGAAGTTTCCGGGAGTAATTTCATTACGGAAGGATTTACCGACTTGGCAAATACCTACTGGTAATTTTTTACGCATGGAACGAACCACATTTTTAAAGTTAACGAAGATACCTTGGGCTGTTTCTGGTCTTAAATAAACCACAGATTTAGAATCATCGGTAACTCCAATATGGGTTTTAAACATCATATTGAATTGACGAATATCCGTAAAATTGCTCTTACCACAATGGGGGCAAGTTACATGATGTTCACGGATAAAGGCCATCATATCTTCATTCGTCATAGCTTGAACGTTAGCGTCTGGGAATTCAGCTTCAATTAATTGGTCGGCACGATGACGTGTTTTACATTCTTTGCAGTCAATTAATGGATCATTAAAGGTCGAAACGTGACCGGTTGCTTCCCACACTCTTGGGTTCATTAAAATAGCGGCGTCCATACCTACATTGGTTGGGGATTCTTGAACGAATTTCTTCCACCAAGCTTTACGAACGTTATTCTTTAATTCAACACCTAATGGTCCATAATCCCAGCTGTTAGAAAGTCCGCCATAGATTTCGGATCCTTGAAAAACGAAACCCGATGTTTGTAAATGGGTAACGATTTTATCAAATGGAACTTTTGACATATATTTTCACTCCTATACTTGCGCGTTTTTGCGCATAAAACAAAAGTAAGTATATCATTTTGACATACCTTGTCAACCTATTATGAGTGTACTTTTTTGCATTTTTTACATTTTTCGTACAGCTCTTAGTAAAAGTTCATAGCCTTTCCAATTTACCCCGCAAAAATCGAGCATAAATTGGTGAATTTGGTTTAAAATGGGAATTAAATCTTGCTCATTTAATGTATAATTCTTCACTTCTTCAGGCGGAACAATAAATAAAAAACGTACTGCTTTTAAAAAACTAGGTGTTTGATTCTGCATCGTAGCGGGATCATAATGTTTCCGACAAAAAAAGCCGCCATTATCCATATCAAAAGAGACGATATCTTTTTTCGTACCACACGTTACACAGCCACTCGTTTGAATGGCATATCCGCTTAGTTTTAATGCCGTACAAGCACCAATAGAAACTAAAGTTAAAGGATCTCCGCTTTTCTCATAAACTGCCATAAAAATGGCGGATAAATAAGGATAATAATCCTTTACCGTATTCTCATCAAAAAACTTCATTGCGAGTTCTGCTATAGACGAAAAAGTCAAAAGATAAAGTAAATCATTCATACTTGAAGCGGGACTATGTAAAAGCGTTCCTCCCTTTAAGGAGTAATAGCCATTTTTCCCTTCTTCTAATTCAAAACGTGCATGCGTATATAAAGAAACAAATAAAGCATTTTTACTATCTACTTTTAATACGCCACGAGCTAAAAAAGAAAAGAAACCATCATTCGTAATGATTTGAATCATGGCATCTCTTTCTTTAATTTGCGTAACACGAACTACTATACCTTCTTTTTCAATCATAATTAATCCTTGTTATAACCAAATTCTTTTAAGTAGCGTAAAGAATTTCGCCAATCCTTTTCTACGCGTACAAAGGTCTCTAAGCGACATTTTACCCCAAAGAGTTTTTCAATCTCATAGCGAGATTGCGTACCAATCCGCTTAATCATTTTTCCACCTTTACCGATAATAATACCTTTTTGCCCTTCTTTTTCACACACAATCGTTGCGTGAACTTCCATTTCATCTTCTTTGCGTGTTAATTTTTCAATTTTTACAGCAATAGAATGAGGAACTTCATCGCGTAAAAGCGTTAATGTTTTTTCACGAATAATTTCTGCGATTAAAAAACTATCCGAGTGATCACTATACATATCACTTGGGAAATATTGCGGTCCTTCTTCTAATACGTCTTCTAACGCTTTTAATAATGTATCAACATTTGCGTCTTTTAACGCTGAAATCTCAATCATCTTAGCGTCCGGTAATTTTTCTTGATATATCTTTTTTAATGCTTCCACTTGGGGAATGGTACATAAATCTATTTTATTAAATACGACAAACAAAGGCACTTTGGTATTGATACGATCCAAAATGTATTGATCTCCTTCACCAAAATCTTCACTTGCGTCCACAATCAAAATAGCGGCCTCTACTTCTTTGGTCGATTGAAAAGCCGAATGATTCATGTTTTCTCCTAAAGTGGTATTCGGTTTATGAATTCCTGGCGTATCAATAAAAATCATTTGTACGTCTTTGGTCGTATAAATGCCTTGAATTGCATCTCTTGTTGTTTGAGGTTTTGGAGAAATAATACTAATTTTACGATGTAATATCGTATTCATTAAAGTAGATTTGCCCACGTTAGGACGCCCTAAAATGGTGATAAAACCCGATTTCATTGTAAATCCTCAGAGTCAAAAGCAAATGGTAATAATTCTACCGCATTTGTGGTACGAATATCGCCTTTTAAATTACCTAAATAAATCGGCATATCTTTAGGAAATAATTCTTGAATGACTTGACGGCAAGCGCCACAAGGTGAAATCGGTTCATCGGTTTCTCCAATAATCGCTAAGGCAGCAAAGTCTTCTTTATGATAGCCTTCCATTAAAGCGTGATAAATAGCATTTCTTTCCGCGCACATACTTAATGGATAACTTGCATTTTCAATATTCGCGCCATGAAAAAAGCGACCATCTTTACATAAAATACAAGCACCAACACTAAAATGTGAATAAGGCGAATAGGATTTTTCACGTGCTTTATTGGCTTCTTTTAAAAGTTCTTCTTTGGTCATCTTGTAATCCCCTTTTCTAACAAAATTCGGTTTTGTAAACCAAACATTTCTTCTTCTTGCTCTTTCGTTTGATGGTCATAACCTAATAAATGTAATAAACCATGAACGAATAAAAAACAGATTTCGCGGTGCAAAGAATGCTCATATTGTTCCGCTTGCATCTTTGCTTGATCAATGGAAATGATGATTTCTCCTAACATCTGCATAACGTCTCCTTGAATGGTCACTTCACCATCAACTTTATCTAAGAAAGCAAAGCTAATGACGTCCGTAGGACGATCAATACCTCGATATTCTTTATTGATTTCATGAATTTCGTCTTGGCGAACAAAATCCACCTCTAAAGAATAGTGATCTTTTACGTTTAATAAAGAAAAAGTATAGCTAGCTAAATCTTGAAAGTCTTCTTCATAGTGATCAAAAGAAGGGTCATAAGAGTTTTCAAATAGTAATTCCAAAGTCATCACCTACAATCTATTTCTATTTTACCATTTCTTCATTAAAAAATATAGAAAACGCTAATAAAATCCGTATTTTTCTAGAATAATAGCCATAAACTCGTTCCTAAAAGAAGGAAGATGATTCCATAATAAACAAAATAAGGAATATGACTTAAAAATGATGTGACAATTTTCACCTCTTTTTCTTTTTTCATCACTAATAAATAGTAGCCTATAAATTGTGAAAGGAAGACTTCTTTTTTCACTTTTCTTTTTCCTTTAATTGGGTCATAGATATATAAGTATTGCGGATCAATTTCTTTTATATAAACATAATGAAAAGAACCTCTTTTTAAAAGCAAAGCAATACTTTTTTTAGGCGGAATTTGATGAAGCGGAACTTGATAACCTTTTAGCAAATAACCTTGCTTTTTAGCGACCTTTACCAAATCTAAAAACGAATAATTACCCCATTTTTTTGGCGCCTTTAAATATAAGTAGTGGGGATTGTGGGTGATATCCGCTAAAGCAATTTTTAACGCACAAAAGCCACAATCCGATAATCGATTTTGAAATACAAAGTCCTTCATAAATATTCCTCTATATTTATATAGGGACTATCTTTTATTTTTCCTACTCTTTTATTTAGCAATATCTTCTAAACATGTAAAATGTACTTTTAATAATGCATTTTTCTCATTTACTTCATAGCTTAATATCACTTCTTTATCAATTCTTTCTTCTTCTATAAAGCCCGCTTTTACCATTTGTTCAGCTTCATTTAATAACGAAGAAAATGTTTCTACTTCCTCTTCATTCTTCGTTCGGTTTTTACTAACCGTAATAATCGTCCACGTCCACGCATATACTTGACCTTCTGCCCCTACTTTTATTTCTTCTCCTTTTGGTGTAATTAAAGTATCATCCACTAATAAAGTTCCTTCTTCAACATATTGATTTTCTTTGACTTTAATCACGCCACTAGAAATCACAAAATGCGAGATAATTCCTTTTTTTCTCGCATATTTCGGTCCAGTTTTCGTAGGTAATTCTACGCTTTTTCTTCTTTTTTCGTAGCGGACTTTTATTTGTACACCTTGAGAACGGAGTTCTAATGACTCAATATCTTCATAGAAAAAATTTTTTAATTCATTTTCATATTGAAGTAACGTTTCATAATTTGGCTTTTTCACATATTTTTTAATGCCCATTTCTTCTAGTTTCAGTTGAATTCTTGCATTTAAAATCCGTGAATTCCCTTCTACTTCAATTTCATAAATTCGGCTCGTAAAAGAGAAAAATAAAAGTAAAGCAAAAATAATCCCCACTAAAGCAGTTTTTCTTTTAAAAAGATGCTCGAAAACGGAATACATGCCCGTTTTTCTCACTAATTGAACTTCTTTATATAAAGATAAAAACTTTTTTTCTTGATAAGAAGATATCGAAAATTGATAAAGATATTCATCCACACACTGAAAATCATAGATTTCAATTCCATGTTCTTTCAAAGTGGCTAAAAATTGCGTGGAATCAAATACGCGCACGCGATAAACACTTTTACTTTTTATCATGATGGTTCTCCATTTCTATGGCTTTGATTTGCCCTTCAATATGAATTTCTTCTTTAGCAAAATAAGTGACATGAAGTTCTTTTCCTTTAATCCGTAACATGGTTTTTAAATAAAGAACATCAATCTCTTCTTTATCTAGATGCACCAAAACGCGATATTGATAAAGTTTTAATACATTTTTTTCATAAGTAAACATGGAAATCACCACTTTATTTTATTAAAAAATCTAAAAAAAAAGAACTAAAGACCAAAGGCCTTTTGTTCAATTAAAACAAGTTCTTCTTCTTTTAAACCAATAGAAATAAGATAATCATGTGCGTTATGATACTTAGCGTGAAAATCAGATAAAAATGCACGCATATATAAAGGATTGGACTCTCCTAGAAATGGTTTAAAACCAGGATGATTCTTTTGATAGGAAGGATAATTTCCATCTAATATCAAAGAAGAATAAGCATAGTCTCCAATAATGATGTCTTTATCAACACCCAAAAATTCAAGAAGAAGCGCAATGACAACGCCTGTTCGATCTTTTCCCGCCGTACAATGCACTAAAACCCCATGTTCCGCATGAGCAAAAATAGAAAAGATTTGGTAAAAAGTATCTTTATGCTCTACCATTAGGTTATATAATTCATGCGGGGTCATGCTTTGTAGAGAAATCGTGCTTCCTTCTTCTAAAGGAAGATGATGATAGTTGAAATAGGGGTCATCTTTTAAGGGATTAGGAAGTTTTTGAATCACTTGATGCGTCCTTAAATCAATAATATCTTGAATTTGATGTTCTTTTAAAAATGTAGTGTATTCATCACTATCACTTTTTGGACGATCACTACGTAAAAAACGGAATGGAAGAATAAAACGTTGGTCTTTTCCTTTCCATAAGCCAATATCACGGACATTCATCATATTATGAATGGGATAATAAATCATGCGTTTCATCCTCCTTTATCTATATCTTAATATAGCATAAAAAAAACGGATATAAAATCCGTTCTTTTTTTTAATAAGATTTACGGCGAGCTTGTTCAGACTTTAATTTGCGTTTCACGCCTGGTTTTAAGTAGAACTCACGCTTACGAGCTTCAGCAAGGGTTCCAGCCTTATTCACTTGTCTTTTGAAACGACGTAATGCGTCATCTAAAGTTTCGTTATCTCGAACGACTGTCTTTGGCACTTTGATTCCCCTCCTTCTAAAGCTTCTATCGCTTTTAAACGATAAAATTATATACATTACGTGAGGAAAAATCAACTCATTTTATTCAAATTTCTTAACTTTTCTTCACTTTTTCTTCTTCTTACCAAGAATTACCAAATTTTCATCACTAATTTTACTATTTTTATTGGATTGAGAGACGAATGGATAGGTTTTATCTACTTTAAAATTTTTTGAAATACCTTTTTTACCGTTCTTTTTATATTGGATTTTGCAACGTCTTTCTTTAAATCATTTAAAGTAAAAGGATGATCAATAATCGCGTATAAACCATCAAAATTAGATACTTGATGATAAAGAATTTCTTCTACACTTCCACCAAAACCAAATATAGGTTTATGATATTTTTTCGCTAAAGAGGCAACAGCGTTAGGTCCTTTTCCCATTAACGTTTGTTGATCAATTTTCCCTTCACCGGTAATTACATAATCAGCATCTTGAATTTCTTCTTCTAAACGCATTTCTTTTAATAACCATCCACTACCTGAGATGCATTGGGCCTTTAAAAAAGCCAGGAAAGCAAAGCCTAAGCCACCAGCCGCTCCTGCTCCTTCTAAAAGATGAAAATCACCTTGGTATTGCTGACTGACAATTAGAGAAAACTTCGTTAAAATTGCGTCTAAATGCGCTTGTTGCGCTTTTGTTGCGCCTTTTTGCGCACCAAAAACATAACTACAACCATTTTCTCCTAAAAGAGGATTTTTTACGTCCGAAAGAAGAACAAAATCGCACTCCAATAAATGAGAATTAACATTTTTCTCATCAATGCTCGCTAATTCTAAAAGACATTCCAAAGTCGTTATTTCTTGATGATTTGGATTTAAAAAGCGATAACCTAATGCCCGTAACATACCAAAACCACCATCATTTGTAGAACTGCCACCTAAGGCTATATAAAAATGCT
Organism: Coprobacillus sp. CAG:826; assembly: GCA_000437235.1. Classification (GTDB taxonomy): domain Bacteria; phylum Bacillota_I; class Bacilli_A; order RFN20; family CAG-826; genus CAG-826. Next base: position 9,849 of record FR897029.1, on the reverse strand, counting down.
TTCCTCCATCATTCATAGCGGCCACTATCATTTCGCCAATTCCATAGGTTGAAGTTACTAAAGGATTTTTTTCTTCTTGTTTTAGCATCGGTAAACCAACAACTTTAGCGATTTCAATGAGTGCTGCATCAGAATTTAAAATTCCATATTCGGTACTGATAGTTCGTAAAAGTGCATCTTTTACTTGTATTTTTTGTTTTTTACCTTTTTTTAACCACATTACCGCATCTAAAGTACCTTCGCCCCCATCCGCTAAAGGTAAGACGCAAATATTGGCATGTGGAAAAACTTCAAGAATGCCTTCTTTCACACTATTTCCCGCTTCTAAAGATGTTAAACTTCCTTTAAAAGAATCCATTGCTACTACAACCTTCATACTTAGCCCTCAAAAAAAGGCGAATTATTCGCCTTTATTTTCACTTTCTTTACGTTCTTCTTTTTTCTTATCTAAATAATTTTCAACCATTTCTTTTAAAATCGTATGGGGTAAACGGAAGGGGAAAAGGAACGCTCTTTTCTCTTTTCGTTCTTGTCTCTTCTTTTGAATATTTTCCTTTAAATTTTCAAAAGCAATGTCAAGCTTGTGCTCTTTAGCAAAGGTCCGTAGGCGATTCACCAATTGAATGGACATAATGAAGTCAATAATGAAGATTCCACTAGCAAATCCTTCAAAGAAGAATAGATAAGGCGTATTCATCACGAGTTGAACTAATTTCACTAAACTTGGATGCAGTAAAAAATAATATCCTCCTGCAATAGCAAGCCAAAACACGGAAAACAAAGGACAAATAATACCTTGAATGTTGCCCCAGCGGTCACTATAATCCCATAAACGAACGTGATTAACTTTTAAAAAGTATAAACCCGTTAAATATTCAAGTAAAACAACTAAAGCCGTCATGATGACAATGCAGAATATTTTTTGGCCTATGGTAGATGGAATAAAACTATAATCCAATGAAGAAAAGAAATATAGTAAGCACAATCCAGAGCCATATAAAGGTAAACAAGGACCAGTTAAAAAGCCAGGATTAATCCATCTTTTATGCACAATTCTACGAAAGAATAATTCAATAATCCAGCCACCGATACCACCTAAAAAGAATAAGAATAGATGACGTGTAATAAATTCCATACTTTTATTTCCGAACTATAGAATTTTAGGTCCTGCACTTGTACCAATACGATTAGCACCCGCTTCAACCATCTTCACTAAATCTTCATGGGTACGAATGCCACCACTTGCTTTTACGCCACAAGCGTCACCGACGGTTTGACGCATTAAACGTACTGCTTCAACGGTTGCGCCACCGGTAGAAAATCCAGTAGAAGTTTTAATAAAGTCAGCGCCCGCTTTTAAGGCTAATTTAGAAGCACGAACGATTTCTTCATCGGTTAATAAACATGTTTCTAAAATTACTTTTAAAATATGTCCTTTTGAAGCATTACGAATATCTTTGATTTCTTGATAAACATATTCATCATTGCCCGCTTTTAATTGCGAAATGTTGATGACCATGTCTACTTCATCCGCACCTTCTTCAATCGCTTCTTTCGTTTCCATAACTTTTACATTTTTTAATGTTGCGCCTAATGGGAAACCAATAACAGTACACACCTTTACGTTACTACCTTTTAAAAGTTTCACGCAAAGCGGAATAAAGCTAGGATTCACACATACGCTCATAAAGTCGTATTGTTTGGCTTCCATACAAAGCTTTTCAATATCTTCAATGGAAGCGTTGGGTTTTAAATTCGTATGATCAATTAATTTGTTATAGTTCATAATAGCACCTACTTTCTAATATTTATTTTACCATGAAAATGATTGTTTTAAAAGGTTAAAAAAAAAGCCACTTACGTGGCCTTATTCTGCATCTTTTTTAGCTTTTTTTGTCGTTGCTTTTTTTGCGGTTTTTTTGGTCTTCTTTGCCGGTTTGGTCTCTTCCGCTTTTTTATCAGAGGAAGAAATTACTTCCTTACCATCATAATAGCCGCAGTTAGGACAAACGCGGTGTGAAGCAATCATTTCACCACAATGTGGGCATGTAACTAAGCCAGACACTGTTAATTTGAAATGCGTTCTACGCATTCTCTTGGTGGTTTTAGAAGTTCTTCTGAATGGAACTGCCATGGTTCACACCTCCTTTTTCGTGTTTTACCTTTATTAGTATAAGGAAGTGAGAAAAGCATGTCAACCCAAAAATTTAGACATTGTATGAAAAATTATTTTAAAATAGAAAGTCCTTTTTGATAAAGCACTTTTTGGATGTGATTATGTAGATTTTTTTCACATAAAACCGTGACTAAAAGGTAATTGGAAGTATGTCCTTTATTGATTTTAGTTTCTTCATCGTATTCTTCAAATAAGACTTCAATCTCTTGACCAATAAAGCGACTTTCATACGCTTCTTCTAATTCATTTGAAAGGGTCAAAAGGCGATGCACTCTTTCTTTTTTAATCGTAGGATCCACTTGTGGCGTCATTTTACTAGCGGGTGTTCCTTCTCTAGAAGAAAACGGAAAAACGTGAATTTTGCTAAAGCTACATGCTTTTGCAAATTCATAAGTTTCCATGAACTCCTCTTCACTTTCTTTTGGAAAGCCTACAATAATATCCGTAGTAATAGAAATATCCGGACGAACTTCCCGAATTTTCTTTAATTTTTCTAAATAAGCTTTTTTATCATATTTTCGGTTCATTCTTCGTAAAACCGTTTCCGAGCCCGATTGTAAAGGAATGTGTAAGTGATTTGCAATGGTAGGATATTCCTTCATTAACGCAATCATCTTGTCATCAATTTCTGATTCTTCAATGGAAGAAATGCGTAAACGATGTAAAGAAGGATACGTTTTTAAAATATCTTCTAATAAATCGCTAAAATGGTAATTATCTAAATCTTTACCATAGCCGCCCGTATGAATACCTGTTAAAACAATTTCTTGAAAACCATTTTGAATAAGGCGTCCAACTTCTAAAAGAATATCTTCTTTTTTTCTAGAGCGAACTTCTCCTCTTGCATAAGGAATGACACAATAAGAACAATAATTATCACAGCCATCTTCAATCTTTAAAAACGCTCTCGTGTTATCATGAAAAGATGAAATCCCTAAATTTTCATATTTTTCATTTTTATCGACTTTAGAAACAATATCAATTAATTTTCCGTTCTTTTCATATTCTTCAATTAAATCTGGTATTTTAGAACGCATGGAAGTGCCTACTAAAATATCAACACCTGGAATCGTAGATAAATAGCCACTCGCCATTTGGACATAACACCCCATCGCTACAAAAATAGTGTTGGGATATTTTTTTATTAAAGAACGAATTTTTTGACGGCATTTTTGATCAGAAACTGAGGTTACACTACAGGTATTAATAATAACTACTTTAGGATTCTTTTTATCTTCTTTATATCCTCTATTTTCCAAGGCTTCTTTTAAAGCTTCTGATTCATAGGTGTTCACCTTACAGCCTAAAGTTACAATCAAATAGGTGTTTTCCATTAATCATCACGCTCCAAAAGTAGACTTAAAAACGCAATCGACGCAATTGCTGCGGTTTCACTTCTTAAAATTCTTTTCCCTAAACTAATCGAAAGATATCCTAAAGAAGTAACAAATTCCACTTCTTCTTTAGAAAATCCTCCTTCAGCGCCAATTAAAATCGCGGTTTTTTCACCGGGTTTTATTTTTAAAATTTCTTCATAAAGATGATGGGTATTTCCTTTTTCACCCTCATAAGCAATCAACATATGGTCAAAATGATAATTCTTTAAAGATTTAAAATCAATAATATCTTGAAAAGTTGGAATATCATCACGCAAGCATTGTTCACTGGCTTCTTTCATAATTTTTTGGTAGCGGACTTTCTTTTTTTCTTGGTCTTTTTTCTCTAATCGCACAATGGTACGAGAAGAAATAACCCCATAAACTTCATGGATTCCTAATTCCGTTGCCTTTTGTAAAACAAGTTCCATTTTATCGCCTTTCGGTAAGCAATAAAATAAAGTGATGGGATATTTACTCTTTTCAAGAGGACGGCTATGAATAGAATGATACACTAATGGTTTTAAAGAAGTAATTTCCACTTCTTTTACACTTTGATCATCTACAATTTCGAAATGGTCACCAATTCGCGCACGCATTACTTTTTCAATATGAAAAATATCTTCTTGTTCTAAGAGGAATTCTCCATTAATTTTTTTTAAAAAGTAACGTTGCATTAGCGTAAATACTCCCCACGTCCATCCTTTAAAGAAGGATGCATGACCATATAAACGCCAATAATCACATTCATCAAAACAATAATACTTAATAAAGGAATAAGCGTCATCCAAATGGAATAATTTCCATTTTTACTCGTAATTAATGAAAGAATTAAAGACGATAATCCGCCTAAAATAAAGAAGATGGATAAAGAAATCCAACCTTTTTTAGCTTTTTCAATATAAAAATAAGGTACACCTAAAAAAGCCAATAAAAATGAGAAAACGAGTAGTTTTTTTCTACTCTTTACTCGATATAATGAAGAACCTTGTGCCATCGGATCAAAGGCAATTGTTAAATCATAAGCTGTTTTTTTCTTTTCCGGTTGTACCGGATTTTCTATACCGCAGTGAGGACATATTGTTACATTCTCTTCTAATAATGCCCCACATCTTTTACATTTTTTCATGGGAAACACCTCTTGCTTTTTCATTATAGCATGAGATTTTTTTAATTGAAATAAATAATACAGAAAGTTTATGCTTTTTTATTATGTCTACAGTAGAGGAAGTTAAAAAAATAAAAGCCACCTATTTTGAAAGGTAGCTTTATTTTTTACTTTTTAAATTTGCTTTTAAAGCGATCAAAGAAACTCTCTTCTTTCGGTTGTAATCCTGCAAATTTTTGAAGAAGTTCTTTTTGTTCTTTTGATAATTTGGTTGGCGTTTTTACATCTAAATGGATATATTGGTCGCCTTGGATAGCTGAACGCAAGTCTTTTACCCCTTTACCACGCACTTTTAAAATAGCACCTGGTTGGGTTCCTTCCGGAACTTTAACTTCAATATCACCATATACCGTAGGTACAGTTAAAGTAACCCCTAACGCTGCATCCACCATTGAAATGGAGGTATCAATATGAATATCGTTTCCGTCCCGTTTGAAGTATTGATGGGGTTCTACGATAACTTCTAAATATAAGTCACCATTTTGGCCACCATTTTGACCTCTTTCGCCTTTTCCAGGAATACGAATTTGTTGTCCTGAATTAATACCAGCTGGGATATTAACTTCAATTTCCGTTTTAACCTTTTTATAACCTTTACCACCACAATCTGGGCAAGGTGTTTTAATCTTTTTACCCGTTCCACCACAATCCGGGCATACCGTTTGTGTTTCTACAGTACCAAAAAGACTTTGTTGTCTACCACGCACTGTACCTGTACCGTGGCAGCGGGAACAAGTTTCAACATCGTTCGGCGATTTTGCCCCTGTACCATTACAAGTTGGGCAAGGTTGATCATAAGTAACATTTAATTTAATTTGTTTACCATTAATCGCATCCATGAAACTGATTTTTACTCTCATCACCGAATCATTTCCGCGTTGTGGACCGGTTCTTGTTTGTCTTCTTCTACCGCCACCACCAAAGATGGAGGAGAAAATATCGCCAAGATCAACGTCTTCAAAACCACCAGCGAAGCCACCATTGAAGCCGCCATTAAAACCACCTGGGCCGCCCGCGCCACCTTGATCAAAGGCAGCATGGCCAAATTGGTCATAAGCCGCACGTTTTTGATCGTCTTTTAAAACATCATAGGCTTCTTGTGCTTCTTTGAATTTTGCTTCATCGCCAGTTTCTTTATTATCGGGGTGGTATGTTTTAGCTAGTTTCCGCCACGCAGATTTAATTTCATCTTGAGAAGCTGTTTTAGAAACGCCTAAAACTTCATAATAATCTCTTTTTTCTGCCACTTTCCCTCATCCTTTCTAATAACACGTTAAAGGGGCTCACGCCCCTAAAACGTTCTCTTTAATTCTTTTCTGTAAAATCAGCATCAACGACGTTATCGTCATTGGAGCTAGAAGCACTATCACTGCTAGAAGTGGTTGTACCTTGAGAAGCACTACTAGCTTGTTGTTGTGCCATAAATTCAGCGGCTTTTTCTAATTCACCGATTTTGGCTCTTAAAGTAGCCATATCGTTATTATCTAAAGCGGTCTTTAATTCATCGCGTAATTGTTCGGTTTGTGCTTTTTGTTGAGGATCTAAGCTATCGCCTTTTTCCGCTAACGATTGATTAATGGAGTTCAAATAGGATTCAGCTTTGTTACGTAATTCAACTTCTTCTTTACGTTTTTCATCCGCTTCTCTATTCTCTTCCGCTTCTTTCATCATACGGTCGATTTCTTCTTTGCTTAAACCATTAGATCCAGAAATGGTAATTTGTTGTTCTTTTTGCGTATCTAAGTCTTTAGCGGTAACTTTTACAATACCGTTAACATCGATACTGAAGGTAACTTCAATACGAGGTTCTCCGCGACGTGCAGGTTTAATACCATCGAGTTTGAAGTGACCTAAGAGTTTGTTATCATGTGCCATTGGACGTTCGCCTTGATAGACCATAACATCAACGGCAGGTTGATTATCTTCTGCAGTGGAGAAGATTTGAGATTTCGTGGTAGGAATGGTGGTATTTCTTGTAATTAATGGAGTCATCACACCACCCATAGTTTCAATACCTAAGGTTAATGGAGTGACATCAAGTAAGACGACATCTTGAACATCACCACTAATAACGCCACCTTGTAAAGCAGCACCAATAGAAACAGCTTCATCAGGGTTGACACTTAAGTTAGGTGTTTTACCTGTTAATTGTTTCACTAATTCTTGGACAGCTGGCATACGGATAGAACCACCGATTAATAAGACTTCGTGTAAGTCATTTGCGGTCATATGTGCATCGGCTAAAGCACAACGGACAGGTTCTTCGGTTCTCTTTAAGAGGTGTTTAGTTAAATCTTGGAATTTAGCACGAGTTAATTTAGTTTCAAAGCTGATAGGACCTGTGCTTCCCATACCAATGAATGGTAAGGAAATGGTGGTTTCTAACATACTAGAAAGTTCAATTTTAGCTTTTTCAGCCGCTTCTTTGAAACGTTGAATTGCCATTTTATCAGTTAAATCAACACCATATTCAATTTTGATTTGAGCTTTAATCCAATCAGCGATAACGGCATCCCAGTCATCGCCACCTAAGTGGTTATCACCAGCGGTAGAAACGACTTCGAAAGTACCATCACCAATGTCAAGGATGGATACATCGAAAGTACCACCACCTAGATCGTACACTAAGATCTTTTGGTTAGCGCCAGTTTCAGTACCATAAGCTAAAGCTGCTGCGGTTGGTTCGTTAATAATACGAACGACATCAAGACCTGCGATTTGTCCAGCATCTTTGGTTGCTTGACGTTGGGCATCATTAAAGTAAGCAGGAACGGTAATAACCGCTTTAGAGACTTTTTGTCCTAAGTTATCTTCCGCATATTTCTTCATATAAGCTAAGATTTTTGCACTAATTTCTTGTGGGGTAAAATCTTTATTTACACAAGAAATATGAATTTTTTGTCCTGTACCCATTAAACGTTTAACGGAGGATACAGTATCAGGGTTAGTAACCGCTTGACGTTTTGCCGCGTCACCAACGATTTCTTCACCGCTTGCTTTAAACGCTACGACAGATGGTGTCGTGTTATGTCCTTCTGGATTAGGAATTACTTTCACTTTTCCATCGGGTTGTAAATAAGAAACAACAGAGTTTGTTGTACCAAGGTCAATACCTAAAATAATTTCTTTTGCCATAAATATCTATCTCCTTTATATATTAAGCAGCTTTTGATTCATCAAAGTCGCTTGATTCTTCTTCTTTTTCTTCTTTGGTAGGATGTTTGCTTACAACTACGCGTGCGTGTCGAACCATTCGATCATGTAAGCGATATCCTTTTTGATAAACGCGAAGTACCAAATTTTCTTCGCCTTCGCTTTCTTCCGTGTCCACAGCGTCCATAATCGTTTCATCGAATTTATCTCCAACCTTAGGAGATATTTCGGTAACACCTTCACTTTCAAGCGCGTCAACCATCATTTTATAAATATATTGAAATCCGGTTAAATAATTCTTTAAAGTGGGGTCGGTTACTTCATTGGCTAAAGCCATATGGAAGCCATCAAGGATAGGAAGAAGTTTTTCAATGAACCCCATCGAACGATATTTCACAATTTGATGATGTTCTTTATCATATTGCTTCTTGAGATTTTCGGTATCTGCATAAGCCATATAATATTTATTCTTCCAATTTGCCATCTCTTCTTCGGCTTTCTTTAAAAGTTCTTGAAGTTCGGCAATTTTCTTTTCTTCTTTCTTTTCTTTTTTACTCGGCTTTTTCTCTTCTTCTGCCATTTTGTTCATCACTCTCTTCTTTATTAAAATATTCACTTAACGCTCTTGCGACATACTCTAGAGCGGATACAACTCGATCATAATCCATTCGCGTTGGTCCGACTAAAGCAATGGAGCCGTTACGGTGACCAGGAACATCGATGTTGGTTTGAATGACAGACACATCATCGAGGCCTTCACTGACGTCACCAATATGGATGGATAAGCCATTATCATCTAACGCAAAGGTTCTAAGATTGGCCGGATCATCTAAGAAGCTTAACATCTTCTTAATCTTTTCGGTATCTTCTTGGAACTCTGGTTGTTCAAACAACAAATCTTTTCCATATAAGGTTACGCGGTCTTTAGCGAAGCGAAGTAAGGCTTGCGCAACCGCTTGATATATCATGTCGTGCTCTTTTACATAATCGGTTAAGATCGGACGGAGATTTTGCATTTTTCCTAATACTTGAGAAATTTCCGTTCCTTTTAATCGGTCATTTAAAAGTTTGACACATTTTTCAATATCTGTGGGCGCTAAAGCTTCTTCAAAGACGAAGGTTTTATTTTCAACATATCCTTGATCCGTTACAAAGATGGCCGTTGCTGTTTTATCAGAAATCGGAATCAATTGAATGGATAAGAGTCGTTCTTCATGAGCGTCAGGGCCTAATACAACCGAAGCTAAGTTCGTCATATGGGTTAAAACTTCACAAGATTCACGAATGATATCTTCAATAGATTTTGTCTTTTGTTCCAAGACCATTTGAAGTTGACATTTTAAATCTTCATCTACTTCTTGTTTACGGAGATGATCGATATAATATCGATAACCTTTAGAAGAAGGAACTCTACCACTAGAGGTATGCGTTTTTTCTAGATATCCCTCTTGCTCTAGTAACTGCATCTCATTACGAATGGTGGCACTAGAAAATGGAATATTATATTCTTCAATCAAGGTTTTGCTTCCTACAGGTTGAGCCGTCTTAATAAAATGATCAACAATTAGTTTTAGAATTTTATCTCTTCGACTAAGTTCCATAGGTCACACCTCCTTAGCACTATCTTATTCCGAGTGCTAATTATATTATAACCATGTTTTTAGCACTGTCAACATAAAAGTGCTAATTTTTTTATTTTTTTATTTTGGTTTTATTTTTAGACCCAGTTAATTCTCATCAATAAAAGGAATTTCTTTATTAAAGGATTATATCAATAATATAATTATAGTAATTAACATATTATCTTTATTCCGTACAATTGTTCTTACTGAGATCCCTATCAATCATCTATAAAAGCATTGAAAAGGGACAATTATTTCTTTATAATATAGATAAAGGAAGCCTATAAACGGCCTACTCCACTAATGATTTTTAGGGAAAGCACCGCTGGTATCGATATTTTTTTCTTTCCCTAA
>FR897028.1:10381-66742 GCA_000437235.1 Coprobacillus sp. CAG:826 | reverse complement strand
CCCTAGACCACCCTAGATTTTAAAGAGCCTCTTATTTTTCAACGTATGCATATGGGAATGTTTTAAATCCTATTTCTTTAATTCCAAAATTATAGCATTGGCTTCCTTTATAAGGAGGTGCGGTAAAGCGAATTTCAAGATAATCAACATCTTCTCCACTCATATAAAAGTTAATTGGATTTGAACTATTTTTATAATTATAAAAATTACTAGGACACTCCACTTCTTTGATCTGTGTAAGTGTTCCTTCTTTATTAAAGCCATATACTCTTAACCATGGTTGATCTTGATCTACTTTATTGCTTGAATTATATATGCCAGTTAAATAAAGACGAATTTCAATTTTTAAATCAGATTCAAATAATGGTGTTTGTACACCCATTCGCGCAAGAGAGTTAGGAATGGTAACCTTCCATCCTTTGGTGTCATCTTGATAAAAGTTAGGTTGATTTAATATTTTGTGACCATAAATATATTGAAAGCCTTCAGGAAAAGATTCTAAAAAACTATATTTTACTTCTTGCGTTCCCCATGTTTCTTTAACGTGTTCTTGTGGAACTGGTAAATGTTGACTTCCATCGGGATTATAAGTAATCTCATCCTCCGAAGATGAACTTGAACTCGTTTGATTAGGAGTAAATGGAGTAATTGTGTTAGTAGAAGGCGTTACCACCATTGTTGATGGAGTAATAGTTGTACTTGTTGATGGACTAACGTTAGAGTTAGAAGAACTCGGTTCATCATTTTTTGACGAAGAACTGTTTGTCTCATTATCAATGGATGAAGAACTTATAGTATCTACATTCTGACAACTTGATAGCAATAAAAGAGGTAAAAGAAAAAGAATACTTTTTTTCATAAACTTGTCGTCCTTTCTACGCTTTCTTATTGTAATACATTTCCGTTATTTTTTCACGTTCAAACTAATTTGAGATAGCAAAAAGCATTAGTGCTTTATAATAATAACATCAACGGTTTCGCCACCATCTCCGCCGCCAATACCAATATCAATATTTTTGATCAAAGCGATGATTAGCCAAATAATGGCAATAGCACTGCCTGCGCCTGGAATAAAAAAAAGTAACCAAGTTATTACATTTAGCCAGCCTTCTTGTTCGAAATTCATCGCTGGGAAAGCAAGCAACATGATTTGCACCATCAACATGCCCAAAAGGCTTGGAACATTCATGAAAATAAAGCCAAAAATGCCTTCAATTTTATCAATTGTTATTACACGATTGACAATTTTTGAAAAAGTTCCAAATGCAAAGTTTGTAAAAACATTAAAAAGCATTCCGATAATACCAAGAACAATACAAAGGATTAGGCATACCTTTTCATATTTTTCACTTTTTCTTTTGCGAGGTGCCTTCGCTTTCTGTGGTGGAACAAAATCATCCTTTGAGGAGCAATTTTTGATATTTCTTTTAAGCAATATAGTCACTAATACGAGTTCTATCACATAAATACCTAGTATAATTATTGGAGTCCATCGGTAGAGTCCTTCTATGAACATAGCCCCTTTTTTGGAATAACCATATAAATTCAAGTTGATTTCTTCTGAAAAATAATCTCTACCTAACCAATAAATTACGCCAATAAATATGGCTAAAAGGCCAGCAAATACAAGTTTTATTATTTGTTGTACAGGATGACCGGTTTTTTTATTCTTATTTGGATTTTTGCTTTTAGCTTCCATTATTTGTTCCCCCACTAAATACTAATATAATTATAATAAATTGTACTTATTTCTATGAAGGATGTCAACATTGCTAACAACCTCTTCTTGAATTAACATTTAAAAAGCTTAAAATATTGAATTTGCTACTTTAAATCCTTCTTTTTCTGCAATTTTAATTATTTCATCATTTTCAAAATGCATTAGAACTACTCTATTTCTTAATGAAAGCGGAATTTCATCGCATAAAGTTTGAATGCCAATATGAAAAGATGAAGAAGAAATTGCAACTTCATGATACATCATATCAATCTGATGATTTTTTAATTGTGTTAATGCTTTTTTAGAAAGAATAGAAGTATCTCCTGAATAAAAGAAATTCCCTTTTATGGTATAAAAGAAGTAACTTCTACTATCTTCAATATGTTTTGCATTCATAGAAACCACGCGAACATTTTCGTCGACGTAAGTTTTCTCATCGCTGATACCAACTTTTTGCAAATTAAAAGATGTCAACGATAAATATCGTTTTAACTTATTGGAATTTGGGGTAATTACCTGTAATGACTTTACCTTCTTTATGTAAGCAAAATAGACCAAAAATGGTTCTAATGAAGCAACATGATCAGCATGAAAATGGGTGATAAAAATGGTAATAGAAGCATCTTCTGGTATGGATAAATGCGTAATAATTTTTCTAGCAATTCGTTCTCCCATATCAATAAAATAGAAGTGATTATGGATACAGAAATACGCAGAAGTATTATCCAAATTATAATTAAAGGCACTTCCCGTGCCTAAAAAAGAAAGATTATTCATCTGTATACACCACCCGAATTGAAGTATATCGACTTACATTTTCATCACTTGGTAAACTATATTTTTTCATCATATCTACTAAAACTTCTTCTGGAACCCATTTTGCTCTCATTCTTTGATGATTACGAGCAAAAATTAAACGCTCGTTATGCACTTTTAAAAGAATTAATTCTACAGAATCTACATTTTTTATACGATCTAAAAAATAATTTCTTCTTTCGTCGGTTAAAAAAGTCGAATCAAGCACTACGGTAATATCGTCATTTTTTGCAAAAAGTTCATTAACCATTTCAATCATTTTATTATATACGATATTCATATCGCTTAATAATTTACGATAATCATGCGTAAATTGAAAACGTACTTCATCACTAGAAATAATGTGCATGTTCTCTTCTTTTAATATTCTTTTTGCAAAAAAGGATTTTCCGGTTCCCGGAACACCCGCTAGAATAATTAATTTACGCATAAACACTACACCAATTTCTTTCTTAGAAAGCTTGAGACTGTGTCAACTAGAAGAACTAAAATAATAATACCATATAAAGCCGCTGCCAATTCAGGCCAATGTTCATTTTGGGAGTATACCAAAATTGGATATCCTAATCCCCCAGCACCTACTAGACCTAATAATGAAGCAGTGCGAATATTTAAATCGAATCGATAAAGAATGACACTTAAAAAGTTGGGCATTACTTGAGGAACAACACCATATTGAATTTTGGTAAATCCAGTAGCGCCTACTGCATCTAAAGCCTCTAAAGGTTCACTGGAAATTACATCTAATTGTTCAGCATACATTTTTCCAATCATACCCACGGAGTGAATAGATAAAACGGCTACGCCTGTAAAGGCTCCAAAGCCACTTACAGTCAACATAATATAGCCTAAAAGGATTTCGGGAAAAGTTCGGATTAAAATTAAAATTAATTCCGAGGCCCACGCCCACTTCCCAACAATTTTTCTACTTGCCAAAAAGCCAAATGGAATGGATAAAATGGACGCTACCATCGTCCCAATAAAAGCAATGGCAAAAGTTTCAAATACTTGATAAACAACTGAGGTTTTAAATTTGAAATCTCCGCCATAACCAAACATGTACTTAAAGTTAGGATGAATAAATCCATCTAATATAGATTTTAATCTTTTCCAATCGGGTGCTTGAAAATTATCAAACAACTTTACATCTAGTGAAAAATATAACATCACACCAATCAAAATGACCCAAAATGCAATCTGATAAGGCCACTTTTTGGGTTTCTTTTTATAAGCTTCTTCAACAGATGTAAAATGATAAGCAACTTGATAAAATGTTTTTTTATACCAAGGAAGTTTTTCATATTCTTCTTTTACTAGCGTTTTCATTATGAAACCTTCCTCCTTAAATAACTAGAAACAATTTGTAAAACAATAACAATTAATAAAAGTGGCACTAAAATGGCGCCTACCCGATCATATTGTCCTGAGTCCATTGCCCCTGAAATTAATTGTCCAATTCCACCTACACCAACATATCCTAAAACTACTGAAGCACGAATATTAATTTCAAAGGTGTAAATAAAATTAGAAAGAAACATTGCTTTAACTTGTGGATGAATTGATAATACATAGGCTTGTAATGTATTTGCGCCATTCGACACTGATACTTCAAATGGATTCATATCACAAGTTTCAACGTACTCATACATCAATTTAAAAATAATACCAAATGTAAATAAAGCCATCGCAAAGACACCCGCTGTTTCACTATATCCAAAGAATATAGCGCCAATAATTGCTAGTACAAATGTAGGCATTGTTCGCATTAAATTGATTAAAATTCGTATGATTTGATTGACTGGCTTACATTTCACAACATTTCTTGAAGCTAAAATATAGAATGGTACTGCGGTAAGTGCGCCTATAACTGTACTTATAAAAACAAGTTCAATCGTATTCCAAATTTTAGGAAATGCTGTATTAAATAAATATTTCCACCACCGATCATAGGTTTTTAAGGACCACTTTGATGGTACAAATAATTGAGAAAAAATTTCTCCCATTTTGCTAAATTGAATTTTGTGTGGTTTGGGAATAAAAATCAAACACAAAGCGAGAAGTAAGATAAAAAGTAAAATCCAAACAAGAAACAAAGATCTTTTCTTTTCAATGGTTTTAATTGGATTTCCATTTTCATCTTGCTCTACAATGACATTTTTATAAAAGAGTTTATGAAAAAATGGATTATTCTTCATCTTTCTCAACTCCTAATTTTTCGTTTTGGTTTAACGCTCTCCCATAAATAGAAATTAAAACTTCATCATTGACTTCTTCAGGTAAACCATCAAAGACAATTTCACCAGCACGAATGCCAATCACACGCGTTGCGTATTTTAATGCTAAATCCACATGGTGCATATTGGCAACAATGGTAATCTTTTCTTCTTCATTAATTCTTTTAAAATCGTCCATTACTGAAAGTGTTGTAATGGGGTCTAAAGAAGCAACGGGTTCATCTGCTAAAATAATACTCGGTTCTTGGGTTAAGGCCCTTGCTAACGCAACACGTTGCATTTGCCCACCTGATAATTGATCTGCACGAACAAAGGCTTTATCTAAAATTCCTAATTTATCTAGTGATTGAAGAGCAAGCATTTTTTCCTCTTTAGAATAAAGCGAGAAAATACACTCAAAGGTAGAGTGATAGCCCACTCTACCTGAAAGTACATTTTTATATACACTTGATCTTTTTACTAGATTGAAGGATTGGAAGATCATTCCTATGTTCTTACGAATCGCTCTTAATTCTTTTCCTTTGGCTTTTGAAATGTCCATCCCATTCACTAGCAACACACCTTCAGTGATACTATGCATTTTATTTATCGTACGAATCATTGTTGATTTTCCCGCACCCGATAATCCAATAATACAAATGAAGTCGCCATCATTAATTGTGAGATTGACATGCTTTAAAGCCGTAAACCCATTAGGATAGGTTTTACTTACATCTTTAAAAACTATCATAAGAAAACTCTTTTCACTTATTATTAAAGTAAATCGTGATCAACGCAGAATTGATAGAATTCTTTTTCGCCTTTGAAGTCAGCATCTTCAGCATCGGTATAACCGGTGTGAGAATATAAATTGTAAAGTAAGTAAGCACCTGTTCCTTTTTCATCGATGCTACCTTGTTTTACTAATTCTTTGAAAGCATGTTTAACAGCTTCTTTCGCTTTGGTATCTAAATTTGCACGAGCAGAGATTGTGTCGTTATAAATACCATCAGTAATAGCGACAACTTTATAATCAGTGAAGAGTTTGTCATCATGATAATGTTCGCCTTCTTTAGAATAGAAGTTAGAATAACGGACATCGGTATAACCCCAGAAACCATCGATATCACCATTCATCATAGCGTTACAAACGGCGCTATAACCAATCAATTCAACACCTTGAATTTGCTTAGAAGCATCGGTAATTTTATCTACCATTTCCATACCATGATCATATAAATATTTTAATGGTCTTAAATAACCAGCACCAGAGGTAACACCTTGTCTACCAATCTTTAAACCGGCCATATCTAAAATATCGATTTTGCCATCTTTGTTTTTGTCAACATATTTATCAGCTCTAACGATTAATTGAGAGGTATACCAGTTAACATCTTCAGTAGATTGTTCTCCACGATAGGTATAACCTTCAATTTCACCATTCATAGCTTTAATTTGATCTGCTTCAGTTTTATAGTCAATTTGAACTTGGTATCCTTTACGAACGGATGTCATCAATACGTCCACTTTTCCTGGGTGCTTTAAAGAAACCTCAGCATATCCAGAAGCGGTTAAGAAGCCGATATCGATTTGATCGGATAATAATGCGGTCGTCGTAGCGGCATAGCTTGTACCAGTAGTAATGCTAAACTTATAGTCAGGTTCAATTTGTTCAAGAAGTGGTTCCATTTCAGTAGCTAAAGTTGCAAGTTTACCTGGATCGTTTGATGGAACAAATTGAATATTAATGGTTTGTTTAGGTTTTCCAGTGCTCGTTCCAGTGCTGGTTCCAGTGTTGCTACCTGTAGTAGGTGCGTTACTCGTTGTAGATGTATTACCACCACAAGCGGTTAAGGCACTTCCCAATAAAAGAAGCGAAATAAAAGACATAGTAAAAATAGCTTTTTTCATGATTTTCCTCCTAGTTTATTTTCACATTTATCTATGTTTGAAAGCGAAAGTAACTATACGTTTTCTTCCTTTTCGCCAACATTATAGCATGCAAAAAACAAAGAAAAAAACACTTTTTTTATGAAAGCGATACCAGTTTTTTAGCAAAAAAAAGACCCATAAAATCAATTTTACGGGTGGGTAATTTTTATTGTATTATATCTTCAAAAAAAAGAAAATAGGTTTTGTAAAACTTTTAAAACTTCTTTTTTTCAATTAATTTTATTTTCATATTTGTGCGTCATTAACTTACGTATATTATATATATTACGTTAATAATCCGCTACTTTTTGGCTTTTTTAGAAATGAAAATATTTTTATATAATTAAATGCTTTCTGTAAAAACAAATCTTTTTACAATGAAAGCGAAAGAAAATTTTCATATAAATTTTTTAAAAAATTTTTTTATCTTCTACAAATTGCTCTTTTTTCATTCTTTCATTGCGTGAGAAAATAGTTTGATTTATTTCTCTAACGAAGAGTATTAAAAAAGAAAATCTAAATGAAGGGATAAAAAAACCATGTCAACGACACGGTTCAAAATTCAATGGTGGAGCTGACGAGGATCGAACTCGCTACCTCTTCCATGCCATGGAAGCGCTCTCCCAGGTGAGCTACAGCCCCAAAAGCAAGTTTTGGCTTGCTTATTTATATTACATATTCGTAGACTCTTTGTCAATGTTTTTTTTCTCAAGTAATGAAAGAACACTATGGAAGAAGATACTCCCTAAAGAATTTCCGATGAAAATAATGAAAAGATTGAGGACAATTCTCCAACTACACATGCCCGCTAAAGCAAAATAGAAGACATCCGCAATGACGTGTTCAAAGCCTACAATTACGAATAATGCTACCGCAAACATAAGGCCTAAAACGCGAATAAAGGCATGATGTTCTGATTTAAAGATCCTAACGGCTAAATACACTAAGATTCCACATCCAAAACTTAAAACTAATAAACTATACCAAGGATCATTTGCTTTCGTCGTACATACACTTTTCACAACTTCTTCAAACGTCGAAGTTGTTCCTTGAATGTCATATACTCTTGTTAAACTTAAAAGATAACCAAAGATGATGCAACCTAGAATATTCCCTGCTAGCATTTCAAGTAAATCTAAGAAATAATACTTATCTTTCCCGATACAAAATCCAATTTTGCCCGTATATAGATTCAAAGAAAACGCACAAATCATTAATAAGCCAAAGGAAAACATAAATCCTCCAATAGCGGTTTCTAAAGCGCCGACCGTTCCTACGCACTTTAAATAAAGAAAAACAAATCCACCTAAGGAAATTAAAATTCCGGCCAAAAAGCCAGAAAGCATTGTTTGAATATGCTTCATAAAACTATCACCTACAATCTAGTTTAATAGTAACATAAGAAGCACTTAAAAGAAAATCTGTTTTAAAAAAATACTTCTCCAAAATGCGGAAAAGTATTTTTAGTTTTATTCATTTTTTTCAAATAGCTTTTTAAAGAAATCGCCAATCATGTAATATAAAGGAATGGTTAAGAATAAGAACCAATAAGGATGCCACCAGTTTCCTTTGATATAGATGACGCCCATGTTATTAAGAAAGCCAAATAATAAATAGATAAAAACAACAAGAATTGGATACGCAAAATGATTGAATCGCTTTTTATCAATCGCTTCTAAAAGCGAAGAGAAGATAGGAATGGTAAGAAAACATAGCCAAGTAGGATGCCAAACATTCCACATACATCCAACAAAGATAAATCCAAACATCATTAAGAAGCTATAGATTCCATTTAATAGGCCAATAATCTTTTTCTTTTTAGAACCAAAAACATGTTTCTTTTTACCATCGACAAATACGCCATTTTTAGAAACATCAACTTTTGTTCCTTCATGATCATTCACATGGACTCCATGAATATCGACATGAACTTCATCCCCGTCTTCACTTTCTACATGGATTCCATTCCAACCAATATGCACTTTATCTTTTTTCTTTTTTTCTTTTTCATCTATGGAAGTGTCCACTTCGATTTTTTCTTCTTCTTTTTCTTCTTTGGGTTCAACTTTATGATCCAATAATTCATCTAAAGAAATTTGATATAATTTTGCTAAGGCAATTAAATTATCCGTATCTGGAGAGGCTTCTCCTCTTTCCCATTTACTAACCGCCTGTCTTGATACGCCTAATTTAGCCGCTAACTCTTCTTGAGAAAAGCCATGTTCTTTTCTAAGCTGTATCAATCTTTCTGCTGTTTTAATATTCATACAACTCACCTCCGTACGTGTATATTGTATGAAAAACAACATTGGATTTCTACCACTTTTAGGTTGAAAATAAACTTTTTAAGCGCAACTATAGGTTGCAAAAAGAAAAAAGCGGATAATTCCGCTTTACTTTTCTTTCTTTTTTTCTAAATTACAAACACACATGTCGCAGCCACATTCTTCAGCATATTTAAGACCTGCTTTTAAACATTCCTCGCGAGTAGAATAATGTTTTTTTAACACCTCTCCATCTGGTGTTTCAATTTCCCAATTATCTTTTTCCTTGCATGGGCGACAAGTGACTTTCATTTTAGATTTCATTTTTATTTTTCCTTTCTTACTGCACTAGTAGTATGTACGTAAAAATAGAAAATATACGTTAAAGCATAAAAAAAGAGTAAGTGAATGAAACACATTACTCTTTTATGAATTCTTTAAACGATTACTTAGCTAAAGCTTCAGCAACAGAGACAGCGACGGCAACGGTTGCACCAACCATTGGGTTATTACCCATACCGATTAAGCCCATCATTTCAACGTGAGCTGGAACGGAAGAAGAACCAGCAAATTGAGCATCGGAGTGCATTCTTCCCATTGTATCCGTCATACCATAGGAAGCTGGACCAGCCGCCATGTTATCTGGGTGTAAAGTTCTTCCTGTACCACCGCCAGAAGCAACGGAGAAATATTTCTTACCCATTTCTACGCATTCTTTTTTATAAGTACCTGCGACTGGGTGTTGGAAACGTGTTGGATTGGTAGAATTACCAGTAATGGAAACATCTACGCCTTCAAGGTGCATAATTGCTACACCTTCTCTAACGTCATCACAACCATAGCAACGAACCGCTAAACGATCTGGATTGTTACCATAACGAGTTTCTTTAACGATTTCAACTTTACCCGTGAAATAGTCAAATTTGGTTTCGACATGGGTGAAGCCATTAATTCTAGAAATAATCTTAGCAGCATCTTTTCCTAAACCATTTAAGATAACTCTTAATGGGGTCTTTCTCACTTTGTTGGCTTTTTTCGCAATACCGATAGCGCCTTCAGCAGCAGCAAAGGATTCGTGACCTGCTAAGAAACAGAAACACTTAGTTTCTTCGGTTAAAAGCATGGCGCCAAGATTACCATGGCCTAAGCCGACTTTACGATCATCAGCGACGGAACCTGGAATACAGAAGGATTGTAATCCTACACCGATCCAACGAGCGGCTTCCGCTGCATCTTTTGCTTTGTTTTTAATAGCGAGTGCCGCACCAACGGTATAGGCCCAGCATGCGTTTTCAAAACAAATCGTTTGAATGTCTTTGACCATTTGGTAGACATTTAAACCTTTGTCTTTACAAATTTTTTCTGCTTCTTCGATGGATGCAATACCATTTTCATGTAAGCATTTGTCAATTTGAGCAATTCTTCTCTCGTAACCTTCAAATAATGCCATTGTTATTGCCTCCTACTCCACGCGTGGGTCAATGAACTTGACACCATCATCGTATCTACCATATTGGCCTTTTGCCTTTTCAAGCGCCTCTTCTGCTTTCATACCTTTTTTCATGAAATCAGTGAACTTACCTAAAGATAGGTATTGATAACCAATAATTTCGTTGTTTTCATCTAAGGCCATAGAGGTAATATAACCTTCTGTTAATTCAAGATATCTTGGGCCTTTTTCTTTTGTGGAATAAATTGTACCTACTTGGCTTCTTAAACCCTTGCCTAAGTCTTCAAGACCAGCACCAACGGTTAAGCCATTTTCAGAGAATGCACTTTGTGTTCTACCATAAATGATTTGCAAGAACAATTCTCTCATTGCGGTGTTAATTGCATCGCATACTAAGTCTGTATTTACTGCTTCAAGAACAGTCTTACCGACTAAAGCTTCACTTGCCATAGCGGCAGAGTGTGTCATACCTGAACATCCAATGGTTTCAATTAAAGCTTCTTCAATAATACCATTCTTAACGTTCAATGTTAATTTGCAAGCGCCTTGTTGAGGTGCGCACCAACCGATTCCGTGTGTGAAACCATTGATGTCACTAATTTCCTTTGAGTAGACCCATTTGCCTTCCTCAGGAATTGGTGCACAGCCATGGCTTGCTCCACAATGAACCTTACACATGTTTTGTACTTCTTTTGTGTATTCCATTTTTTCCTTTTATAGCTCTCTTGTACTCAGAGCCATATTTCCTCCATCCATTGAATTTTTTATAATTACTAGTACAAAGAAACGTTATAAAAAATACGCTTTTATTATATAACATAAAGGCTAAGATTTCAAAGATATTTTTAGTATCCAAAAATCATTTTTTCTCCTTTAAAAACAAAGGACTTTTGTATTAGTTTTCTTTCTTTTTCTTTGTAATGAAATAGTAGCCGACGCAACTCGTAATGCCAAGAAGTGAAATCACCAATACCATCATAACCGATTGGCTGTTCACTGAATTAAAGTTCAATCTGCTATTTTGATAAGATGCTTGAATTTGATAGTTAGAAAGTTGAATAGTTTCACCATTAGCGATAGCCCATGCTTGTAATCTTGCACATTCTTCACTAAAAGCGGCATTGGTAAAGAATAATTCTCTTTGTCTTTCGCTTAATTGATTAAAGTTATATTTGGCTCCCGATGTAGAATTCTTACCATAATAATCATGTTCTGTATCTTTGCAGAAGCCTTGATCTTCTGTGTAGTCATCCATATGAAGATAGGTATCAATATATTTTTCTAATGCTAAACAATCATCAGTTTTTCCGATATCTTGTTCACCACTTGCAACAATCGTAATCGATTCAATGTAGGCACGTTTCGCTGTTTTTAGCGTTTCAATTAAAAGAATATTAGTACTTGTAAAATCGCCATTAGCTACACTAAAATCATAACTTGTCATCGTGTCTGTGAGGGTTTGTGTTTTTCCCATGACAACTAAAGTATTTTCATCTTCTGCATATTGTTTTGCTTTCACACTGACGGAAGAGATTTCTACTCCGCTACCAAAAGCAACTTGAATACTCGTATTATAGGTCCCCGTTCCACCTTTAATTGTCCCACTTGCATCCGGATAAACAGCTTGTAAAGTCGCTGTACCTTTTACTAATGTAGAAGAGCTTACATAGTAGCTATCAAATGTTTCTACATCCATTGCTCGATTTGAGCCTTTACTAATACTAGAAAAATCATAAGTAGCGGTAGCATTTGTCATCGTTTCCATAACGGTTCTACAATTGATAATTTTAATCGTAGCGTTGCTCGTCGAACGCATGCCTTGATAAAAAGCCACTAAGTATTTTCCATTATCATTTGCTACAAATTGATAATCTTCTGATAAAATCATTCCTTCATTTTCTGGTAGTGATTTTTCATAAAGACCAATGTGTACATCATTTTCACCAGTTCCAAAAGAAGGTGTTTCACTTTTTCCACTTGCCCATAAAGCCGTAAATTTCCATTGAGACATATCGATAGCGTCTTTTAAGGTTGTACCGGCATATGCACTAATTTTGCCTCTACCTGTCCAGCTTAATCTTGTTACACTATCTTCATGAACCGTAATCGTGTATTCTACAAATTGAGAAGAGGTGTAAGCGCTTGTTGCCGTAACGATCGTTGTTCCTTGTTGTAACGCAGTGACTTGATTGACTTCATTTCCGCTAGTTTGTTCTTTTAAAATAGAAGCAACTTCAGGATGAGAAGAAGTCCATAGAATTTCTTCTGTAGCGTTACCAATTGTGCGTATATTGGGTGTTAAAGTTAAAGTGTTTAAATTATCACCCGTATATAAATTTCCATTTTCTACACTTGAAGTTAAGGTCAAAGAGGTAACCGCGGATTGGGTGACGGAGAAAGAAACTTTCTTGGTTAAAGAGCCTACTGTAACTTTCACATCACAATTTCCCGCACCTACAAAAGATAAAGTTGCACTTTCATTCGTTGCTACAATTTTCACAACTTCTTCATTTGTGCTTTCCCATAAATAAGAGGGTTGATCAATATTTTGGGCTTTTGCTTTAATAAGCATTGTACTATCCGTATATTTTTCAATCACTTCGTCTGTAATGACATTAGAGTTTTCATCTAGTAAATCTAAAAGTGGATCCGCCGAAACATTAACAATACAGGTTGCCATCTTTCCGCCCGTAGCGGTAGCGATAATTGTCGTTTCACCCGTTACTTGTTTTGCCGTTACAACTCCATCTTCAACCGTAGCGATTTCTTCATGACTAGATGTCCAAGTTACACTCTGATTAGCGTACTCATCTTCCACGGTTGCAATTAATGCAATGGTACCATTTTTAGCGAGGGTATATGTTTCATAATTTAAAGAAATAGAAGAAACCGCTTTATAATTTACATTTACTAAATAAGGTGCTGCACTGATGGTCGCCTTTTTTTCATCGGTGTAGGTAACCACTAAAGGAAGATTATTTCCAATAAAGTCTTTAGAAATAATGTCTTCTTCTTTAATGGGTTCTCCGTTTAAAGTAAAGGATAAGCCACTTGTAACTTCTTTATCACCACTACTAGAATAATGAGCAGTTGCTACTCGATTAAAGGTAAAAGAGGATCCTGCTACGTAATCAGTAGTATCACCACTAATGGTTAAGGATTGAAGTTCGTCAACTGAATCAGAAATATATTGAATTTGGTCTAAATGAATAAATCCATTAGTTGTAAGACTACCATTACATGCAAATTCAATTTTATAAAACATATTTTCACTTGAATATGTACTTGGTATTTCTACCGTTGTAACTGATGTGGTAGATATACTATTTTTAAAATCTTGAGAATATGCACCCGTAAATTCAGCATTATTTGCAACGTATAATTTTGCAGAATCTAAGCCACTTTCTTTATAAGAAGAGAAAGTCATTACAATAGAAGTGATTCTTTCTTTGAGAGCTGTATCAGATACAATCGTTGCCGTTGATGCACTATTTTTAGTTCCAATGCCAATATAAGCCCATTTATTGTAGTTATTGCTTGCACATGAAATTGTAAATGTGTATCCACCATTTGTAGCGCTAAAAGAAGAATTATAACGATTTGTACTTCCCTGCCCTTCGACTGGAAAATCTAAATCCACGACGGCATTTGCATTTGTTTGTGTTTTTTCTTCTGCCGCTTGAGCCTTCATAGCTGTATTCTCTTTTAAAGTCAACCCTAAGCCCATAACAAGTAAAAGGCCAAAACACTTTTTCATTACATTTTGTTTCATTTTTTTCTCCTCATTCTTTATTATATTTGTGCCAAAATTGAAATACTTGGTCGCACACAATGGCTATTTCCGTCCACTGCATAAGTGCTTAAATAACCGCCTGAATTTACATTCCAAGCACAGTAGTTATATTCACTTACTGGTGAGCGAGTCCAATAAGAACCATTGTTTTTTTCATTCATCCATGCACCTTTAATCCGTGCATAATCCGTTACTTTACATTCTCTTGTAAAAGATGTTTTACTTGCATCATTTTCAAAACCATAGCCTACATTTAAATAATCTTGATAGCTTGGTAAATACACTTTATCTTTGGTGTTATTAGAAGCATATGTGTTATCCACTTTTTCTGTTGTAGAAGCTTCGTTATTCACTATTACTTCTTGAAGATAACCTGAATTCAAAGAAAATGCTGAATTAAGAAAATCTGAATTTAACCATGCACGAATATCACTTTTTTCATAATTATTCGCGTAAATGGTTTGTTCGTTTTCCGTTCTATTAACATAATCTTGATAAAAATTATGTGCATCTAATAATTGTTTAGAAAGTAAAAATAAGTTTCCATTTTCTTGACTTAATATTTGCCATTCAATCGGTTTACATTCAAACCAATATTCATTGCCATTGGTAATTGAATCACCATCATCAAAAGTATAAGTTTCGTTATTATAAACTTTGGCAATCTCCTTTGTATAATAACGATTTCCATACATATACCAGCCATTTGTTTCTAATGGAGATAATTGACTTAATTGCGCAATTAACGTTTCATCTTTTACATGCGTTTGTGGATAAAAACCATATTGAATGGTTTTTCCATCTTCTAATAAAACGGGATCCATTCCAGCTTCTTTTTCTCCATCTTTTCTTTCTAAATAGGTTGCTT
This sequence comes from Coprobacillus sp. CAG:826, assembly GCA_000437235.1. Lineage (GTDB taxonomy): Bacteria > Bacillota_I > Bacilli_A > RFN20 > CAG-826 > CAG-826. Next base: position 51,686 of record FR897028.1, on the reverse strand, counting down.
TATAAGTCTGGTCTTCTGTTACTTTATGGATACTGGGTGTCCATCCCATAAAAATGTAATTGATATCCCCATTTTTTTCTTTTTGAGGAGTGGCACCATCATAAGTAGGAATAGTACCATAAGGCACATCTTTATCAACTTCTAATATTTCATCATTATCATTCACCCAAGTAATAGTATAAGATTTCATTTCTTTTGTATACGTTGCGGTAAAGGTTGTGTTTTCATAAATTGCATGAATCTCTGGTTCCCAACCCTGAAATGTATATTGATAAGAACCATCGGATTCTTTTGTAGGTATTTCACCATCATAACTTGGTAAAGTACCTTCTTTTACATGACGGTCTATTTCTAAAATATCACCATTATCATTTTGCCATATTACGGTATATTCTTCGATATAGTCTCCACTACTAGTTGGGCCACAAGCGCCTAAGCACATCAAACTCGTAAGAGATAATAGCATTAATAATTTCTTTTTCATGTATTATCGCTCCTTATTTTTGTTCATTTGAAGACACAATAAATTCAATCGAAGTGATATATAATGTCTTTTTATTCGTGACTGATAGTTTGAAATTCTTTGTACTTGTAAAATCAATCGTAATCGTAGAGGTTAATCCGCTTCCGACTATATCTTTCGTACTTTCGTTCATATTGGAGCAAGTTACTAATGTGGTTTGGTTATCATCCGCATCTTCTATCCAATCCGTGGATTCACTATTACCCACACGGAGTTTACAAGCATTATCGCTTACATATCCTGTAATTCTGATACGATTTACTTCTGTGCTTAAAGATAATGACACACTACCATTCACACTTGTCGTCCCAACTTTTAATAAATCATTAGCGTACCAAGCTGTTTCACCTCTTCCACCATTACCACCGCCATAAATGGCTTCCATAGCATCAATAGAAGTAATAATATCTTCTTCTCCTTCTAATTGAAGTGTGGTTTTTAATTCATCGGTAGAACTAATTGCTTTAGCCGTTTTTCTTCCTGCTAAATCATAGGAGATATTATATTTTGCTAACACTTTATCCGTTGAAGGTGTTTCTTCTTCTATTACATTAATCAAACATTTTGTAGAAACATTTTCGTTATAAGTTACTTGAATACTTGCCGTTCCTTTTTTCAAAGCATGCACGGTTACTTCATTATTAGTCGGCGTAATAGAAACCACATCATTCCCTGTTAAAATCTTCCAAGAAGGGACATCGGTAGTGTCCGTTGGGGTTACTTGTGCCACAAGACGACCATCTGCTTTTCCTACAACTAAATTTAAAGTATCCGTAGATAGCTTAACTTTCTCCGCTGGTTTTAAAGGATTTAATTCTTTATCTTTTAATTGAACAACGATGTTAACGTTTTGATTAGGCATGGTAAATGAATATTCATTATTTCCTGTTGCGGTTAGCACTTGTTCATTCGCTTTTACCTGTTCAATTTCTTTTGCATCATTCAATAATTCAATAGCAAAAGTCACAGTTTCATTTTCTAAATAGCTTTCTTTTAAGCCAGTTAACGTATAATCTGAACTATTTTCAAATGAAACAATGTAAGAATGAGAGTTTGGATCATAGACTTCTATTTCAACATCACAAGATAAATCATGGTTTTCCACGCTCGTTGCGGTAACGGTTGACGTTCCTACTTTGTTAGCGGTAATCGTGGAATCCACTAATGAAATCACATCATTTTTCTCACAGGACCATGTTACATTGCGGTTTGTTGTATTTTTCGGTGTAAATCTAAGCGTAACAATATCATTTAAATCTCTTACACTATGAACAATCATTTTTACTGGGCTTGTTGCCACACTCATATCAGTGGGTTGGGTGTTGATTTCATGATTACATCCACCTAAAACAAATGCCAATATCGGAAGAAAAAGGGATAACTTCTTTACTGCTTTCATGTTGGTTCTCCTTTAGTTATTAGTTGATCGACTAGCTAAAACGGCTTTAGAAACATCTTCCCAAGAAACAATAGCGCGCATTTTAGAAGCAATCGATACTGCTTTTAAATTTTGTGCTTTTCCTTCTTCTGCGACTTCTTTTGCTTTTTTTACTTTTGCCGGTTCAACTTCTGTCGCTTCATAAACCCATAGCACTAATTCTGGACAATATAAGTAAGTATAAACTCTTTTTTTAGCATCTTCTTCCCAAGTGATTTTTCCTTCTTCAAGTAAGACTTCTAACCAGGAAGTAAAGAAATGCCATTTTTGGTTCGGTTCATGTAAAGTTTTATCAACGACTAGCCCTTTTTGACGAGCATAGTCGATATAGCCTCCACCATCTTGTTGGTACTTTTCTATGAATTCATCAGAGAGTGGATAATGTTCTTTCTTTTGACTTAGAAAATCAGCCATTTCTTTCATGGTAATCGTTTCATCGGCTTGCGGAGAAACGTAAGCTTCTTGATTCTCTATTTCTTGTATACTTTGGTTTGTTTTTTCCATAGAAAAACGATGGTTTATCGCTAAGCTCAACACCAATGAAATTGTGGATAGCATGATAATTCTTTTCATAGTCACCCTCCATGAACTTTGAATACTTTTATTATACTATAATAAAAGCCAAAAAAAGAAGAAATATTTTACGATTTATTAAGGAATTTAACGGTGTTCATCTTTTGTCTTAGAATATATTTTCCAATAAAGAGAAGATAATTGTAAAACATAATAATCATCTTCATCAAATACTTGTAACATGATTTTCTTTAGATATTCTTGGGTTACCATCTTCCCTATCATTAATAATTTCGCTATGGTTTCTAATGCTTGATCTAAGCAAGTCTCATCGCTTAATTCATATAGTTGATATGGATTATATTCTTTTGTAAATTTTTTTAGCTCTAGAAAGAGGGGCATATATTCTTGATTTGCAAAAAGTTGGTGATCCATAACGTGAATCAATTCATCAATTTTCTCTTTTTCACTCATAAAGAACGCATAATTTCTTTCTTCTACTTTAAAATTAAACACATATCCTGTCGGTGTTTTTTGATAAAAATATAAATCTTTACAAATGGATTCTAAAGAAGCGTGAATATCCACTACATTTTTCTTTTTCATAAAATATAAAATAGCTTCTTTATCTTTCACTTCCATAGCAGCGGCTTGAATGTATTTTCCCGTCCATTTATTAGACGTTTCATAATAGATTGTGCCCTCAAAAAGGTCTCCGTGTTCAATTTGATTTAAGCCTTTATTCAGAACCTTTCTTTGTCCTTTCATATTGAGCGCATCATTATCTTTACCCATAAACAAGTTCATTAATAAACCAAATAAAACACCCCAAAGGGCACCGCCTAAAATCCAAATTCCAAAGTTGAGCCAAGAATATTTTTCAGATGTTAAAAACATGAGCAAGCCAAACAAAAATCCACCTAACATATAAAGAAGCCAAGAATTTGGCTTTTTAAGTTGAGGTTCTGCATTCATTTTTAACATATTAACGAACGTCAAAACAACAAAGCATCGACCTTCCGTATTATCATAATCGCGACAAGATAAAAGAATTTTCCAATTTTCTTTTTCATAAGTGATTGCAATACGATTTTCTAATAAATGATTGGTATTATCTTCTTTAGGATTTCCTAATTCATCGGATACCTGTTCTTTTAAATTTAAAGTAAGATGCGCTAATTCTTGGTTGTTGTATTCTTCATTTTCTAAAATTAATCGATAGCAAACAATATCTTTTTTATCAATCCACGCTTCGGCTTGAAATTGTAAATCGCCTTCGCTTATAGGAAAAATAATATACTCATATTCCCCACGTTTTTTCATTGTGGTAAACATCACTCCATTATTTTTTAAATAAGTAAGCAATTCTTTTTTTTCTTTATAATTGAGTAAATCAAATATTTTCATGTTACTTCTCCTTTTTTAATTCTAAGTAATCTTTAACTAGGTTTTCTATATCACGATAGGCAGTTTCTTCACTATCATAATAAGAACAAAATGACATTTCATTAGAAGGTACCCACCAAGCATAGACATGTAAATAAAGACGTTCGTGTTCATCTGCATATTCTAATTGTTCAGCATTAATAGAATAACTATTCATTTCGTTTTTATAGATATAAACGATTTTTTCTTTAGAAGAAGAATAAAAGAAACGAGATACTCCATCTAAATCCAAATCTTTAAAATACAAATCCGCAATTTCTTCTTTACTTAAATTAGGTAAATCAAAATATACGTAATGTCGCCATTTATATTTAGCAAGCTTTAAAAAATCTTCACGACTTCCTTCAATAAAATTATCATTTTTAATATAGTAATAAGATTGCCTTAATATTAAAAATAAGTACTTTTTGTATCGATAAAGTTGAATATCCTCCATTGATTTTATCATCTTTTCGTCTTTATAAAGAATTCCATTTTCAAGAATAAAAGTGTGTTTTTGCTTCTTCCCTTTAAGAAACGTTTTATTGTTATAAGAAATACATAAATAATCGATGCCCAAAAATATTAAGAATAATAAAGGTAAAATAAAAATAAATAACAATTCATAAATAGAAAAAATAAAAGTAGGAATTAAAGCAAAAAATGAAAGAATTAAAGACATTAAAAAGAATGGAAATAGTTTGATTCTGTTATAAATAAATATAGCGCGTCCATCATTGTACGCTACAAACTTAATTTTCATTTTACTCACCTTAACCTATTTACATTTTTATTGTACTCTTTTTTATATTAAGAATAAATAAAAAAAGTATGGCAAGTGGCCGACGTGTTCACATTACTAAATAGCAACATCACTCAACTACCCTACTTTAAAAAAAGCCAAAATTAAAAGAGAACACCCACAAGGAATGCTCTCTTAATAATAATTTTAATTTTCAAACGCTAATGGTGGTGGCGGTGGAGGAAGAGGTATAGAAGATTCAATGGATAAAGTTGCAATACCATTTTCATCAATCGTAATCACATATTTACTCATCAAAATATTAAAGGTAACGACCGCTTTTCCATTGACTACAGTAACTTGATAATCCGTATATGTATTACCACTATATGTAAAAGCATATTTTAATGATCCATCTGCATTTTCTTTCACTGTAAGCGAATATTCCACATTATCAATCGTCCAACTTCCTGCGTATTCTTTTAAATTAAAGTCTCCTTTATTTAAGGTTAAGGTGTTTTCTCCGCCCACAACTGTTGCGACATCATTTTCAATAGTAACTGTGTATTTTGTACCACTATCAGTAAAGACCAATTGATTGCCTTGTGCACTTTCTAATGTTACTTTATTTCCGTTAAAGTACACTTCTTGTCCACCAATAGAAAGAATGTTCGTACCATCGGTAAAGTAACCTTGATTGTTCACTAGTACTTCTTGAACATAATATAGAGAATCAAAGAAATTCACTCTAAGACCATTAAGATAAACATAAACATAGGTATTAGACCCTTCGACTTTAAAGGTTAAGCAAACTTCGCCATTCAAATAGCTATAATGGACATCTTGACCAGAATAGTCTTTTAAAACATTCTTACCATCAACAAGTGTTGTAATTTGAACGGTTTCATCATCACCAATAATGACATATTCTTTTCCTTGGTCACCTACATAAATATAAGTGCCTTCAATCTTCTTATAGTCTTCAACTTTAATATACCAATCTTCTTCAAGGGTGGTTAATTCATCACCTTGATAACCAATCTTAGAATACATCAAAGTACCTGAGCTTAAATATAACATATAAGCAACTGTAGAACTTTGATTCGTAAAGAACATATAGAATCCTAAGTTTAAATTATAGTCAAAAGTAACTGCATAATTTAAATCTTTAAAATTAACGTTATAATTTTCATCAATTTTTAATGTAGCGGTTGCGCCACGAGAAGTCCAATCAGCAACGAAACCTTCTAAATAGCTTTCTGAAGCAAAAATTGAATAGTTGTTAGCGGACATATCTTTTTCAAGAAGAAAAACGCCTTCTAATGAGAAAACATAAAGTGCATAAGTTTTGTCTTTGTAATCAAAAGTAACGCGAACTGCACGCATTTCGTCATCATATTCATAAGTTGCTGGATAAGAAACATTATTATATGTGACTGTAAAGTCATCGTTTACCACTAAGGTTTCAAGTCTATTTAATAACAAACCTGCCGATTCACTTGTAACTAACTTTCCTGCCCTTACGAAATTTTCATCATAAACTTCACGTGTACAAACATAGACGTCTTGATTATTTACATTTAAAGTTGCAACAGCGTTTTTATGAACAACAGATAAGTAAACTTGTTGACCATCTAAGGTAAATTGAAGGGTGAATTTTCTATTTCTAGCCACATAGGTAGGTGTAACTTCATTACCATCCACAGTGACTTTAAGAACTTCATTAAAGTCATCATCATATTCAGTGGCCACACTGATTTCTTTATTTCCATATAACCAAGTACCTTTTAAATCCTCTGTATTTAAACTCACAGCTTCTACTGTTTCGTTATTAGATTCAATGGTAAAGCCACCAACAAATGGACGAAGTACAAGGTCTTTATTATCGGCTTTAAGATGTGTTAACCAACCATAGTCATCGTCTTTTACTACTTCACTTTGATAGACGGTATCATTATATTTGAGTTTGTTTGCGTCTTCTCCTTCAGAAATGGTGATTTGACCATGTTTTGTATACCAATTGCCTTTATAATATTCCGCACTTGGATAAAGGTATTCCCAACCATAAGAGACATAATATAAAGCAATTGGATAATTTTCATCAGTAGAAGGAATCAAAGCAAAATCAAACATAAATTCAGTTAAATCATCTTGATCATAAACTAAAACTTGTAAAGAAGTTTCATATTCATTGGTTTTTTCATTTTTATATGTAGCAAATTGCGGATACCACACACTATCGTAATTAGAAAATTTACCGGTAGGAAGTTTTAAATCTGAACCAGAAATTGGAGTAATAAAATCATCAGTAAAGATTACTGTTTGAACAAAGCCTGCTGTTTCTTCTGTAGTAGCCCATGTACCTACATAATCATTATCCCATAAATAGAGATTATCTTCCGTTTTCCATTCTTCTTGATCGTATTTTTCTAATTTTAAAGAAGCATAATCTTCTTTAGGAACTGAAACACGATATTGAACGGACGATTGCTCTTTATCTTCTAAATAAAGATAATCAATATCAAAGGAAGAAACATCAGTAATCGTCTCACTTACGTATTTTTCCTTTTTTATATCCGTAATTTCTAGATTTTGACGAGATTCATTTTTAGAATCATACATAGAAGACGCACTGGCGGAAAGGTCTAATTCATATTTTTCACCAATAAAATGACCCTTCATCAATCCTAATTGTTCTTCAGTAAAATCTTTCTTTGGATCGGTTCCTGAAGTTGAGGTGGATGGTGGATTATTTCCTTTACAAGAAAATAAACACAAAACCGTTGCACCCATTAATGCAATAGACAAAGTTTTTTTCATATTATCATCCTTTCTTTTTAATGATAAAAAGAGGGTCTACATTATTAGACTATTTTTCCCCCTTAATATAAATGAAAGTATATTGAAATTTATGAAAAAAGTCAATAAGTCACCATAAAAACCTTCATCATCACCATAAAAACCTTCATCGCCATAAAAAAAGCCTTAGTGTTCTCACTAAAGCCATTTTCTTTAATCACTTAATGCTTCAACTAAACTATCGCTAAAAGTATCGCAAGAGTTATCTTTATGCTTTTCTCTCTTGTTGAACTTTTTGAAATGGAAATCACAACAATCTCCACCATAACCTAAAGTCTTCGTTCTTGAAAAGCCAATCTTTTTTAATCCACCATAACTAATATCATCGACATCACAGAATAATCGACAGAGTTCTGGGCATTCATTTTCTACACAAGCTGTATACCAAAGGCAACGATGGATGATAACATCATAATAATCTTTTCCTTTGGTTTGGACACTCTCTTGAAGATCGGTTTTACGCATATATTTAAGAAAGATTTTACTATAAATAGAATAAAAGCCTGGTACTTTTTCCCTTTTCTTCATTGAAGCATGTTTTTTAGCCGCTACAAAATCTATCATATACTTTCGCATATATTCATATGCCTTTTCTTGTAGTGTATTTTCATTTAAAAAAACCTTATATAACGCAATTCGAGGCAAAAGAGTTTGCACCATTGTCTTCATTTGATTCTTTGATTTATCTTTTGTATTCTCAATTAGTTTTTGTAGAAGATTCTCTTGCTTTTCAAATAATTTTATTCCATTTTCTTTTCCAAATTCTTGAATTAAAAATTTTTGAATTTGTTTTTGTTGTTTTATTCTCATTTTATAACCCCCCTAATGGATTAAAATAAAGTCTATGTGATATTGAGGATTTTCTTTACCACTTTGACTCCCATCCATTATATAACAAACTATTTTTTTTGGAAGAAAAATTTAATCATTTTTTAAATATGTCATAAAGTCAAAAAATTTAAATTAGTTAATTTTCTTACGATAACAATCACTTAATAATTTTTAAATATTAATTTTTAAACGAAAAAGACTATCGTCCAACCTATTTTAAAGGTCTTTCAATAGCCTATTTTTAATTTTAGTGCTTGAAATTACTTAATAAATAAAGAGCCAAAGAATCATGCCAAGAACAAACGATAATGCGTTTGCGACTATCGTATATATAATAATGAGTTCTCTTGTTTCATCTTTTCCACGCCTACAAAATATTTTAAATATCGCTGCTTCCACTACTACAATCATTAGCTCAACTAAAGCATAAATCAATACATGCCAAGGTGACTTTCCACCAAAATACGCAGTAAGATTCAAAGCAAGATTTAATCCGACTTGGGTAACAAAGTTAGTAATTCCAATAATCCATAGTGATTTTTTATTAAACTTAACTACTACCGCTAATAGCATTTCGACAGCTAAAGTCACAACAAGTCGAAGCAAGAACCCAAAGATTTCCTTTCCATACTGATACGATTTTTCTAATACGATCTTTTTTTCTAGAGATATCGGATCATCCTGATAGTTTTTCATATTATATTTAAAATAAGAATGAAAAGCATAGGTTTGTGTTGCTTCTGAAAGATAATAATTATCCGAAACTTTGTTATAAATAATCAAAATAAATTCTGAAGGCCACATATAACCACTTTCAATAACCAAACGAGTTGTATTTTCATAAAAAGAAGAAATATCCGTTAATTTCCACCCTTCTGGTAAAGTTACCTTGTTGTATATAAGAGTCAAATCATCTACATTTCCATAATAAGTTTTTCCATAATCTTTATCACCAGGAATAAAGAAATGATGGGGTCCATTATTCTTTTTCGTTCCATATGCGACAATATAATCCGATTTTTCAAGATTATAAATTTCTATGGTTGTTTGTGGTTTCGGACCTGTATCCGCATGCGCTACCGTAGGGGTGGAAGTAATAAAGAATATAAACGTAAATATAAATGCAAATAACGAAATGATGAATCTCTTCATTTGGTCGTCCCCCCTCTTAAAAATAAATGGTTTTTATGCATAAATTTTTATTCATCTTCTACTTAAATATATTTTACCATTTATGTTATAGAATCGGAATCAATGTTTTTTTATTTAGCAGAGTCCAGCTTTTTATAACTAATAATAAAATATATAATTTCCGCAATCGCTGTGATTACCCATGAAAAAATATAGAGTAAATACAATGAAGGAATTGTATGGAAATGCGCAAATATGGTATAAATCCACGCTACTCGGAATACACAAGAACCCATAATCACTATGACCGTTGGGGCAAAACTTTTTCCAATACCACGAGATGCCGCAATCGTACAATCCATAAAAGCGCTAAAAGCATAGGAAAAGCTCATAATTCGTGTCCGTTGTAATCCTGCTTCAATAACCTCTTCCTCATTAGCAAACATGGACAAAAATTCTCTACCAAAAAGGAACAACGCACTACCAAATATTGCCCCAATAATAAAAGAATAAGCAAGACCAATATAATAACTCTTTAATACGCGTTTTTGTTTTCCAGCACCGCGATTTTGCCCCATGAATGTTGAACAAGCCGTATAGAACGCTGACATGACATTATAAATGATTGTGTCTGCATTCGCGGCAGCGGAATTTCCTTCAACCATAACAGAATCAAAAGAATTAACGGCATTCTGTATAAATAAATTCGCTATAGCAAAGATAGCATTTTGAAGTCCCGCAGGAATACCCAGTCCTAAAATACGTTTTCCTTCTTCTTTATCCAATCCCTTTTTTAAATCGCGAAAGCGGAAAGAACATTCACTATCTTTTCGTCCCATATAAATAAGAATAAGTGCTACAGAAACGTATTGTGAAAGAATACTAGAAAGAGCGACACCATCCTCAGCCATTTTACAGACAATAACAAAAAATAAATTTAAAATCACATTCAAAATACCTGCAATCAAAAGATAGATTAATGGGCGTTTGGTATCTCCGTTTGCACTTAGCACACCATTACCAAAATTAAAAATTCCTAGTGCTGGCATACCTAAAGCATAAATGCGGAAATAAAGCACTGCACCATCAATTAAATCATCTTTTGTTTCAAGTAGTTCAAGGATAAACTTTGCCGATAAAAGACATAGTAATGCAATAATACAACTAATAATTAAACATATGACAAATGATGTACGAATAGATGCTATGGTACTCTCTTTATCCTTTGCCCCCAAGTGATGGGCCACACGAACATTGACCGCGCTTCCCATTCCAATTAGGAAGCCTGTAAAAAGTGTGACAAGGGTTGTAGTTGAACCAACTGCTCCTAAAGCTTTTGCACTTGAAAATTTACCAACAACGGCCACATCTGCCATATTAAAAAGTACTTGCAATAATTGAGATAACATCAGCGGAAAACTAAAAAGAAAAATATTTTTCCATAAAGAACCTTCCGTTATTTGAATCTTACCTTGGGTGTTTTCCGTATTAAGATTTTGATCTTCCATATTGATAAACCTCCGAGAACTCACTTATTGCATACTTTAAATCGATAAGTTTGAGCATTCTATAAATTTTTTCATCTCGTTATTAACAAGAAAGTGCTGAGAATTCACGTTTTTTTCACAAAATTTTTCTTTCATTTTAACTAACAAATTTCAGTATATTTTCTATACTCTTTTAGAAAAAATCATTATCTCCTACATATTGATACACCTAAACATTTATGAAAGTCAACTATTAACTTCATTTTGGTAAGAAAAAAAGCTTGATAGATTTGTACCAAACTCTTTTTTCTTGTAATAATTTCTCTTATCAAAGCCCTACAGAGGCATATTCTTTTGTCTTTTTATATTTTAATCATCTATTTTTATTTTTGTTAAAAATGTGAAATAAAACGTCAATTAGCCAATTAATTCGCTCATCAACATGACAATAAGACCAACGACAGGTGCAAACACAATACCAATTATCATTCCTTTTACACTGCCTTTAAAATGAAACCAAACCACTGATTTTTCAAAAGGCTTACTTTAGCCATTTTATAAAATTTATCAAAAGGCGCTAGCAAAATGTTAATGACTAAGAAATCGTACCAATCGACCACTAACCATAAAAGATATGCTGTAATCATAGCGTTTAAGATTTTTGTAATGTCATTAATAAAATATAGAACGAGAGCAAATAAAATGGCATAAATCATCATTGCAATTAACTTACGAATCATATCACTCTTTTTTGTAGGTGCCGTTTCTTGTACAATACCTAAACTACGTAAAGGTTCTATAACCACGGGTGGATAATCGTTAGTAAAAATTTCTCTCTTTTTTGCACACATTATTTATAGCATTAGCGTAAACAATACACAAGCGACTATACACTCAATCATAAAAATCATCTAATTCATATTTCAATTACTTTTGAGATTCAAATAGAACTAATTAAAATTAGTTATTCTGTGGTATTAAAATATTTGTCAACTTCTCATACATTTGCGGAATCCATCTCGTTACCGTATCATAAACAATTTCCATATTTACGACTCCATAATCATGGACTATTCTATTTCGCATTCCTTTAATTGCCATCCAAGGAATTTCACAATATTTCATTTTAAATTCGTTAGAAAGGCAACTGTTATTTTCTGCAATTTGAATAATACGGAACATAATTGAGTCTACTAGTAGAATATTATTTTCTATTTCGTCTTTTGTTTTTCCTTTGGTGTGTTCAATTATAAACTCCAAATCAGATAAAATTTTTTCAATATAATACTCATCATTTTTTACGTTATCCATAAATCTTTATCCCATCCTTTAATATTTCTTTTACAAGCGTAGGATTGTTATCTAATTGTGTTACATCCAATAAGTCAATTTTCTTTTTCAATTGTTCTCTTAGTATTTCTATGAGTTCAAAGTATTTCATTCCATCTACTGGCATTGCAACTAACAAATCAATATCGCTAATTTCTGTTGCTTTACCTTTAGCATATGATCCAAATAAATAGCAAAAGTCTACCGAATAATTTTTAAATATTTCACTACATATTTTTTTAATTTGGTCTATGGATAATATCCCATGGTTCTCATCGAGGAGATTCGCATTTTTTAATGTTTCTACGATATACCTATATTTCAAAGATGATTCATCGATTTTACCTGCTTCATAATTTACATATGTTCTTCTAGTCACACCTAAAAGTTGTGCAGCTTCTTCTTGCGTTAAATTGCTTTGTAACCGAATGTCTTTCAAGCTCATTTTCAATCACCTCATAATTATTATGAGGCTTTTCTCATTAGCTTTCAAGAGATTTGTGAATTTTTTTCTCATTAAAAAACAATAATGTGAATTTTTTTCTCATTTTTAATTTAATTAATGTGAAAACAATTATAAAAATATTTGATATAGTTTTTAAGCTATAAACCATTTATTAATGGTATCCACCTGTGACTTATCATTATAGTTAGTTTTTGCCTAAAATCTTATTATTTTCTAACACTTTTATTTTATTCTATAATGCTATTAATCAAATCTACTTAGTTTACCAATAATATAATAAAATTTTTCAGTCTATCCATTTTTCCCATACATTAATCGTTTCATAGCGTCATATGCTTTCTTTTCAATAGATGAATTATCATAGGATATACTTTCCATCATTCTTTCAGCAGCGTCAACAATATCATAGGTATGACATATATTATAATATTTGATTATTTCACTTGCATTAAAAAGTCTATAGATTGATTTACTTGAAAGTTTATATTTAATGGAAAGACATCTATAAATATATACAATCCAAAACATTTATCTTTTCCTATATACTTTATCATTCTAGCTTTTTAAATTCCATCATCTATGAATCTCTCTATTTTCAACACGCTTTCTTTTTTACACACAATAACTTGATTATGAATTAGTTCATAAACAAGTTATGTCATTGAAGAAATTCGACATTGCGGAAAACTAATAAAAAGCCCGGTAGAGCGCACTCTATCAGACCAGTTTTAATATTGATATGTAAATTAGCGTCATTAAAAACATCTATACGATTATTAAAAAATACAATTAATAATATTTTAGTTTCCAATATAAGTCACGTTACATGGGTCATCATTGATGATGATTTGATAATCATAATTGAAATCAATAGAATATTCTTCTTTTTCTAATCTTCCCGATTCTTTTTTGATTCTAATGATATGCTCATCTTTTAAAAATACTGTTCCTTTTTCATTTGTATAGGTTTCTTCGTTATTCCCACAAATAAAGAAATAACTATCGCGAAAATAGCATTCATCTAAATGAGTAAATTCTTTTACTAAATATGTGGCTTCTTTCTTTGGAGTTAATCCTACATAAACATATATTCTATCTACTGTATAGATAAATTTATAGTTTTAAATTTTTAAATAATCTAAAACTTGTTTACTATATTCTTTAGCGCTCACACTAGAATCAACATAAACTTTAGGAGAAGCAAATGCATTTTGATCAACAAATAAAAGATTCCCTTCAGGATGGGGACATCTTCAATCAGATGCTTTTTTAAATAGTCATTCGGAAAGAATTATCCTTGATGGTAAAGAGATTTTGAGCATGAAGATAACAAAATAGCAAAAGTTAAAGATAATGCAATAAATAAGATTTTTTTCATATGAATTTCTCCTCATGTCTAGCTAAATTAAAGTCAACTCTTTCAATAATTTTTTATTCTACAAAGATTTAATTATTCATAACATAACATATTTGGTGAGATACTGTTCATTTTAAATCGTTCATCTTCAATAATAGAAATAACCTAAATATCGCAATATTGTCATTAACTAAAAAAGTTGGCCATCACTATTCTAATGATCACCAACTTTTATTTTTAATCTAGAATTTCGTTTTCAATTTTACTTCTTATTGAAAACATTTCTGTTTATGATTTCTGCAAACACGTCATAACCATCATCATTTAAATGGATGCCGTCAGGTCTATAAAGTTCCTTTTTGGCTTCGCCATCTCTTGTTAAATCATCAAACGTGTCTATTCCATTCAACCACTGCGTATTGGCTACAAGTTCTTTCATTTCGTCTATAAATTGACCATATTCATAGTTGAATTTACCGCCTTTATAGCAACTTGGAACTGCCATGGAATAAATGTAATAAATCTCGGCGTTAGGGAAATCTTCATGCATTTTGTTCAACAATTGCTCCATCAAACTTCTAGTATACGCTCCCGTATGTCCCATATTGTTGATATTGTTACCACCTAAGAAGATGATAATAATCGATGGATCAAATGGTTTTACTAATTTATCATAAGCGTAAAGCCAATCTTCTACAATCGTTCCACCGATACCGACGTTGTAACCGAGTCTACCACCAATATCAGTTTGCCAATCTTTCCAATAATCCATGGTGCTTGAACCCATGATGAGTACACCGCCTTTTTCCGCTGATTCATATTGTTTGGCAAGAGAATTCATTCTTGAATCATAAGGTGAAACATAAGTATATTCTTCCATATTTGATGTAAAATTCTCTATATCTACTTTATTTGTGTTTATCGTTATATTTTTCAAAACTAATGTTCCGCCCTTTCCACCAATTGTCGCTGTGGCATTTTTCAAAAATTCAAATTCTACCGTATGATAGACATAACCATTGATAAGAAGTGAAATCTTACCACCATAATTCACAAGTGTAAAGTTCATGGTCGCATCGTTTTTCACTTGTGGTCTTACAATGAGCGTATACCCTGTCCAGTTATCGTTACCATTTTTAATTTCATGGAAAACCTGATAATAAGATCCAGTGTATTCAAATACATATCTAATCGCATGCGTTGCGTCTACATATGCACTTAATTCTCCTTGTGTCCAGGCGGCATATTCACCGAATTGCATTCTACCAGAAGCAAGCCAGTATTCTCCACTTACGGCCTTATTATCTTTAAAGATAAAGGCTTTATCATAAGCACTTTCCGTTTTATAGTAAGTTCCTGTATTGCCATTCGTGAAGCAACCATTATCTCTAAATGTATCTTTTTCCGCTGAGAATTTTACTTCTTCTGCTGGTGTCGTACTATCTTCAAGAGAATTGACAAGTGCATCAAAATCGTCTCCATAATATGTTTTAAAATTATCGAAAGTCACGTTGCAATATTGTCTCATCGCTAAGGTAAACATTGTATAGCCCCAATTGGCTTCTTGACTATATACAAGCTTATAATTGGTTAGATAACTTTCATCTTTGAAATACATCTTCAATTCTTTTCCACTATACACGAAGATGTAATCGGCTTGATATTCCGTGCCTTTTGGTAAGGTGTTATTTTCACAAATCACTTGCGATGCTGCTTTTCCGTTTTCCGTCGGATAAGCATAAATACTATTATTAGTCGGATAACGGAAAATGTGGAATTTTACAAAGTTTTGCACGTTTTTGGCAATTTGTAATTCGACTTTACTCGCTTTACCACCTGTAGTTTTTGTGTCGTTTATTTTTAAATGTCCAGAAATGGCATACTCATAACCACCCACAGGCACTCCATTTTGATAAAGCGCACCCATTACTCTTTGGTCTGAATCTTTACCTTCAACGTATATTTTTCCATCAACATTCTCAACAAACTCACTTATATTTTGTGAAGTGTTGATGAGTGAAACACCTGTTAATTTGTCTTTATAATCAATAAGTGCATTTTGATACATGCTTTTTACTTTGGCTTCGTCGGATTCAATTTGTAAATTTTTCATGTGCGCAGTACATTCATAAGTACTTAAAAACATTTCGGTATAATTAAGTTCAGGAAGCGCTCTTCTATAGATAACCTCACCATTTAACATCATCGCCACACTGCCGTCCACTACGACTAAACCCATATTGACGCCTTTTTCTTGATTATACTCAGTAGAAGAAACATGCTCTATATAATTAAGGAAGTTTGATCTATCCTTGTAGTCTGAGAAAATAAGATAATGGCTTTCGTCCACTCCTCTTAACGCAAAACGGATTTGATAGTTATCGGCGTAGACCGCTGATAAAACCACTTCATTCCCTTGCGTAAGCGATTGCGGATAGATTTGTGCTGAAAAAGCATAACTACCTTTTAAGTTTTTTCCTTTTTCATCCGTGACCGCTGCCGAGCCATTTAACGAATAGAAAAGATTTTCATAATCATAAGTAACGTACTTTTTGTCACCGACACCTGTAAGAGAATGTGTACCGAAAGGAAGGGCAACATTCACTTCTACTTTCACTTCATTGGTTTTCGTTCCATCTTGAGATAAAACGTTGAAACTAAACTTATGTGTTGGTTTATCAAAACTAATTTGCACGGTTGAACCATCAGATGATTGATAATCGCACACACTAGTATAATCTTCTAAATTCAAAAGCGATGCATATTCACTTTCGCTCAATGTAACTTTACCATCGACGACTTGTTTATTATAGATTGTCTTTATGTTGATATCGGTACGATTAGATAATACCGTAAGTGTAATCACATATCTTGCTGTCGTTCCGCTTGGAGAGGTTAAATCAAAAATAAGTTGGTTCCCTTCTACGGAGATAACCGCTTGTACTCCATTTGAAAGCTTATATTCACAATTTTTTTCAGGTGACAAAAGAAGCGCGTCATATTGTGATTGAGTTAGCGTAACGCAACTATCTTTTACCTCCACTCCTGCCACAGCAGTAACAGTAAACCCATCAAGTGGGTTGATTTCGCTTGTTGACACGCTAGGCGTAGTACTTGAACTAGGTGTAGTGTTCGAACTTGTTGTTGAATCAAGTGTAGTACTCGAACTCGTCGTTGGATTAGCCGTAGTAGTTACTCTCGTTGTTCCTCCACAAGCGCCTAAACACATTGATAAAGCGAAAGATAACATTAAAAATGAGATTTTTTTCATGCTTTTTCTCCTTCAATTTTTCTTTCTGTTGACATAATTTCAATATGTCAAGTATACTTGAATTATATCAAATTCCTTTTTTTCGTTTGAATGCGTAAAATTGCAAACTTGAACACAATTACAGGTAATATAGAATTATGAAAACAACAAAAAGAACAGTAGATTTACTTCCTGGCACTACATTAGCCATCCGCCCAGATAATTATTATCGTCACCCACTATTATACAATGTTGCACAATCAGGGTATGTAGTTGGTGGCATAAACCACTCCGTTTCCAGAAAAGGATATAATTCTTATGGATTATATGGAGTTGTTAAAGGCGAAGTCGTCTTAAAAACCAAAAACAAAACATATAAAGCCTGTGCTGGAGACACGTTATTTTTTTCACAACAAGATGCTCATACCATTATCAACGGAGGCAATGTTCCTTACGAAGCGTACTTTGTATATTTGTATGGGCCTGAAGTAAAGGGATTTTATGATAGTTTTCAATCCAAATTTGGCTATGTAATGCCAGGATTTATTCCTCCATCCCTTACAACAGTCACTCAGCAAATTACAACGATGATCCAATCAGATAATGAAGATAAGTACCTCATTTCTTCACTTCTTTACAATATGTTGACCGAACTTTTGAAGAAATGTGACGTAAGCGATGGGTGTGGTGGAATCACAGACGCAATCAAATATGTAATGGAACATTATAAAGAAAAAATAACGCTTGACACACTCTCTTCCATGGTATATATGGACAAGTTTTATTTTATAAGACAGTTCCATTCTCTCACTGGTTTTACTCCAAAAGAATATCAGAATGAGCTTCGTTTGAATGAAGCGTTGAGTTTACTTAAAAATACCGACTTATCGGTAACCGCAATCGCTAACGAGGTCGGCTTTTCTGACGCAAGAGGGTTAATTGCGCTAATTAAAAGTAGAAAAGGTTGCTCTCCGTCACAATTAAGAAAAAAATAAAATGCATTTGTTTTAGTAAATAAAATCATTTCTTTAAAAAAATAAAGCATTTCATCCTATTCCCAAATGTTAAACATTTTTTTGGGAATAGGATTTTTGTAATTCATTTTAAGCTTTTTTGGCGAAATAAATCAATAAGCTGGCGCAATATTTGGCGAAATAAGGTATTTTTATAAGTTTATTATTTTCAATTATGAGCATTTCTTATTTCATAGATGATCATTAACTTTTACTTTATTAGTTAATTATAATTACCTTAACTAATATGGAATTCATTATTTTTATTCAATTTGAAAGTTGGGCTTGTCAAAAAGACTACATATTATGACTTCCATTCTCAATCATTGTCTTTACATGAAGCATTATAATTAGCTTCTTTAATATAGTATCCACCAGTCTTTTTCGAGCCACGCAGTTCAATGTAGTTTTTAATCTCTCTTTTAATAACATTTCTTATCTTATCTACGGTCAAATTTTCAAATGTTTTACTTAGTTCTGACAATATCATTGGAACTTTAGTTCCTGGATTTTTTTGAATAAATTTCATTACTTCAAGTCCAAGATCACTAATTGTTTCTTTTATTTGGTCATTTATTTGGTCATTTATTTGGCCACTTATTTGGTCATTATTTATCTCCTCATAATTAAGATTAGGAAGATAAACAATAAAGAAATTTTCGCTATCATAAAATTCTGGCTTTTTTTGATTTTGAGTATGCGCCCAAAGTTCTTGGAATTTTTGTTTCAAAATTCTCAATAAATCCTAATAAAAAACCTGGTAATATGGTACCAGGTCTAAGTTACTATAATGGTCGGAATAGTGGGATTTGAACCCACGACCTCTTGGTCCCGAACCAAGCGCACTACCAAGCTGTGCTATATCCCGGGAGAAGATAGCTAAAAAGCTATCTATTAAAATTCAAAGGAGAATAAGTCCATTTGATTGGTGTCTTGAAGATCATCTAAAACATGAAGTTCTTCTAAAGCCGCCATATTTTGAGAATTGAGTTTGGTTCTTTCAACCAAATCCTCTTTGGATAAGAATGGACCATCTTTACGCGCTTCAATAATACTTAAAGCTGCGTTTGCGCCTAATCCATCAATTGCGCTGAAGGAAGGAATTACCTTTCCTTTTTCTTTATCAACAACGAAACGTGTCGCTTCTGAACGATATAAGTCGATATTTTCAAAACTATATCCTCTTTCATACATCTCTAAAGCAATACATAACGTTTTTTCTTGTTCTTGCTCTTTTGCCGATAATGCGCCAGCGCCGTTAGTATTATATCGTTTTTCTTTGAGTTCTTCAAGTCTACGAATAATAGCTTCTCTTCCCTCTAACATTGGTTTTAAATCATATTGATCACAACGAATGGAGAAGAAACAAGCGTAGTACGCTAAAGGCTGATAAACTTTAAACCAAGCAATACGTACCGCCATCATAACATATGCAGTAGCGTGTGCTTTTGGAAATAGGTATTGAATTTTATTACAAGAATCAATATACCATTGTGGTACGTTATTCTTTTTCATAATTTCTTCGTATTCTGGTTTAACTTTTTTACCTTTACGAACGTCTTCCATAATTTTAAAAGCGGTAGAGGGTTCTACTCCCATTTTAGAAAGACCAATCATAATATCATCACGGCAACCAATAACATCTGATAATGTACAAGTTCCACTAGTCACTAAATCTTGCGCATTTCCGTTCCACACGTTCGTACCATGAGATAAGCCAGAAATAATTAATAAATCGGCAAAAGTTTTAGGACGGGTCTCTTTTAACATACCACGGACAAAGTTTGTCCCGAATTCTGGTAAACCTAGAGCACCGGTCTCCTCCTTTAAATAGTTAGAGGAGCGATGTAAGGCTTTATCGGATGAAAACAAAGAAAGAACTTCTTTATCACCCATTGGGATGGTCGTAGGATCAATACCTGTAATATCTTCTAACATCTTCATTGCTGTCGGATCAACGTGACCTAATAAGTCGAGTTTTAATACGTTATCGTGAATCGCATGGAAGTCGAAATGGGTGGTTTTCCAGTTTGCATCTTTTTTATCCGCTGGATATTGAATTGGTGTAAAGTCATAGACCGAATAATCACGCGGAATAACAACGATACCTCCAGGATGTTGACCAGTGGTTCGTTTTACATCTTGACACCCCACCGCAATACGTGCAATTTCCGCTCGTGAAATGGTATCTGGGTTTTTACCAATTCTTTCAAAATAGCCACGGACATAACCAAAAGCGGTTTTTTCTGCAACGGTTTCAATCGTTCCTGCTTTAAATACGTTATCTTTTCCTAATAATTCTTTGGTCATTTCATGGGCTTTAGCTTGATAATCACCTGAAAAGTTTAAATCGATATCAGGGACTTTATCCGCGTTAAAGCCTAAGAAGGTTGCGAAAGGAATATCTTGTCCATCATGAATCATTGGTGTTCCACAATGTGGACAATTTTTTTCTTCTAAGTCAAAACCCGAATGAATCTCCGGACGATCGGTAACAAATTCACTATATTTGCAGTGTGGGCAACGATAATGTGGTGGAAGTGGATTCACTTCTGTAATGGACGCCATCGTCGCAACGAAAGAGGAACCGACCGAACCTCTAGATCCAACTAAGAAGCCATCTTCATTTGCGCGTTTAATTAACTTATGCGCAATATAATAAATAACGGAATAGTTATGTTTAATAATACCAGTTAACTCTTTATCTAAGCGCTCTGCAACTAAATCTGGTAATTTTCCTTCATAACCATACCAGGCATAGCATTTATCATAACAAAGCTTTTGTAATTCTTCTGCACAGTTTTCAATTTTAGGCGCATATAGTTCCGATTTAATAGGGAACAATTGTTCAATTTGATCACTTACCCAATGCGTATTGGTAATGACATATTCTTTGGCTTTTTCTTCACCAAAAATTGGAATAAAGGCATCTAACATTTCTCTTGTCGTTCTAAAATGTTGATCTGGATTTGGATACATCGGTTGAGATTCTCTTCTAAATGGGTTTAAAGGATGGCGTACGCCTTGAATTCCTTTGGCCATAATATAGACATCACGATAAATTTTGTCTTCCGGGTTTAAGTAGTGAGCGTCACCAGTAGCCACGACTCTTTTTCCCATCTTTTCAGCGGCAGAAGCGATATCTTTTACAAACTGCGTTAATTTTTCTTTTGATTCAATTTGTCCATCATAAAGTAAGAAAGAATAGTTTTCTAATGGTTGAATTTCGATATAGTCATAGAATTTTACTTTTTCTTCTAATACTTCTTTTGATCTTGTCATGGCCGTATCAAAAACTTCCCCATTAAAACAAGCTGAGCCAATAATAAAGTTTTCTCTATATTTTTCAATTTGACTACGAGGAATTTTCGGTAAATCCGCAATATATTCAATGTTGGATAAGGACACTAATAAGAATAAATCTTTTAATCCTTGTGGGTTTTTAGGATAAACAACGACATGTTTCGGTCTTAAATGTTTCAATAATTCAACACTTGCCTCTAAGTTATTTAAATCGCAATGTTTCATATTGAAATTGTTTTTGGTTAAAATTGCTAGCATCGCTAACCAAACGTCTAATAATACTTCCGCGTCGTAATCAGCACGGTGCGCTTTGCCTTCTTCATAGGTCACTTCTAAGTTTCTTGATAAAGCACCTAAGTTATGTTGACGCGCTTCTGGGAACATATAACGCGATAAGGATAAAGTATCAATAACTGGGTTAGATACCGATGGATATCCCATTTGATGGAAAGCTTCATTCATAAAACCAATATCGAAGTCAGCGTTATGAGAAACTAAAATAGAATCTTTAATAAAATTACGAATAATCTCCACTGCTTCTTTGATATAAGGTTTTCCTTTCAGCATTTGGGGAGTAATATTTGTTAAGTTTTGAATTTTTTTCGATAATACAAAGTCATCGCCTGGATTCACTAATAAATCAAGACGATCGACGATGACGCCACCTTCTAAACGCACCGCGCCAAATTCGATAATACGATCATATCGAGCAGATAAACCTGTGGTTTCAAAGTCGAATACGACATAACTTGCTTTATTTAATATGACATCTGATGGATTTTGAATATAGGATAGTTTTTCATCCACCATGTACATTTCGCAGCCATATAAAACTTTAATATTAAATTCTTTGGCGGCTTTTTGCGCTTCTGGAAAAGCCTGAACATTTCCGTGATCAGTTAATCCAATCGCAGGATGACCAAAATGCGCCGCTAATTTACAATAATCGGTAATGGTTGCGACCGCATCCATCGCAGACATTTTGGTATGAAGATGGAGTTCAATTCTTTTTTCTTCTTCATCATCTTCTCTTAATGGATCTGGCTCTAAGAAATCAATAAAATGGGCTAAAATAACAATTTGTTGCGTGAATTTATCGATTTGCACCGAGCCACGAATACGTGCCTTTTTGCCTTTTTTTATTTCTAAGATTTTTTCTTCATTTATAATTTTGTTTTCAAAAACACGGACCGCAACGGAATAGGTTAAATCGGTAATATCAAAAGTTAATATCTTTTTTCCTTCGCGAGAGGTTTTCATTTCATCAACAAAGAAAATATTACCTTGAACACTGACATTTCCAGAATTGGTATCAATATCAATAATTTTCATTTCGGTATAATCGCCACGTTTAAAAGCAGCTTTTTGTCGACGAGCTTCTTCTTCTCTTTTTTTCAGTTCAGGAACGACTTGATCGATATAAGCTAAATGCTCATCTTCTAATGTTTCTTCTTGTTGTTCAGGTTCTTCAATCACTTCTTTTAAAGTAAAAGGATATCCTAAATAAGTCAAAAAGTCTTGGAATTCTTGAATCGTTCCATGCATTTTATCTCTTTCTAATGCACTTTGAAATATACAATAGATTTCTCTATCGCGAAATGTAACGTTTAAAGGATTCAAAGCTAAATGATAAAAAGATTTATACCAGGTATAAAGTAAATCTAATACTTCATTACAAGATGGAAGTTGGGTATAGGAAAAATGAAGAACATACGAATAATCAATGAATTCTAAATGATGACGAAATTCATATAACAAATCAAAATCCCAAGGAGTTTCTTTTTTGATTCTATAGTGCCAAATGCCATTTTCTTTATAGAACGCATTTTCTTTTTCAAAAGACAAATCAAAGCGATCAACGTCTTCTAATTGTATGGATTCTAAAAATCGTTTCATTGTCTCGTCCATGTTGCTCACCCACTTCTTTAAAACTACCAATCAACTAAAATATTCCAATAATATCTTTGATAAAAACAACGGCCATTAATGCAAATAATAAAATCATTCCAATAGTGGAAACAATATTTTTTACTTTAGAAGGGATTTCCTTTTTGGTAATGCCTTCTACAATAATCACTAATAAATGCCAGCCATCTAAGCCGGGGAAAGGCAATAAATTAAAGATGGCTAAGTTCACAGAAATCATACCCCAAAGCATTAAATAAGAACCAAATCCATAATTTAATATTTGCGAAGAAACTTGAAGAATGGCAACAGGACCACCAATTTGGTCATAGCCTTTACCAACAAAAAGGCCTGCTAAAGTTTTCGCGATTAAAGAAGTGGATTCCCACCAATCTTCACCTGCCACTTTTAAAGCTGTACCAAATTTATAACGGAAGGTTCTAACAAAACTAATGCCCATCGTTTCCCAGCCATAGAAAACTTCGGTTTTGCTTTCACTAGCGATAACTGCAGATAAAGTCATCGTATGAGGATTTCCTATAAATTCAGGATTTTCTTTAAACTCTTCATATGTACAAGTGTAAAGCGTAATATCAATTTTATCTTTCGCATTTGTTGGCGTTGGAATTTTGTTATTAAAAGCGTCTGTTAAATCGGTATAACTTTTAATTTCAACCGATTGTAATTCTTCCTTTTCTTTCTCAAAAGGTATATATTGCCAAGTGATTTTACGAACGAATTCATCAGTGGTTAAACCAGCTGCATGCGCTGGACTCTCTTTGTCATCCAACTTTTCGACTACGGTAATTTGATTTGTACCATATCTTTGGGGAAAGAAAACCGTATTTGCGGCAAATAAAACATAACCTAGAACAAAGTTTAAAATAATACCTGCAGAAACAATAATGGCACGTTTCCACTTTTTCACCGCTAATAAACTACGTTCAGGTGGTACTTCTACACCTTCAGGAATCGTTTCACTTTCACCATACATAGCCACATAGCCACCTAAAGGAATCGCTCTTAAAGAAACGATGGTTTCTTGACCTTTTTCCTTTTTCGGCTTTTTTTGCCAAATAGCGGGTCCAAAGCCAACGGAGAATTCAAAGCAATAAACTTTAAATAATTTAGCCATGGACAAGTGTCCTAATTCATGAATAATGACCAGAACACCTAAAGAAATAATAAACAAAATCACACTTAGAAAACTAATCGATGTGGATGCTAAAATCGTCATTTTACATTCATCTCCTTTACGAGTAAACTTGCTTCTTCTCTTGTTATTTTATCCGCATATAAAACATCTTCTATCGTAGGATTTTCAATAACACGATGACGTTTCATACAAGTTTCAATAATTTTTTCAATTCCTAAGAAAGGAATTTGATGAGCTAAAAAAGCATAAACAGCAACTTCATTAGCAGCGTTTAAACACGCTAGCATCGTGCCTCCTTGTTCCATGGCTTTTCTAGCAAACTCCACACAAGGATAACGATCTTTATGGAATGCATGGAAATGTAAAGTACCAAATTCTTCTAATGGTAACTTAGAACATTGCACTTCTTTTCTCTTTAAATGATATAAAGCATAGGAGATTGGGATTCTCATATCGCTTGGACCTATATCGCATAAATAGCTACCATCTTGACATTCAATTAATGAATGAACTTTCGATTCATCATGTAATAAAACATCAATTTTTTCCATCGGCATATGGAATAAATAATGTGCCTCAATGATTTCAAATCCCTTGTTCATCATAGTAGCACAATCGATGGTAATTTTTTGTCCCATCGACCAAGAAGGATGCTTTAAAGCTTGTTCCACCGTCACGCTTTCTAACTCTTCTCTTTTTAAGTTTCTAAAAGCGCCACCAGAAGCTGTTAAAATTAACCGGCGTACTTCTTTTTTATTCCCTTTTAAACATTTAGCTAAAGCGACATGCTCAGAATCAATCGGATAGATTTTCGCACCGGTTTCTTTTTGCGCTTTTTCTAAAAGTTCTCCACCAACCACTAAAGATTCTTTGTTTGCTAAAGCCACAGAAATTCTTGCTTTTAAGGCGTGGTAGGTAGGAACAAAGCCGCAAAACCCTACTAAAGCATTCACCGCTAAAGTTGGTTTAGAAGCATCAATGATATCCAATAAACCTTGGTCTCCATAAAAGAAGTGAACCAAAGGATATTGTTTTTTAAGTACTTCATAGTCTTCTTTTTCTTGCACACAAATGTACTTCACTTCTTTAAAAGTAGCCAAAATCGTAGGAATTTGTTCAATACGATGTCCTAAAGAAAAGCCTACTAAATGAAAACGTTTGTCGTTTTTCATTACATCTAAAGTTTGATTCCCAATGGAGCCACTAGCCCCTAATAATAAGATATTCTCTTTCATCATTTTTAAATCAAGAAATTCCACTTATTATTTAAGAAAATCACGAAGATAGCGACAAAAAGCGCTACACAAAGAAGGGAATCAACACGATCTAATACACCGCCATGGCCTCTTAATAAAGAACCATAGTCTTTAATTTCAAAATGTCTTTTTAAAGCGGAGAAAATGAAATCACCTAAATTAGCAATAAATGGCATTAGGAAAGATAAAATCAAAATCCAATACCAATGCTTATGATCTAAAATAGGAAGTAAAGGATGCCCCACTTTACAACAGACAAAGGCAAATCCTGCACTTACAACAAAAGATAGAATGACACCACCAAAGAAACCTTCCCAGGTTTTCTTAGGAGAAATTCTTTCATTCATTTTATTTCTTCCAAATAAAACCCCTGTAAAATAAGCCCCAATATCGGTAGTAAATGTTCCAATAATTACATAAAATAGCAACAATGAAGTTTGGAATGTATTCGGCATAATTAAATTGATTTGTGCTTCATCCCATCCTCTTCCAACGGAAGCATCTACAAATGCTTGCTTTGGAAAATAGCGTAGGAATAATATCGCCTGCATTGCGATACCAATAAAGACGGACATGGTAAATAGATAAGTTACATCATTAATTCCAAAGTTTTTATCTAATATGGATAAGAAAAATAAAACAAATATTGTTGTAGCTACTCCAATAGTAGAAACCGAAATACTTGCCGATGTAACGTCTTTTCCATCTCGGTTAATAATGGTAAAGAAGCCACTTTCAAACGACCATGATTCTACCCAGTTATCCGCAGCAACATTTTCCATATTATTTTTGGCCATAATCCAAAATACAAATGAAAACGTCATAACATAAATAAACCCATGGACAAAGGTAGAATATCTTTTATGAATTGGCGCGTTAATAAATTCGTGAATAATGATTAATAGCGCGACGGAAATAAAAATTAAAAACCACCATCCGCCGATTAAAATCGTTGGAATACCAATTAACGCTAAAATAGCCGCGGTAATCGTTCTCGTCCACATGGACTTTTTAGTATCTTCTGAAATTTTATTTACTTGCATCTTTTCCATTACTAAGTCCTCCATATCGACGATCACGCGATTGATACTCTTCTAAACAAGAGATAAATTGTTTTCTTTTAAAATCAGGCCAACAAGTTTTGGTAAAGACCATTTCTGCATAAGCAAGTTCCCAAAGCATAAAATTAGAAATTCTTTGTTCACCTGAAGTACGAATTAATAAGTCTACATCGGGTAGACCGGCAGAATCTAAATAATGAGAAAAAGTTTCTTCAGTTAATTCTTCTTTATTTTCATCCGCACTATATTTTCTAATGGCGCGAATAATTTCATCTCTACCGCCATAATTTAAGCAAATATTAAAAACATAGTTTTGATTATTTTTGGTTTTTTCTTTTGCTTCTTGAATGACGTCTTGCGTTCTTTTAGGAAGGCGAGATAAATCTCCCATCGTTCTTACTTTAACACCATCTCTCATTAGATGATCAATTTCACGATGGAAAAATTCTTCTAAATATTCAAAAAGATGTTGAATTTCATCTTGTGGCCTTTTCCAGTTTTCGGTAGAAAATGCATATAAAGACATAACTTGAATATGAAATTCTTTACAAACATCAAAAATTTCTATAATACGTTTACAGCCTTCTTTATGACCTAAATGACGGGGTAATAATCTTTTTTTCGCCCAGCGTCCATTTCCATCCATAATGAAAGCCACATGCGTTAATGGTTTTGTTAATTGAAAAGCAGTTTCTTCTTTCTTTTTCAAAATGGAACCCTCCTTTTTTATAATGTATTTACATTATACATTATAAGAGGCCATTAATGATACAAAAAAAAGAAAAAGGATGAGAAATTTCTCACCCTTAAATCGACATGATTTCTTTTTCTTTTTCGCTAACGATTTCGTCCACCATTTTAATCGCGGCATCGGTCTCTTTTTGAAGGTCTTCTTCTAAGCGACGACGCATATCTTCTGGTGTTTCTTTGTCCGCTTTTACGAAATCCATATATTCACGACGGACATTACGAATAGCGACTTTGGTATCTTCGCCATATTTTTTGGCGTTTTTCGATAAATCTCTTCTTCTATCTTCGGTTAAAGCGGGGAAGATTAAACGAATGGAGGTTCCATCGTTAATTGGGTTAATACCTAAATCTGAACCATTTAATGCGGTTAAGATGGCTTTAATATCACCTTTATCATAAGGCTTAATTAAAAGTTGACGTGGTTCTGGTGAAGAGATGGAAGCGATTTGATTGATTGGCATGGGTGAACCATAATAATCAATTTCAATATTGTTTAAAATTGCCGGGCTTGCTCTTCCTGTACGAAGGGTCACTAATTGAGAGCGTAAAGCTTCAATTGATTTTCCCATTTTGGTTTTACATTCTAATACTAATTCATCCATAATTTATTCTCCTTTCAAAATTCTTGTTCCGATGCGTTCTCCTTTAACTACACGTTTGAAGTTTTCGGAATTTTGCATATTAAATACGACAATTTCAATACCGCTTTGCATACATAAACTTACCGCAGTTAAATCCATAACCTTGAGTTCTTTCGCTAACATTTCTTTATAAGTAATTTCAGAAATAAACTCTGCCTTTGGATCAACATTGGGGTCAGCGGTATAGACACCATCTACTCCATTTTTCGCCATTAAGACGGCTTCTGCACCGATTTCCATTGCGCGAAGTGAAGCAGTTGTGTCCGTGGTAAAGAAAGGATTTCCCGTGCCCCCTGCAAAAATAACAACTCTACCTTTTTCTAAATGGCGAATGGCACGACGACGAATATAAGGTTCACAAACCGCTTTAGCTTCAATTGAACTTAATACGCGGCATTGCATTCCATCATTTTCTAAAGCGGATTGAAGAGCTAAAGAATTAATAATGGTTCCTAACATT
This sequence comes from Coprobacillus sp. CAG:826, assembly GCA_000437235.1. GTDB lineage: Bacteria > Bacillota_I > Bacilli_A > RFN20 > CAG-826 > CAG-826. The sequence goes on along the minus strand of FR897028.1, from coordinate 22,790 downwards.
CCCATATAATCAGCGGTTGTTCTTTCAATACCAATCATATCGGCAAGTTTACCTCTCCAAATATTACCAGCACCAATAACAATGGATACTTCAACGCCTTCTTCTTTCATGCTTTTAATCGCATGTGCAATTTTGCTTAAAGCTTCGGCATCTAATATCATATGATTTTTCTTATCTTGTAATGCTTCTCCACTTAGTTTTAATAGTACTCTTTTATAGGGCTTCATGGGCTTCCTCCTTTAAAAAAAGAACACTCAAAAGAGTGCCCCTTATTTTGCTTGGTTCATGACTTCTTCAACGAAGTTATCTTGACGTTTTTCAATACCTTCACCAACGCCATAACGAACGAAATGAACGATGTGGAAGTTATGTTGTTTTAAATAATTGCCAACAGTTAAAGAATCATCCATTAAGTACTCTTGATCAGCAAGAACGGATTCGGAGAAGATTTTATTCACTTTTCCTTCAACAATTTTCTTTAAAGCGGCTTCTGGTTTGCCCGCTAAACGTGGGTCATTTTTGGAGACTTCCATTTGAACTTCCATTTCATGAGCAAGGACGTCAGCAGGAATATCTTCTTTGGTTAAATATAATGGCTTATTGGCTGCGATGTGGATGGATAAATCCTTAGCAACGGCAGCATCATCTTCCGCTAATAAAACAATAGCAGAAACTTTTCCGCCCATGTGGATATAGTAACCAAAAGATTGACCTTCGGCTTTGTGTAAAATTTCAAAACGACGTAAGTCGAGTTTTTCACCAATTTTAACGGTAGCATCTGTGAATAAATCTTTAACGATTTCTTTAGCGCAGTTAATGCAAGCTGGTTCTTCTTTTAAAAGAAGTTCAGCGACATCACTGACTAATTGCTTAAAGGCATCACCTTTAGCAACGAAGTCGGTTTCACAGTTAATTTCTAAAATAATGGCTTTATCACCTTCTGGTGTCACTTTTACTACGGTTAATCCTTCAGCAGCAATACGTGTGGCGGATTTCTTAGCAGCTTTTGCAATACCTTTTTCTCTTAACCAGTCACAAGCTTTATCTAAGTCCATATTGGATTCTTCTAAAGCTTTTTTGCAGTCCATCATACCAGCGCCGGTACGTTCTCTTAAAATTTTAATTGCTTCAATCATTGTAGGTGCAGCCATGTTTCATTACTCCTTTTTTTCTTCAACAGTTGCGGTGGTTTCGGCGGATTTATCTTCTGCTTTTGGAGCAGGTTTTCTACCGGTGCGTTTTCCTTGACGTCTTTCGCCACCATTAGCTTCTTTTTCTTCTCTAGCTTTTTGTGCTGCTGCTCTCTTTTCAGCATCAGCTTTATCAACGGCTTGAATTGCATCGGTCATAGTGACATCGCCATCACCTTCATCTTTGGTATAAGCGACTAAGGTTTGTCCACCTTTAGATTCGACAACTGCATCGGCCATAACCGCTAAAATTAAGCGGACGGAACGAATGGCATCGTCGTTTGCTGGAATGGCATAATCAACTTCATCTGGATCACAGTTGGTATCAACAATACCGAACACTGGAATACCTAATTTATGAGCTTCAGCAACAGCGTTGTGTTCAATGCGTGGATCAATGACAAAGATAGCATTTGGAATCTTACGCATTTCTTTAATACCCTCTAAGTTACGGGTTAATTTTTCTTTTTCTTTACGAAGTAAGGCTACTTCTTTCTTTGGAAGAACATCGAATTCTCCATCTTCTTCCATCTTTTCTAAGCTCTTTAAATAGCGAATACGTGTTTGAATGGTCTTAAAGTTAGTTAAAGTACCACCTAACCAACGAGCGGTGATAAAGAATGAACCAGAACGAAGGGCTTCTTCTTTAACGGCATCTTGGCATTGTTTCTTAGTACCAACGAAAAGTACTTTTCCGCCTTCATCAACGATGGCTTTTAAAGCTTTATAAGCGGTATCAATCATAGCGGCAGTCTTTTGCAAATCGATAATGTATACGCCGTTACGAGCACCATAGATGTATTTACCCATTTTTGGGTTCCATCTTCTGGTTTGATGTCCAAAGTGAACACCCGCTTCTAATAATTTTTTCATGGTGATGACAGGTGCATCTGGATCATGCATTACTGTTTCCATGACATTTTCGGTTGCTTCTTCTAAAGCAACTTCCTTTTGTTCTTCTTCCATGAGAACTTCCTCCTATTTTGTTTTTTCCTCCATTACTTCGAACAATTACCCCCTATAAAAACGCCCTTGCGCAAAGGGAACCGATAATTGAATCCATAATGTGTGTAGTCTCTTTTTTCAAGAGCCTATTTATTCTATCATGGATAGCAAAGGAAAATCAATATTTATTTATTATATAAATAGTTTATATAGTTTTCGACACTTTATTCTTTTTTATGCGCTCTTGGATGCGCGTTAAAATAGGTCGTTTGCATCTTCTCCATGCTCACGTGTGTATAGATTTGGGTGGTTGATAAAGAAGCGTGTCCTAAAAGTTCTTGAATGACTCTTAAATCTGCGCCATTATCTAATAAATGTGTGGCAAAAGTATGTCGCATTTTATGTGGATAAAGCGAAAGATACACACCGGTCTTTCTTTCAATCTCTTTTAAAATAAATTCCAATCCCCGGGTAGTTAATGCTTTTCCTTGGTCGTTTAAAAAGAAAGTATCCGGTAATGTTTCGTCATGATTCTTTTTTAATAAAGTCGGTCGTAATTCTTTTTGGTAACGAACCATCGCGTCTTTCGCCGTCACTGAAAAAGGAATAATTCTTTCTTTATTCCCCTTACCTACGATACGTAAGCAACGATTTCCATAGTCAATATTAAAAATTTCTAAAGTGCAAATTTCAAAAGCCCGCATGCCCGAAGCATAAAGCAATTCGATAATCGCTTGATCACGAATCATCAAATGATCGGTTCTTAAAGCATTTTGCGCTAATAACTTTTCGACTTCTTCATAATAAAGAAACTCGGGTAATCTTTTATCTACTTTCGGCGAAGTAATCGTAAGAAAAGGATTCATTTTGACGTACTCGCGGTCCACTAAAAATTTAAAGAAATGCCGTAAAGCGCTCAGCTTTCTTTTAATAGATCTTTTTGAAATTCCATGCATCATTTGAATCGTCAAAAAGTCACGAATATCCGTATTTTTTACCTCTAAAATATTTTTATCCATGTCTTCTAAAAATTTTAAATATTCTTCTATATCTCGAACATAAGCATCTTTTGTATGCGTAGAATAATTTCTTTCTAACAAAAGATAGTCTTGAAAAAGTTTCACTAAATCATTCATGGATATGGTCCCACCATTCTTTTAAAGAAGCAAGGGAGCGGTCCGCTACCGCTAAACGATCTTTTGAAACTTGATACATAATGCCATAATTAGCGTTCATCGGTGAAAAATGCTTCACCGCAGCATGCGTAATATAAAACACCAAAGAGCCTAACATAGTAGTTTGTGGAATGATTTCAACATGACCTTTTTTTAATTTTTGATCAATATATATTGCTGCTAATAGTCCTGTCGCAGCGCTTTCGACATAGCCTTCAACACCAGAAAGTTGCCCAGCTACATAAACATTTTCATCTTGCTTTAGCGTCAAGTTTTCGTTTAAACAAGCTGGTGCACATAAATAGGTATTTCGATGCATTAATCCATAACGAACAAAGGTAGCGTTTTCTAATCCTGGTATCATCGAAAACACTCTTTTTTGTTCTGCATAAGTTAAATTGGTTTGGAAACCAACAATGTTATATAAACTGGCGGAAACGTTATCTTGCCGTAGTTGCACGACCGCATAAGGACGATCTTCTGGTGTTCTTCTTAACCCCATTGGTTTTAAAGGTCCATAACGAAGCGTCTTTTCTCCTCTTCTAGCAATGGCTTCAATGGGCATACACGCTTCAAAATAATTTACACGATCAAAGTCATGAAGTGGGGCTAATTCCGCATGAACTAAAGCGTCATAAAAACGTTCATATTCTTCTTTATTCATCGCACAATTAATATACGAATCATCCCCTTGTTCATAACGAGATTTATAATAAGCTTTGGTAAAGTCAATGGAGTCTTTTTCAACGATGGGGGAACATGCGTCAAAAAAAGAAAGCGTTTCTGTACCGATTTTTTCTTGAAGAGCTCGCGTTAAACTTGAAGAAGTTAAAGGCCCTGAAGCTAAAATTACGATTCCTTCTGGGATTTCTTTAATTTCTTCTTCAATGATTTGAATATTGGGATGCGACTTAATCTTCTCTGTAATTGTTGAAGCAAAAAGCGTGCGATCCACGGATAAAGCTTGACCAGAAGGAACTTTAGAAACCTCAGCGGCTTCCATGGTTAACGAACCCATGTGCCGCATTTCTTCTTTCAATAAACCACAAGCATTTTCTAAGCGATTGGATTTTAAAGAATTGGAGCAGACAAGTTCTCCAAATAAAGAAGTATGATGAGCGGGTGTCATTTTTGTTGGACGCATTTCATAAAGCACAACTTGGTAGCCTTTATTCGCTAAATAATAAGCAGCTTCTGAGCCCGCAAGTCCCGCGCCAATAATTTGTATTTTTTCCATGCTCATTCCTTCTTTCTTTTCTCAGTATAGCATAAAAAAACGGGGTTTACCCGTTTTCTTTTTCATCTTTTGGTTCGTATTTTTCAATATGCTTACAGCGTGGATAATTGGAGCATCCTAAGAAAGGACTTCTTCCTCTTACCCCTGGTTTTAAAATCAAATCTCCGCCACAATCAGGGCACTTTTTAATAACGATTCTTTCTTTCGGCTCCGCCCCTTTAATGTAATGACAATGAGGATAATTGCTACAAGCTTCAAAGACCTCACCTTTTTTATTTTTACGATATACCATTTCATGTCCGCATTTTGGACAAAGTTCGCCTGTTGGTTTCGGTGCTTCTTTTTTCTCCACGACTTTATATTTGCACTTTGGATAATTGCTACAGGCAATAAAATCACCATAAGCACCATGTTTTTTCACTAAGGCTGAGCCACATTCTGGGCAAGTACCATAAGTTTCTTCAGGAATAGGAATGGTATAATCACCATCCACTGCCGCTTCATAAATCGGCATAAATAAATCGTAGAAAGATTTTAATAGATGTAATCTTGTCTCTTTATGACGCATTACACTATCGAGATCTTCTTCCATTTCCGCAGTAAAGGTCGTATTAATTAAACGTAAGAAATACTTATCTAAATAATCCGCTGTAATTTTACCTTCACGGGTTGGAATTAGATAACCAGATTCACTTTCTACATATTTTCTCTTAAGAAGAATTTGAATCGTAGAAGCATAAGTAGATGGTCTACCAATACCTAATTCTTCCATAAGTTTAACAACTTTTGCTTCCGAATAATGCGCCGGCGCTTTGGTGAAATGTTGTTCTTTGGTCATTTCTTTTACGTCGTAAGTTGCGCCTTCTTCCACTTTAGGAAGGGTATTTGTTTTTTCTTCATCTTCAGCACTTCGATAGATTTTTTCATAGCCATCAAAGACTAAGGTTTCGCCTTCTGCTTTAAAGACATAATTCTTTACGTTCATTAAAATGGTGGTTACTTCGTATTCACTGGCTTTCATTAAAGACGCAAGAGTACGATAGTAAATCATTTTATAAAGTTGATACTCATCCCGAGATAAATATTCTTTCATCATTTCTGGAGTACGTTTTAAAGAAGTTGGACGAATGGCTTCGTGCGCATCTTGTACCTGTCCTTTTTGTTTAGCAATATGGACTTTTCCTAAATAAGCTTCCCCATAATTTTCAAGAATGTACTTTTCCGCTGACTCAACGAATTGTAAAGAAAGACGAGCGGAGTCCGTTCTCATATAAGTAATTAAACCGGTAATTTCATCGCCAATCGTTTTACCTTCGTAAAGCTTTTGGGCGATGGACGCGGTTTTCTTCGTTGAGAATTTATAACGATTGAAAGCTTCTTGTTGTAAAGTGGAAGTAATAAAAGGAGCCTTAGGTTCTTTTTTCTTGGCCTTTTTAATCACACTATCCACTTTAAAAGCACTCGGTAATTCATCTAAAATGCTTTGTGCTTCTTGTTCATTATGAATTTGTGGTTGCTTACCATCAATTTTATCTAATTTAATAGGAAGCTCTTTTTTTATTACGGATAAGGATCCTTGAATCGTCCAATATTCTTCAGGAACAAAGGCTTCAATTTCTTTTTCGTGATCCACGATTAATTTTAAAGCAGCGGATTGCACACGGCCCGCGGATTCCATTTTAATCTTTTTCTTTAAAAGGCCCGTTAATTTAAAGCCCATGATACGATCAAGAATTCTACGACATTCTTGGGATTCCACTAAATCCATATTAATGGTTCGAGGATGTTCAATCGCATTTTGAATGGCTGGACGAGTAATTTCATGAAATTCTAGTCTTTTGGTTTGGTCGACAGGTAAATGTAAAACTTCGGCTAAATGCCAGGCAATCGCTTCCCCTTCACGGTCAGGGTCGGTAGCGAGTAAAACTTCTGAAGCTTTTTGCGCTTCTTTTTCTAATGAGGTAATAATTTTGGCTTTGGTTTTGTCTTCAATGTAATGTGGCGCAAAATCGTGTTCGATATCAACACCTAATCCTCCTTTACCGGTAGTGGCTAAATCGCGGATATGTCCATACGACGCCATGACTTTATAATCATTACCTAAATACTTTCCAATCGTTTTACATTTGGCTGGTGACTCAACTATGACTAGCTTCATAGAATCACTCCTTTCAGCATTTCATTATTATGCGTTCAATATCTAATGTCAATAACGCTTTTTTATTCCTTATATATTTATTTAAATAAATTAAATAAAAAATTTTTTACTCTAATTTGAATTCTTCTAGGATGTCTTGACCTTTCTCTATTAAAGTAGCGCCCTCACGAATTAACCGATTGGTATAATGATGTTCACTAAAAATGGAATGCGGGATACATAGGATGTCTTTTCCAAATTCTAGTGCTGCTTGAATCGTATACGCTGTCCCTGATTTTTCTGAAGCTTCTACTACTAAAGTTGCATTGGATAAAGCGGCAATTAAACGATTTCGCGTAGGAAAATGATCTTGATTCGGTGCGGTATCTAAAGGATATTCACTGATTAACAATCCGTTTTCCTTTATATAATCATAAATTTTTTGATTCTCTTTCGGATAACATAGATCAATTCCACTTCCTAAAATTGCAATTGTGGGCGCTTTGGTTTCTATAGCCGTAAGATGCGCAGTTGCATCAATTCCTTTGGCTAAGCCAGAAACAATAACCAGTTGAGATTGTAATTCTTGAATCACCTTCTTCACCGACTTTTTTCCATATTCTGTACATTTCCTTGATCCTACCACCGCAAGGCGCGGTAAACGAAGCAAGTCATAATTCCCATAATAAAATAATATAAATGGTGGTTTATAAATCTTTTTTAAATCTTCTGGATAATCGTCATCAATAATCGTGACATAATTCGCACGATTAACTGAAATCACTCTTTGTAGTTCTTCTTCATCAATATATTCTTTCTTTTCTAACGCATTTAAAATACTTTCCCATTCTCCATGATGCTTTATCGCTAAATAAAGTAAAACTTCTCTTCCTCTTCCTTTTCCTGTACTCATATTTTTTCTCCTTTTCTTTTTTAATACGAAGAAAAGAAAAAAATCCCTAATCAAATAGGGATAATTGTTCGTTCATCGCTCTTTGTACAGGACCATAAGTATAACGATGTATACCTGGAATTGGTCCATATTTATCTAAAGCAAGAAGATGTTCTTTTGTACCATAACCTTTGTGGTGTTTAAAACCATACTGCGGATAAAGTTCATCTAAAGATTCCATCATTTCATCTCTTGTTACTTTAGCAATGATAGAAGCCGCGGCAATACATTGCGCTCTCGCATCACCTTTAATAATGTCAATAACAGGAACGTCATAGCCAAATAAAGGCATCGCGTCCGTTAAAACCAAATCAAATTGATGAGCCATATTTTCAATGGCCATATTCATCGCCAATCGACTGGCTTGATAAATATTGATTTCATCAATCTTTTCCGCGCTTACAATACCAATTCCAAAGGCAATTGCATGATTTTCAATTTCATCTAATAACGCTCTTCTTTTTTTATCGGTTAATTTTTTGGAATCATTAATATCTTCGTTATGATAGTCACTTGGAAGAATACAAGCTGCCGCAACCACAGGACCTGCTAAAGGACCACGGCCTGCTTCATCACAACCAACAATGAGGTGATAGCCTTGCTCAAAAAATTCTTTTTCGTATGTTAACATGCACTTTCCCTCTTTTCAATAGTGATTCTACCTAAAGTGCCATCTTTGAATTCTTTTAAAAGTAAACGCTCTGCTTTTTCTACATCGGGTTCACCTTTAGTTAATAAGCCTCTTTTCTTAGCGATTTGAAGCCAAATTTCTTCTAAAGACATATCTTTTAGTCCTTCTATTTGGTAGCGACTTTCTAACTTTGCACTATGATATTCTTTTAAGAAAGAAAGCAGTTCTGTGGCAATTACAGTTAAAGGTAAGATATCTTCTTTAATGGATCCTAGCCACGCTAAATGCATGCTATAAGTAGGATCTTCATATTGCATAGGAAGAATTCCTGGCGTGTCTAATAATTCGAAGAGTTGGTCTACTTTAATCCATTGTTGCGCTCTAGTATGCCCGGGTGTATTTTGTACACTAGCGGCATTTCTACGGCTTAACCGATTGATTAACGTCGATTTTCCGACATTTGGAATACCAATAATCATCGTTTTTAAAGGTTGAGGTTTTAATCCTCTTCTTTGATCTTTTTCCCATTTATCTTTTCCTAAAGATTGAATGGCTTTTTTTAATTCAGCATCCGATTTAGGATAAGTTAAATCTAGCGGAAGTGCAATAATTCCTTCATTTTTAAAATATTCCACCCAACGTTTGGTTTCTTCTTCATCCGCTAAATCTTTTTTCGCTAAAACGACTAAACGTTTTTTTTGTGGCGCTAAATCTTTTAAATAAGGATTGCGACTCGATATAGGTGCACGAGCATCCACAATTTCAATAATAACATCCATGATTTTTAAGCGCTCTTCAATTTCTTTTAGCGCTTTTTTCATATGGCCTGGAAACCAATGAATACTCTTTTGTTGCATCTATCTCGCCTCCTTTTTTAAAAATATTGTTTTTTAATTTTTTTCTTTTTTACACATACTCTTTCGTTATTTGCTTGCCCAATTTCTTCACAAATGGTGTCGATATACCATAACACACCATCAATTTCTTCATAAGGTACTAAACCTAATCCATGTTCAGAATCTAATGATTTACCCGGATTTCTGTTATCACCTAAAACATAATAATAGCCTTTAGGTATGGTTAATTCTTTTCCACAAGCCATGTTATAGGATCCCACACATGTTGATCTTTTCGTCTGTTCCCACTTCATTTGGGCATCATCAGTTGGAATAAAGTTTTGTAAAACGATTTTGCCATTAATGGTGATTTCACCGGTTATATTATCAATGGAGACTGTTTCTCCTGGTAAAGCAATAATCCGCTTAATTAAGCGCTCTCCTCTAGCCTTACTATCAAAAATGATGATATCAAACCGTTTGAGATGTTTTTTTCGATAAGTTGTTCTTATCGTTTTTCCTTCTGATAAATCACCTAATGTAGGTGACATTGAAGTTCCATCAATAATGACTCCACCCGTTAAAAATCTAAACAAGCAAAAACTAATACTAAAAATAACGACAAGGGCCGTAAAAATATTGAGAATGACTTGTTTTTTTGATTTCATACGGATTTCACCTGCTTCTTATTCTATATTTTACCACAAAAATGCAGTTATCAAAACTGAAAAAAAGGCCCTTATGAGAAAGGGCCCAATGAGCATTAAAGAATTTCTTTAATACGAGCAGATTTACCAGATAATTTTCTTAAGTAGTAAATCTTATGACGACGTACTTTACCACGTTTTAAGACTTCAATGGAGCTAATAGATGGAGAATGAAGTGGGAATGTTCTTTCTACACCAACACCATTGGAAACTTTACGTACAATGAAAGTTTCGGAGACACCACTACCACGGCGAGCTAAGCAAACGCCTTGGAAAGCTTGGACACGTTGTTTATTGTTTTCAATAATACGAACGTTAACACGAATGGTATCACCAGAACCGAATTCTGGAATGTCTTTTTTTAATTGAGAAGCGGTAATTTCTTTTACTAAATTGTTGTTCATCGTTAAGTTCTCCTTCCCGTTTTCTAACGCGATATAATCCTATCAAAATCGACTATAAAAATCAACATTTTTTTAAAATTTTGTAAAAAAATTAATTTTGACTAGCCAAAATGAAGAAAATTGATGTTTTACTTATAATAATGGCAGCATCGCCGATAGTGCAAACGATAAAATGAAGAACAAAGTAATAATATAAATAGGTAAGCAGACTTCTTTTCTTCTTTTAGAAAATAGCATCATCACTACATAAGCAATTAAACCAATACCAATACCTGAAGCAATCGAATAAGTTAAAAGCGAGAAAATTACCATGATAAAGCCGGTAAAAGCCACTACCCGATCACTAAAGTTAATATCTTTAAAATTACCTACGAAAATCATTGCACCCACACAAACTAAGGCAGGAGCGGTTACTGAGCCTGCTGTAAAGATAGAAAATACTGGATAAATAAATCCGGATAATAAGAACATTAAGCCCGCTACAACCGCGGCTAAGCCAGTTTTAGCTCCCATTTCTACACCAATATTACTTTCCGCAAAAGAAGTAACGGTAGAGGTTCCTAATGGGCCGCATACAGCCGCGCCAACAGCGTCCGCTAATACGGCTTTTTGATAATTCTGCATTTTTCCTTCTTCATTAATAATTCCGGTATTTCTTCCTACGGCCAATAAAGTTGCAGTCGTGTCAAATAAGTTAACAAACATTAATGAGAAAATAGCAACATAAGAAGTTGGATTAGAGAATACTTTGACGATATCGCTTTGGAAATCTTGTCCTGAATAATTAGAATCTAATAAACCAAAGAATAAAACATCCTTTACTCCGCTCATACCCCATTGCATATCTTTTTCTAACCAAGGCGCAATCGGTAATTTAACGGCCATATTTTGTAAAGTTTCAGACTTATAAATCCAGCTCCCAGCGACGTAATCTAAATTACCATTGGAAATCATAATGGAAGAAACGATAACACCCGCAATAGCGGCAAACAAAATGCAAATAGGAATTGCTAAAGTTGATAAAATTTTATTTTTGGAGAACATCATGCCAAAACATAAAATAATACTAACTATCGCAATTAAAGTAGACGGATTTAATAAGCTGCCTAAGGTAACAAGGGTTCCACCATCTTGAACAATAACACCTGAGTTTTTAAGACCTACAAAACAAATAAATGCCCCTAAGGCACTTGAAATGATTAATTGTAAATCTTTAGGAATGGATTCAATAATGATTTTACGAACGGGCGTTAATGAGAAAACAAAGAATAAAATACCTGAAATCGTAAGTAAAATCATGCATTGTTGCCAAGTAAATCCAGCACTTCCAGCAATGGTATAAGCTAAATAAGCATTCAGTCCCATACCGGCGCTTAATACAACTGGATAGTTTGCTACAAAGCCCATGATAAATGTGACTAAGGCACCGACTAACGCGGTCATCGCAAAGACACCCATTGTGTTCATTCCCATTGCGCTTAAAATGGAAGCATTGACTGGTAAAATGTAGCACATAGCAATAAAAGTAATTAAACCACCAATAACTTCATTTTTAATCGATGATCCTTTTTCCGACACATGGAAAAGCTTTTCTAAAAATTTTTTCATTCTTTTTTTATATAGTCCTTCGCTCTAAAAATGAGACATTTAGACTATATGTTCCTTTCTTTGAGAATATATTTTACATTTCTTTTTTTGATTCTCAAGCAAAGAAAAGAAACGCTATTTCAATTTCAAATAGAATAAATTCTCCAGAAATTTACATAGAAAGAGTGGAGACTTCTTTTTTCTCCACTCCAATTAACTTAATTATAAATAATTAAAAGATGCTTTGCAAGTCGATTTCCCTGTTTAACAAACTAAAAAAGTCTCCCTGTATAATGAATAAAATTTTTCACTTTCCACTTATAGAAAAAATTGCCATGTTAAGTAAAAATACTTGACAGTCAATACGTAATCCTATACAATAGTCATGTTAGAAAAAGGAGATTAAAATTATGTCAGTAAAAATTAGATTAACAAGAACCGGTCGTCATAAAGATCCTTCTTATCGTATCGTTGCCGCCGATAGCCGTTACCCACGTGATGGTCGTTTCATCGAACAAATTGGATATTATGATCCAGAAGATGTCAACAATGCAGCAAAGATCGATGAAGAACTTGCTTTAAAATGGTTAAATGCTGGTGCTCTTCCA
>FR897028.1:4663-10367 GCA_000437235.1 Coprobacillus sp. CAG:826 | reverse complement strand
TGGTGCTCTTCCAAGTGATACCGCTCGTGCTTTATTCTCTAAAGCAGGTATTATGACAAAATACGCAGAAGGCAAGAAAACCAAAAAAGGAGAATAATCATGGATTACGAGAAGATCATTCATACTTTAGTCGACGATATCGTTGATAATAAAGAGATAATGATCAGTCAAATGCCCAGTGAAAATCCAAAAGAAGTTCTTTTAATGATTTTCAGTGATCCTGAAGATACCGCAAGACTTATTGGCCGTAAAGGCATCATTGCTGATGCGCTTCGCGAAGTCATGTCCATTGCTGGTAAAACCGAAAACAAGAGAATTATTCTCAAATTTGAATCATTTGATCAAATTGAAAAAGATGAGGACTAACCTTATCTTTTTTCTTATATTGAGGAGCAAAACATTATGGAATATTTAACACTAGGGAAAATCGTTAAAACTTGTGGATTAAAAGGAGAAGCAAAGATTCTTTGCTCTACTCACTTTAGCTATGATCGCTACCAAAAGAACAACCATGTCTATTTATGGAATGAAAAAACGGATGAACGGATAGAAGTTACCGTTAAATCTTTCCGTAAAGATGGTCTTTTTGATTTCGTTCAATTTAAAGAAATTCCTTCTATTGATGCGCTTACTCCTCATATAAATGAATACGTTCAAGTGGAAAAAGATCTTTCCTTTTTATTAGAAAATGAATATTTCTATAGTGATTTATTAGGTTCAGAAGTTTATGATAGCGATACGCTTTTAGGAAAAGTCAAAAAAATAGAAGAATATGCAAGTTACGCAACTTTAAGAATTGAAAGAAAAGCCCAAAAAGATATACTGATTCCTTTTGTAAAAGCCTTTATTCAAAAAGTCGATATTGAAGCGAAGAAAATTTGGATTCATCACTGGGAGGGGCTAGAATGAAAATCACCATTTTAACACTATTCCCCGAAATGTACCAAGGTTTTCTTTCCACTTCTATTTTAAAAAGAGCCATTGCTAAAGGTGTTGTTTCTATTGATGTCGTCGATATCCGTTCTTATACAAAAGATAAATATGGCCGCGTCGATAGTGCTCCTATTGGTGGAGGCGCCGGTTTAATTATGAAATGTCAACCCGTCATCGATGCTTTAAAAGCGCAAAAAGAAGGGAAAAAAATTCTATTTTCTCCACGGGGAAAAACTTTTTCTCAAGAGAAAGCACACGCTTTAAGCAAAGAAGAACACATCATTCTTTTATGTGGGCATTATGAAGGTATGGACGAAAGAATATCTTCTTATATCGACGAAGAACTTTCCATTGGTGATTATATTTTAACCGGTGGAGAACTCGCCTCTATGGTGGTAAGCGATGCAATTATCCGTTTATTAGATGGAGCGATTAAAGAAGAATCGACCATTGAAGAATCTTTTGAAAATGGCTTATTAGAATATCCTCAATATACCGAGCCTTATGAATATGATGGAAAAAAAGTCCCCGATATCCTCTATTCTGGAAATCATGGGGCGATTGAAAAATGGCGTAAAAAAGAAAGTTTACGAATTACTAAAGAAAGACGTCCTGATTTGTTTATCCAATTTCCCTTCACCAAAGCGGATATGCGCTTATTAAAAGAGATTGAGAATCAAGAACAAGGCAAATGGGAAATAGACGCTATTAACAAAGGTAAAAAATTTATGAAAAATTAAAAGATCGCAAGCCGCGATCTTTTTTTCATTTTATTTAAATGGGAAGCCACCTTGTCCGCCCATTGGAGGCATTTTCCCGCCTTTTTGATATTGTTTCATTTGTTGCATCATTTGTTTCATTTGATCAAACTTCTTTAACATACGATTAATATCAGCGTTCGTTAATCCACAGCCTCGAGCAATACGGACTTTACGAGAGTTCTTTAAAATTTCAGGATGCGCTCTTTCTTCCGGGGTCATCGATTGAATGATGACTTCCACAGTACGCATTTCTTTTTCTGCCCTTTCTTGATCTTCTTTTGAAATCTTCGGCATACCTGGAATTAATTTTAGTAAACCACCTAAAGAACCCATCTTTTTAATCTGTTTCATTTGTTCTAGCATGTCGACTAAATCAAAGTTACCCTCCATCATTTTATTGACGGTACGACGGGTTTGTTTTTCATCGAAGTTTTCTTGGGCTTTTTCAATTAACGTCATGACGTCACCCATACCTAAAATACGGTCCGCCATACGATCAGGATAGAATAATTCTAAGTCTTCCATCTTTTCACCGACACCAGTGAGTTTAATAGGAATACCGGTTAAATGTTTAATGGATAAAGCCGCACCACCACGCGCGTCACCATCTAGTTTAGACATAATGACACCAGTTAAAACGAGCTTTTCATTAAAGGCATTCGCAACATTAACGGCATCTTGACCCGACATCGCATCGACGAGTAATAAGACTTCTTCTGGATGAACTTCATGTTCGATTTGATTGAGTTCTTCCATGAGTTGTTCATCAATATGAAGTCGACCAGCGGTATCAATAATTAATACATCATAAAAATCATGATACGCTTTTTCTTTGGCTGCTTTAGCAATTTCAACAGGAGAAACTTTTGTGCCCATATTGACGATATCGACACCGACTTGTTTAGCAATCGTATCTAATTGTTCAATAGCGGCTGGACGATACACGTCACAAGCGGCTAATAAAACTTTTTTCTTGAGCTTATTTTTCATTAAAAGCGCTAATTTACCAGCGGTCGTAGTTTTACCTGCACCTTGAAGACCACAAAGCATAATAATCGTAGGTTTTCCTTTCGCGTAACGGATTTCACTTTGATCGGAGCCTAATAATTCAACCAATTCATCATGAACGATTTTAACGACCATTTGAGAAGGCGATAACGCTTTAAAAACTTCTTGTCCTAAAGATTTCTCTTTCACGTCATTCACGAATTCTTTTACAACTTTGTAGTTTACATCGGCTTCTAAAAGAGCGACACGGATTTCTTTTAACATTTCATCCATGTTAGCTTCTGTTAGTTTCGATTGCCCTTTTAATTTCTTTAAAATTTGTTGAAAACGATCGGAAAGTGATTCAAATGCCATCGTCCATCATCCTTTCTAGTTCTTCAAGAATTTCTTCTTTTGATAATTTTTTCAATGCTTCTAAACGGGCTTGCATTTCTTTTTTCTTTTGTAGATAATGCAGCTTATTTTCATAATCTTCTAGTTTTAATTCGCTTTTCTTTAAGCAGTCTGAAACCGCGGCCCGAGAAACACCATAGTTTTCACTTATCTCGGATAAGGAAAGATTATATTGATAATAATCTTCC
Source organism: Coprobacillus sp. CAG:826 (assembly GCA_000437235.1). GTDB lineage: Bacteria > Bacillota_I > Bacilli_A > RFN20 > CAG-826 > CAG-826. Next base: position 7,084 of record FR897028.1, on the reverse strand, counting down.
ATCATCTTTCGTTGCATATCGGTTAATAGGCTTCCATAAGTTAAAAGCAATTGATTGCGATATTCAAGAAGTTGAAGATCAGTCATTTTCTTCTTCTCCTAAACAAAGTCCATAGAGATATTGATCTAAGTCAAATTCTTCTAAATCATCCATCTTTTCACCTAAACCAATAAAGCGGACAGGAACACCGATTTCATCACGAATGGCTAAAATAATTCCACCTTTAGACGTTCCATCCATTTTGGTAATCACTACACCGGTTAAATGGGTAACTTCGGAGAAGGCTTTGGCTTGAATAACTCCATTTTGTCCCGTAGTCGCATCAATGATTAAGAAAGTTTCATGCGGTGCTTCCGGTAATTCTTTTTGAATAACACGACGAATTTTACTTAATTCCGCCATTAAATTGGTTTTGTTTTGCAAACGTCCTGCGGTATCAACAATTAATAAATCAATACCCTTTTCTTTCGCTCTTTTTACGCCTTCATAAGCAACGGAAGCCGGATCGCTATTCGGTTTACCACTTACGACCTCAATACCTAAGCGTTCGCCCCAAATTTGAATTTGTTCTACAGCTCCTGCTCTAAAAGTATCGGCAGCAGCGAGCATAACTTTCTTTCCTTGGTCTAAATATCTTTTCGCGAGTTTTGCAATCGTGGTCGTTTTACCAACTCCATTAACTCCGACTACTAAAAGTACGGTTACACCTTCTGGGGCAAAACGCACTTCATTTACGATATTTTCGCCTTGATTGGCGTAAGAAACGAACATTTTATCCACGAGTAATTCGTTAATTTGTTTTGGATCTTCCATTCCTTGTAGCCGTGATTCTTTTTTAGTAGCGTCAATAATTTCTAAAGTTAAATTCACACCGACATCCGCTTCAATTAAAATTTGCTCTAATTCATCAAAATATTCTTCATTAACTTTTGCATAACGCGAAGTTAATTCTTTTAAACGGTTAGCAAAATTCTTTCTTGATTTTTGCATACCTGCAACATATTTTTCTTTTTGCTTATTGGATTTTCCAAATATTGCTTCTTTAATTTTTTTAAATAAACCCATATTGTTTATCCCGCCTTTTTACTTAAAGCATCTTTTGCTGCTAATTGTTCTGCTTCTTTTTTCGTCGAAGCATGACCTCGACCTAAACATAAGCCATTAAAATAAACTTCCGCTACAAAGATAGGGGCATGAGCAGGTCCCAATTGTTCCACAATTTTATATTGCACCACACCTCTACGATCCATTTGCATTTCTTCTTGTAGACTGGTTTTATAATCCACCATGGTCGATTCATCAAAATTTTGAATATCAACAATAAAAAGTGAACGTAATAATTGATAAGTAAAGTCAAAACCTTGATCCATGTAGGTAGCGCCCATAAATGCTTCAAATACGTTTTCTAATACTTTAGAAGAATCACTACCACCATTTAATTGTAAGCCATGACTTAATAAAATATAATCACCTAAATGAAGTGCACGCGCATGTTTAGCTAAAGATTCTCCTCGAACTAAACTTGCTCGAATTTTGGTCATATCGCCTTCTTGACGATTGGGAAAATTACGGAAAATTAAATCCGCTACTACGAAGTTCACAATACTATCCCCCATAAATTCTAATCGCTCATAATCGTGATGTTGAGTTTTTGCTTCACCATTATAAGAAGGGTGCGTAAACGCTGTTTCAAATAAAGAAATTTGGTTAGGATGAATGTGAAGATTTTTTAATAATTCATTAATGTTCTTCATAGGCTTTTAAACCTTCTTTCATTTTTTCTACGATGTTAGCTTCTACCATTTTATACGCTACTTCTAAGGTACAACTAAAACTATAGGCATCACTAGAACCATGGCCTTTTACGACCACGCCATTCACGCCTAATAGCATCGCGCCACCAACGGACTTATAATCCATCGTTTGTTTCATTTCTTTAAATCCCGACTTAGATAATAAGTAACCTAAACCCGAAAAAACATTTCTTTTAAAGGCTTTTTTAATCATTCCACTCATCATAGAAGCAATGCCTTCTACCGACTTTAAGAAAATATTTCCAGCAAAGCCACCGGTAACGATAACATCCGCTCTTCCATCAAGAGCTTCTCTAGCTTCTACATTTCCCATGAAGCCTTTAATATTTCTTTGTTTTAAAAGTTGATGCGCTTCTTTTACTTCTGGAGCGCCTTTTTCTTCTTCCACCCCATTGCTTAATAAATAAATTTTTGGTTCTTCAATATCAAAAATTTTATTCGCATAAATAGAGCCTAAAATAGCAAATTGCACAAGTTGTTCAGCATTGTTTTCATTATTCGCACCAATGTCCAAAATGGTAACTTTTTTACCTTTAATTTTGGTTGGGAATGGTGACACTAAAGCCGCTCTTTGGACGCCTTCAATGAGTTTTAATTTAATCGTAGC
>FR897028.1:0-4632 GCA_000437235.1 Coprobacillus sp. CAG:826 | reverse complement strand
TAAAAAACCACCCGTAGATCCTGCCGATACCACCGCGTCTAAGCCTCTATCCTTCATCGTTTGAATCGCGACCATTAACGAAGAAGAACGCATTCTCATGACGTCCATTGCGCTAACATCCATAGGAACGACATCGGGGGTGTCGATGATTTCACATTTTCCTTCCAATTCTTTTAATTCTTCTTTTCTACCTACCGCGATGACTTGAATATCGGGATGCTTTTTTAAAAAAGTTAATAATCCTGGTACTGTAGCTTTGGTGCCTAAATCGGAGCCCATCATATCGACGACAATTGTTTTCATATATCTTATGAGTTGAGTGAAATCTCAACCTACCTCGCTTTCTTTTTAGAAACTTTGTTTCTATCGATTTATTTTACCATAAAAACGAAGATTATTATAGAGAAAAGCCAACGTTTCCTCATGAAAGAAAAAAGGTACGCACGTACCTTTCTACTTTTATCGTTTGGGATCATCCACTTCTTGTAACATCTTTTGGAAAATCGCTTGGTTTTCTTCTTTTTTAGGATGACGAATAATTTCTAATGCATCTGCTCTAGCGACTTCCATCATTTTAAAATCTTGAATGAAGTTTACATAACGGAAATCGGGTAAGCCACTTTGTTTAACGCCCACTAATTCGCCTGGCCCTCTTCTTTTTAAGTCTTCTTCTGCTACCACGAAACCATCTTCGGTTTTTTCTAAAACTTGAAGTTTTTCTTTTTCTTCTTCCTCTTCTCCATCATAAAGAAGGAAGCAATAGGCTTTTTCGCCGTCCCTTCCAATTCTTCCGCGTAATTGATGTAAGGAAGCTAAGCCAAATTGATTCGCGTTATAAATGAGCATTAAAGAAGCGGTTTTAACATCAATACCAACTTCCACTACGGTCGTGGAAATTAAAATCAATTTTTCTCCTTCTTGAAATTCTTGTAACACTTCTTCTTTTTCTTCTTGAGAAAGTTTTCCGTGTAAAAGTCCGACCATCCCTGGATAATGATTTTCATATTCTTCATATAACTGAAGTACAGAAGTGGCTTGACCTTCATTTTCTTCAATTAAAGGAGCAATCACATAGATTTGGCGACGTGCATCAAGCATTTCTTTGATTTTAATGGCTAAAATTTCCGCATCGGAAGGTAATACTTTCGTTACGATATCTCTTTTTTTAAACGGGAACGTTTGAATCGTAGTAATATCTAAATCTCCATATAGCGTAAGCGCTAAAGTACGAGGAATTGGGGTGGCTGACATGAGTAGCAAGTCAGCGCGCGGCCCTTTAGATGCTAAAAGGTTTCTTTGGTTTACGCCAAAACGATGTTGTTCATCAATGACTGCTAAACCTAAAGAAGGATAAAAGACATCTTCACTAAATAAAGCATGCGTACCGATTAAAATATCGATATTTCCTTCTTTTAATGCATCTTTGATTTCTTGTTTTTCTTTATTGGTTAAAGCCCCTACTAATAAACCAATCTTAACAGGTGTATCTTTAAATAACTCGATAAAGTTTTGGTAGTGTTGTCTAGCTAAAGCATCCGTAGGTGCCATAAAAGCTCCTTGGTCGTTTCTTAAATAGTTTCCATATAAGGCAATCGCCGCTACTAAAGTTTTACCCGTTCCGACATCACCTTGAATGAGTCGATACATAAGAGTTGGACAATTCATGTCTAAAATAATCTCACGAACCGCATTTAATTGGTCTTTCGTTAGTTTATAAGGCAAATGGCGAACGAAATCGTTGATGCCCATTAAATCAATCTTTTCCTTCTTTTCGTTTTCTAGCGCCTTATTTTGTAAACGAATCCATTGCGTCTTTAAACTAAATAAAAGGCACTCTTCATATTTTAATGTACGATAGCCTTGATGGATTTCTTCTCTGGTTTTAGGAAAATGGATTTGATAATAGGCTTGTTTTTTGTCTAATAAACGATATTTTTCTTGTAAAGAAGAAGGCACATATTCTTCGATATGTAAAGGAAGCGCAAAAGCTTTTTTTAATAAACGTACAAATTGATAATTTTCCACATCGGCGGGTAAAGAATAAATCGGGCGAATGCGATCTTCGTCTTTGATTTCTCCAAAAATCATAGAAACCATATTAATGACTCGTTTCGGGTAATCATACGTTCCAACAATCACATAATTTTCCCCTAATTTTAATTGTTTCATTAAATAAGGGCGATTATAAGCGACAATATTGTAAAATTGATTTTGATTCGAAACAAAACAAAAACGAATAATGGTCAGTTTTTGGTGTTTGACCATGGTAGGAGTACTCACTAATTTTCCTTCGACAACGACTTTTTGTTTATCTTTAAATTCGATGAGTTCGGTAGGATGTAAATCCATATACGTACGAGGTAAAATATCGAGTAAATCTTCATATTTTTCAATACCTTTTTCGCGCAAAAAGGCTTGTAAAGCTTTTGATTTTGTAAACTCCATTTTTTTCACCTCCTACATTTATATACGAAAAAAAGGGAAAAATCCCTTTTTTATTTTGTTTATTATTATTCTACACCGATGATAAAAGAATATACCTGTTGTTTTCCTTCACGAAGTTCGACATCGATATCATCGTGATTTTCGTTAATCTTTCCAACTAAAGCATCGGCTTCTTCAGCAGTAACATCTTCACCATAAAGAATGGTAATAATGCTTGTCATATCATCAATCATGGATTCAATGAGTTGATAGGCCGCTTCCATTTTGTCTTCTAAACAACAAATAATCTTTTTATCACATATTCCCATAAAATGGTCTTTTTTAATCTCAATATCATCAATTACGGTATCTTTGATAGAAAAAGTAACTTGGCCACTTTTTACGGTTTTTAACGCTCTTTTCATTTCTTCATAGTTTTCTGAGAAAGAAGCGTCAGGATTAAACATCATACACGCGACTAGACCTTGTGGGATGGATTTAGAAGGAACGACTTGCGCTTGTACATCGCCTTCAATGACATCACAGGCTTGTGCCGCTGCCATGACGATATTGGAATTGTTAGGAAGAATTAAAATCTTCTTTGCTTTTACTTTATTGATCGCGTCAACAAAATCTTCAGTCGAAGGATTCATTGTTTGTCCGCCACTTACAATATAATCAACGTTTAACTCTTTAAACATGGCGTCTAATCCTTCACCAGCAGAAACGGCAATAATTCCATATTCTTTCATTTCTGGCTCTTGTTCTTCTGGTTCATCAAAATCAGTAATTAAACAAGTATGACCTTCCGATAAATTTTCAATCTTTAATTCTTTAAATTCACCGAATTGTTGGGCATAAGTTAGAATCGTTCCTGGTGTCTCAGTATGTACATGAACTTTTACGATATCTTCTCTAGCTTTTACGCGTACTAAGCCACCATGAGACGATAAAATATTGGTAAATCTTTTCTCTACAAAGGTCTTTTTTCCTTCTTTTGGGCCTAAAACAAGCACAAATTCAATACAATAGGAGAATTCTTCGCCTTCAATAGCGACTGCCATAGGAACTTTCTTTTCTTCTAATACGGTAGCCATTTTCTTTTCGACGACTTCACCATGAATCGCGGACTCAAAACCTTCTAAAATCTTAATAAGACCGGCGGCACCAGAGTCCACAACACCTACTTCTTTTAAAACAGGTAAAAGATCGGGGGTACGCTTTAAAGACGCTCTTGCTTCTTTTAAAAGAATATCAAAAGCTTTTTCAATGCTCATATTGTCATTGACTTTTTCTTGTAAAGCTTCGGCAGCTTCACGAATTACCGTTAAAATCGTACCTTCAACTGGTCTCATAACGGCTTTATAAGCCACTTCTTTACCCTTCATAAAGGCCGCAGCTAAATCAGTAGGTTTAATAATTTTTTTATCTTCTAAGGCTTGAGAAAAACCTCTAAAAATTTGCGATAAAATAACACCAGAGTTTCCTCTTGCACCCATTAATAAACCTTTAGAAAAAGCCTTAGCGATGGGATAGACATCGCTATCGGTTCTATTGGCCACTTCTTTTGCGCCAGAAGAGATGGTTAAATTCATATTTGTACCTGTATCGCCATCGGGAACAGGAAAAACATTTAAGGCATCAATCTCTGGATAATTGTTATATAAATTGTTCGCACCAGATATAATCATCTGCTTGAGAACAAGTCCATTAATTGTCTTCATGTTAAAAGTCCTCCTATGTGTACGGAGGGTCGTTAAATCACTTTAATACCCTGTACATAGACATTAATTGCTTTAAATTTGATATCGAACGTTTTTTCTAGAACGTATTTTACTTTTTTTTGCACTTCGGTAATTACTTCGGTGATTTTTACACCATAAGCAACAATAATATAAATATCTACCTCATAGCCATCTTTGCCTTTACGAGTAATGGCACCTTTGTGGTAGTTTTCTTTCGTTAACATTTCATTGATATTTTCACGAATGGAATTTTTGCTAGATAATCCAACGACACCATAGCATTCGGCAGTGGCGGATCCCGCTACACTACTAATAGCTTCCATCGAGATATTAATTCCACCATATGGAGTTTGTTTATCAATCGTCATTTTTAATCCTCCAGAATGTGTTAAGGAAAAATCCTCAAGTAATTGTAGCACATTTTTTCACATAAAGGAAGAGGGAGAAAAAGAGTAAAAAAAAA
>FR897027.1 GCA_000437235.1 Coprobacillus sp. CAG:826 | reverse complement strand
ATCTAACCAAGTTTGTTTTCCGCGCGCTTTTAAACAAGAATCATTGTCTTCGATGCGTAAAACGATAAAAGCGTCGTTATTTTTATCAAGATGTGAAGTAATATCAAAAGAGAAGCGGCAATATCCGCCTTCATGTTCTCCGACATATTTTCCGTTAACAAATAAGATAGTTTTATAATCAACGCCTTCAAAATGTAAGAGGTAGCGTTCATTTTTCTTTAACTTTTCGAAATGTTGTTTTTTTGCGTACCAAACGATAAAATGTTGCGTTTCATCATGAATTCCACTTTTTGCTGTTTGATAAGAAAAAGGAACTAAAATCGTTTGTGAAGTGGGAAAGTTTTTATAATGTTTTTTTTCCATTCCCACGTCTTCATCATCAAAAGCGAAGTCCCATGTGCCATTTAAATTCATCCAATTATTGCGCACAAATTGTGGCCTTGGATAATCTTTTTTATAACATTTCGTATGTTGCATATTTGTATCTCCTTTGTGAAATCAAGTAAACTAGTTGCAATTCAAAACAATGCCATTTATTATATAAATATATCATGAAAGCGTTTTTTTCACGATATCATTATATCACTTTAATATGCAAATTAACACCAAAGGAAGTGGAAAAATGAAATCAATTTTGTCGAACTATTATGACGATTTTTTAGACGGCTCAACAACGGTATACAATTATGCACCATCGACGAATTATCGTTACTTATTTTATGCGCAAATTGTCGGAATTCAAAACATTGGTCCTAAATACTATAACGAACTTGCTATGGCTAAAGAATATCTCATTCAGTACACTTTAGAAGGTGAAGGTTATTTGGAGATTAATAATGAAGAAATGATTTTAAAAAAGGGTGATTTACTCATTATTCCTAACTACTATCACCATATTTTTAAGCCAGTAGAGGGTAAAAAATGGCGTATTGCTTTTATTCACATTTTTGAAAATGAAATGGTAATGGAAATCGTAAATCGTCTTTATAAAAAACACCGCTATGTTATCCATGATGTGGAAGAAGAAAAAATCGTCGGTCGTATGGTAAAAATCATTGACTTATTAAGTGAAGACTTACGTGCGAATGAATGTAAAGTGTCCGCTGAAATTTATAGTTTATTAATGGAAATTTGTGAACAAAGTGATGCATTTGAAGGCGATTTTATTGATAATGAATTAGCAAGTGTTATTAATTTCTTACGTCAAAACTATAACACTCCGATTCGTCTAAAAGATGTTTTAGAAAGAGCAAATTATAGTAAAAATCACCTTGAGCGCCTATTTAAATCGAAGATGCATATGACGATTCAAGAATATATAGCGCACCTTCGTCTAGCAAGAGCCCAAGAGTTAATCTTAACGACCAATATGTATTTTAAAGAGATTGCTTTTGCCGTTGGCTTAACGGATTATCGCTCTTTGGTATATTTATTTAAAAATACAATTGGAATTACACCAACAGAATATCGTGAAAGAGGAATGTTAAGAAAAAATCAAGATGAAAAAGCAAGTTTCATTGAAGAAGAAAGTATAAAAGATGAAGAAAAATAAAAAAGAAAATAGGATTTCCATTATTTATAGCGGTTCGCTATAAAAAAACGAGAAAAAGTTCTAAATTTCTTTTTACATTTCTCTCTAATCTTGCTATAATATTATGCGACAAAAGATAGGAGAAAAGACGATGGAACAAGAAAAAGTTATTCTTACCAAATCTGGTAAAGCAAAATTAGAAAAAGAATTACGTGAATTATTAGATCATATTCGTCCTGAAGTTATTGAAGAATTAAAAGCTGCTCGTGCACAAGGCGACCTTTCTGAAAACGCTGATTACGATGCCGCTCGTGCTAAACAAGCTGAAGTTGAAGGACGTATTAAACAAATTGAAGATATTTTAGCGAATGCGCAAATGATTGAAGAGTCTTCTTCCGTGCGTGTAGTTAAATTAGGCTCAACTGTTGTACTACATGATTTATCTGATGATACCGAAGAAACCTATACGATTGTAGGTTCCGTTGAAGCTAACCCAATAAAAGGCTTAATTTCAAACGAATGTGCTTTAGGCGAGGCAATCGTTGGTAAAAAACCAGGCGACCGCGTGACGGTTAAAGCCATTAAACCTTACGATGTTGAAATTATTAAAATCTTATAATTTAAAAAAATTATAAAATAAATTAGGAAAAAATGAAAATCACCTCTAATTAAATAGTGAGGTGATTTTTTTATGGGAAAGACCATAGTGATGATTTTGGCGATTTTATTTCTTTGTTTAGGTACGTTTGTTTTGTTTGACCCAAATGTTTCTTTTGGAAATATTCGAAATTCAAATGTTACAACTGTTATTCAGCAGGGTAATATCGCTTGTTCCATTTCTGGAGAAGTAGAACATCCAGGAAATTACGTTTTAAAGAAGAATTCTACGCTCCAAGATTTAATTGAAAAAGCGGGAGGAGTGACGGAAAAAGCAGATACCCAAGCTTTTCTTCTTTCTTGTTCATTAGAAGATGGAAAAAGCTATTATATTGCGCCTAAAGTGACAACAACGGAAATTTGTGAGCCTACTGAAATTATTAAAGTGAACATTAATAAAGCAGATCAAGAAGAACTTATGAGTGTTCAAGGGATTGGTTCCGCTATTGCAAAAGCCATTATTGATTACCGAGAAACGAATGGATATTTTCAATGTTTAGAAGATCTTTTAAAAGTACCAGGCATTGGTAACGCAACCTTTGAAAGAATTAAAAATTATATCTGCTTATCATGAGTGCGTTATTTCTTCTTTTTATATTATTTACTTTTGCCTCATCCCTTTTTTATCCCTACTTATTTGTTCTCTTTTTTCTTTTAGTAGCGTTCTATTTATACCGTTATAAAAAAGAAAATAAAAAACTCATTATGCTTTTAATTTTAGAATGTTTCTTCATTGGATTACGTTCTATCCATATTAAAAGTAATCAGTATGAAGGAATAGTTGTAGAAGCAAAGGAAAATTATTATCTTTTTTCATCTATAAAGGGGAGCTTCTACGTGAGTGAAAAGAATAATCAAAAAGAAGAAGGAGATATTTTAACTTTAAAAGGAAAGATAGAGCCAATTTCTTTTGTTACGTTAGAATCGCAATTTGATTTTCAAGATTATTTAAAGAAAAAGGGATATCGTTATGAAATAAAGGTAGAAGGAGAAAAAAAGCACTTTCTGCAACCTTTTCGCAAGAAAAAATGGTTAAAAGAATTAGCAAATCATTTTGATGTTCAAACGTACGCTGTTATTAAAAAGTTGTTTTTTAATTATGGAACAAAAGAAAATTCTGCATTAATTGATGATGTTACAGAATTACATTTTTATACTTTACTTTCTTTTGGTACAGTAGCGTACTCATGGTTATTAAAAAGAATAGAAAAGAAGAAATCATTTTTTTCTTTTCTTTTTCTTTTACCATTTTATTTTTTAAGACCAACACGATTGTTTTTTAAAAGATTATTTTATAGTTGCTTAATTGAAGCCTATTTGAATTATGAAAAAATACCTGTTTCTCACTTAAAAAGGGTGAGTTATGAGGCAATTATTCTTCTACTTTTTCAACCCTTTTATGCATTTCAAATAGAGTATCGTATGACGTATTGTATTTTACTTTTAACTCAATTATTACTACCTTTTTTATATTCATTAAAGAAAAGAAAGAAAAAAGTTGTGATTTTCTTATCTATTCAAGGCATCGTTATGTTATTTCAAGCATATTCTAATTATAGTGTGAATTTACTTACACCGGTTTTATCTTTGATGATGCCGTTATTCTATGCTTTACAACTTTTAATTCTTTTATTTTCTTATCTATCGTTATATCCGCTTAGCAAATTCTTTGTACTGATCTATCAAAAAATGGTGCAAGAATTAAAATATTTTTCTTTTCCTATAAACGTAGGTTTTATTCCTTTTTCTTTTATCCTTTTTTTACTGATTTTATTTATCTATCTTTGCATTAAAATCATAAGAAAAGAACGAAAAAAGAGCATTGCCGTAGAAGTTATTATGATAAGTATTCTTATGATAAGAACATTTCCAATTCAATTAAAGAAGAATCAAATTAGTTTTATTAATGTTGGACAAGGTGACGCAACACTGATAGAAAATGATGGGGTTAATATTTTAGTTGATACGGGAGGATTATCATATGTAAATGTAGCAGAAGATGTTTTAATTCCTTATTTTAAGAAAAAAAGAATAAAAAAGATTCATCATTTAATCATTACCCATAATGATTTTGATCATAGTGGCGCTAAAATAGAACTAATACAAAAGAAATGGGTACAGAACATTCATGAAATCGATGAAGATTTTCCTTTACAATTATCTTCTTTTACGATTCATAATCTTAATTTATGGCGAAATGAATCAACGAATGAAAATGATCGTTCTTTTGTTTTATCATTTCGAGCGCATCAAACTTCAGTTCTTTTAATGGGAGATGCAAGTAAAGAAATAGAGAGTAAATTACTTTATACTTATCCATCTTTGCACCATGATATTTTAAAATTGGGTCATCATGGTTCTTCAACTTCATCATCTCTATCTTTTTTAAATGCGGTGAATCCCCAAATAGCAATTATATCTTGTGGAAAGAATAATCGGTATGGCCATCCAAATCAAGAAACAATCGCCAATCTAAAAGAATTAAACATATCATATTATCGAACCGATGAAGAAGGAACACTTACATTTTCTTTGGGAAAAAGTTATTCTTTCTTTTTTGCTTATCGCTATTTATGGTATACTTATAAAAGAAATAAGGAGGGCTTCTATGCTTTATCTTTTATTTGGCCCACAAGGAATGATTCTTGAAAAGCAATGTAAAAAAATTATTAAAGATAACCTTGAAGTTATCGATGATTTTCACGTGATTAAATTTATGGCGGATGAAGTTACAATTCAAGATATTGTTTTTGAAGCGGATCAAACTTCATTGACGGGTGAAAGAAAAGCAATCATCGTTTATCATCCTTATTTTTTAAGCACTTCAAAGACAAAAGAAAAAATTGAATCTCTTCAAGACTATAAAGTTTTAATGGAATATCTAGAGTCACCAAATACTTTTACCGATTTAATTTTTGTATTAGAAGCGGATAAACTTAATGAGCGTTCCGAAATTGTAAAGTTATTAAAAGTAAAAGCTAAAGTAATTGAAGCTAAAGAAATTACCAAAGAAGAATGGCCACGTTTCATTCAACAGTACTTTCAAAAAATGAATGTAAACATTGATCCTGATGCTACAGCTGAACTAGCCTTACGCGTAGAAGGGGACGCCATGCGTTTTGTCAATGAAGCAAAGAAATTAGCGCTATATACGGATCACATTACTTATGATGATATTCAAACGATGATAGCGAGACCTTTAGAAGAAAATGCTTTTTTAATTTATGACTGCCTACTAAAAAAAGATAAAAGTAAAGCCATATCCATTTATCGAGATTTATTAGTTGAAGGTTCTGAACCTGTCCAGTTAGTGGGCATGTTAGCGAATCAATTTCGTTTATTAAGTGAAGTGAGTTATTTAAGCACACAGTATTCTTCAAATAATGAAATTGCTCGTATATTAGGGGTTCATGAATACCGCGTCAAATTATCACGAGATCATTTAAGAAGGATAACTTATAAAAAGATATTAAAAAAAATTGATGAACTTTATCAATTGGATTTAGATATTAAATCTGGAGTTGTTGATCGTTTTTTTGCTTTTGAAATGTTTTTAATTCGTTTTTAACTTTTTATTTAAAAATCGAATTAGAAGTTGATTTTTCTATCAATAACCTATTTTAAAATAGCGCTAAAAGTTTTTTTCTTGTAATATGTTTACCATAGTGGTAGCATACATTGAGGAGTAAAGATATATATATATGGAAGTTTTAAATTTAATTACGAAAATTATTACCTTTGTTTTTTCCGCTCTTGTTGCCTATCGTTTTATATATATTTTAATTGGTGTTTTTACTAAAAATAAAAAATATCCTGAAGCAACACAACATAAAAGATATGCTATTATTATTTCAGCGCGGAATGAAGAAAAAGTTATAGGTAATTTAATAGCAAGTTTGAAAGCGCAAAATTACGAGAAAGAATTAATAACTATCTTTGTGGTCGCTGATAACTGTGATGATAACACAGCCAAAGTGTGTCGGGATTTAGACTGTGTTGTCTATGAAAGATTTGATAAAACAAGAGCCCGAAAAGGATGGGCATTAGAATATTTATTCCATAATATAGAAAGGGATTTTGGTATTTTATATTTCGATGGATTTATTATTTTTGATGCGGACAATGTTGTAGATAAAGATTATGTAAGGAATATTAACAATGCAATTTGTGCAGGAGCGGAGATAGTCATTGGTTATCGTAACACTAAGAACTTTAAAACAAACGCGGTATCTGCCGCTTATGGCATCCATTTTTGCCGGGCAATTATGAGTAATGGTAGAGCAAGACGCTTCTTTGATACGACCACTAACATTGCTGGCACGGGATATTGTGTTGCCTCTCATTTATTAAAAGATGGCTGGAAATGGCATTCTTTGACTGAAGATGATGAACTAACGATTCATTCCGTAACGCATGGCGTGAAAGTTGAATTTTGTGAAAATGCACAATTTTATGATGAACAACCAACTTCATTTAGAGTTGCCTTTCGTCAAAGAATACGTTGGACAAGAGGACGCTTAGGAAACTATTTTTCCCATGTAGGGGAAATGATTAAAAGTATGTTTACTTTAAAAAAGGGAAAAGCGCGTTGGTCCATGTATGATATTTTAATGAGCATGACACCATTTCCACTATTCATTTTAATTATTGGAAGTGTTTATCCAATAACTAGTACTATTATTACGATTGTTCACCATGAGCCTTTGCCATGGTTAATTTGGCTAAAAGGATTTGGTTACTCTTTACTTACCTCTTATATATCTATGTTCCTTGAAGGTTTACTAGTGATGATAAGAGAAAGAAAACATATTCATTGTTCAACCAATAAAAAAATACTATATTTATTCTGTTGGCCTTGGTTTGATTTAATTAACATTCCTCTTTTAATTGCAAGTTGTTTTGCAAAACCAGTGTGGAAACCGATTGTTCATACTGATACCACAAAGATTGAAGAGTTTGAAAAACGAATTGTTCCTCAAGAAACCATAGAAAAAAAAGACGAAAATGAGGAAAAAGATCTAGAAAAAGTTAGTTAGGATTTATTGAATGAAATGCAAAAAAAAAGAAGGATGATCCTTCTTTTTTTACTTTGTCTTTAAACCATTGACCAAAGATTGGAGATGGCTTTTTTGTCTAGCAGCAGTCTTCTTATGTTGAACACCTTTGCTGACGGATTTATCAATTAAGCGGACGGCTTCTCTTAAAGCGGCTTCGCTAGCGGTTAAGTCTTTAGATTCAACGGCTAAATGGACTTTTTTGCTAGCAGAACGAACAGCGGATTTAAGAGCGATATTACGAGCGTGTGCCTTATCGTTTGTCTTATTACGTTTCACTTGTGATTTAATGTTTGCCATGATTGTCACCTCTTTCAATATGCGTTATAAATGATACCATATCTTTTTTTTACGTGCAAGACTTCTAGCGGTTTTTTATGCGCTTTTTGTTAAAAAAACGAATTTTTGCGGGTGAAAAAATAATGATGGTATGCTTTTGAAAAATGGTGGAAACCTAAAAACGGTGATAAAATTTGAAAAACGTACATTTTGATTTTGCGGATGAAGCTTATAAAGAAGTATCAAAGACCATTAAAAAAAGAGAAGAAACGATTAAAGGTATTCATAGCACGTGGATTGAGATTTTAAAAGATGATAATACCTATCAAAAGAAAAAAGGTTACTATGTCTCCTTAGAAATTCAAGATATGTCATTAAAAAGCCAAGTGCAGCTTTGGGGTAGAAAACTTGAAAATGCTTTGAAACGCATTTTAAAAAAACATCATTATTCCAAAATGAAAAAGGTTTTAATTGTCGGTTTAGGTAATGCTTCTTATTTAAGCGATGCTTTAGGACCTAGAGTCATTCAAGAAATCTATGCGACCAAGCATTTAATAGATCATTCCATTTTTTCATCTTTAGCACCGATTAGCGCTATCGACCCAGGGGTAACTTCTAAAACGGGTATGGAAACAGCCTCTATTATTCAAGCTTTAGTGAAAAAGGAAAACTTTTCATTTGTAATTGTGATTGATTCTTTAGCGACAATGTCTATTCAACGCTTATATAAAGTAATACAAATTACCGATACAGGAATTGAACCCGGAAGTGGAGTGCAAAACCATCGTTTGCCGATTACCAAAAAGAGTGTGGGTTGTCCCGTAATATCTATTGGAGTCGCTACTGTAGTGGAAAGTGCAGCCTTTTTGTATGATATGTTACAAAAAATGCAAATCGAAGACGTCTCTATTCAAGAAATTAGAGATGATCTAAAAAAAGATAAAAACAATTATATTATGACTACTAAAGACATCGATAAAATGATCGCATTATTAGCAAAAATCATTTCTCGCAGCCTAAACGCTTGTTTTAATCCAGAGTTATTAGAAGATTAATTTCGACATTTTTTATTTTATATTTTACATATATTAGAAGTTGAGGTGAAAACTATGAAGTCTCTTGGAAAAAACATATTAGTTGTTTTGACTTTAGGCATTGTCTTAACTAGCGTCATTTCTCAATCTCATGCCATCAGTAGTTCCCAAAAAGAACAATCATCCATTAGTCAAAGAATTGATGATATGGAAGATGATATTGAAGCAGGACTTATCATTAAAGATGGAAATGTGGAGAAAGATGAACCAGCGATTATAACGAATCATGGGACCATTAGTGCGGTCAGTGGTAAGATAGGAAGCTTTGTCACGCGCTTAATTGGAAAAATTATCGAATTCTTTGCTAAATTATTTGGAAACTTAGTTTCCTAAAATAGAACTAAATTAAATATTATAAAATTATTATTTGGATACTTTCTTTATGAAAAGAAGTAAGGTATAGTAAACATGAAAAGAGTTGATTTTATATATGGATAAAAAGAATTTACGCATTGTTTTCATGGGAACTCCTGAAATATCAAAAAAAGTATTAGAAGATTTGATTCATGATGGTTATCAAATCGTGGGTTTAATCGCTCAACCCGATCGTCCAAAGGGAAGAAAAAAAGAACTTTTACCTGTTCCCACAAAAGAAGTCGCTTTAGCGTACAAGATTCCCGTTGCACAACCGATAAAAATTCGGGAAGATTATGAATTTTTAAAAGAGTGGAATCCCGATGTCATTATCACTTTAGCGTATGGACAAATTGTCCCTCAAGGTGTATTAGATATTCCGCGCTATGGCGCGATTAACTTACATGGTTCTTTATTACCAAAGTATCGTGGTGCCGCTCCAATCCAATATGCCTTAATTCATCATGAAAAGGAAACGGGTATGTCTTTAATGGAAATGACATTCCAAATGGATGCAGGACGCGTTTATGACGTAGAAAAAGTAACCATTGATCAAGAAGATAACGCGACTTCTTTATTTGTTAAAATGGGAGAAGCGGCTAGTCGATTGATTTTACGGGCTTTACCTCTTTATATTGATGGAATTTTAAAAGGTGAAGAGCAAGATGAAACTAAAGTTACCTTTTGTCCAACCATAAAAAAAGAACAAGAAAGACTTTCTCTTAATTTAGAAAAGGATGATTTCCTTGGATGGGTACGTGGTTTAAGTTATGAACCCGGTGGATATATTTTAGTTGAAGGACAAAAATGGAAAATTCTAAAAGCACACCCCTATGATGTTTCTTTAGGCGAAGTTGGAAAAATTGAAGTTTTAGCAAAGGACACCATTACTTTACAATTAAAGGATGGACGAATTGCTCTTGATGAAATTCAAAAAGAAGGAAAGCCCAAGATGAAGGCTAAAGATTTCATTAATGGGCTTCATCAAAAAACGTTACAAGCAGAATAAAAAATGGGCAAAATAGCCCAATTATTGGGCAAAAATGGATTTTTTAGAAAAATAGGCTAAAGTTGCCTATTTTTTTCTTTCTTAACATAGTATATAGTGTTCCTCGATAGGACGTACCTCCCTTCTCACACTTACGAAAATAAGGCTTCGGCCTTATTTTTCTTTGAATGCGACTAAAATCATTTCATTGATCCTAAATGATTAGCCTTTTCTTTTCTATGAAAAGAAGGGTATAATAAAAATAACGAAGAAAGGAGAACACCAATGGAACCAACATTACGATTATCGGTCCACCAATTGGTGGATTTCCTTTTACGCGCTGGCGATATTGATACACGGGTTTATAATAAAGCATCTATGTTAGAAGGTACGAGAATTCATGCATTCTATCAAAAGAAACAAGGAAAACATTATATCAGTGAATATCCTTTAAAAGAGACATTTGAAGTGGATGATTTTTTAGTAACACTTGAGGGTAGAGCCGATGGTATTATTGTTTTACCCACGCGCGTGATTATTGATGAAATTAAATCCACAGTAATTGATTTAGATGAATTTGCGGCTTCACAAACAGCGTGGCACTTAGGACAAGCGGAATGTTATGCGCTGATGTACGCTCATGAAAAAGACTTAGAAGAAATTGATGTGCGGTTAACTTATATTTCCCAAGTTACCGATACCCAAATGGTAAAAGAATTTCATTACAAGGTAGAAGAGTTAGAAGAAAAAATTCATCATTTAATTTTAGAATATTTAGATTTTTATCGTATTTTATATGAAAAGAAGATGAAAAGAAATCAAACAGCAAAAGAACTCGCTTTTCCTTTTGATCATTTTCGTAGTGGCCAAAGAAATTTAGCAAAATATGCATACGCTATCGCCACGAAAGGCGGTTATCTTTTTGTTGAAGCTCCCACTGGAATCGGTAAAACTATTTCTACTTTATATCCCTTTGTACACGCTTTTAAAGAAGAAAAGAATGAAAAAATCTTCTATTTAACCGCTAAAAATAGTGGGAAAGAATCGGCTTTACATGCAACTTTATTATTAAAAGAAAAAGGCTTTTCAGGTTCCGTAATTTTAATTACCGCCAAAGATAAAGTGTGCTTTCAAGAAGGCGCCGCTTGTAACCCGGATGAATGTCCTTTTGCTAGAGCTTATTATCAAAAGATACAACAAATTTTAAAAGAATCTTTATTAAAATATGAAGTTTTTGATGAGAATCGTATTATTGATATTGCCTCAAAATATGAAATTTGTCCTTTTGAATTATCGTTAGATTTATCGCTTTATACCGATATCATTGTTTGTGATTATAACTACGCATTTGATCCCTTAGTGTATATGAAACGCTACTTTGATGAAGATACGTCTACCTTCGTAGCTTTAATTGATGAAGCGCATAACTTAGTAGAACGGGGTAGAAGTATGTACTCAGTTTCCGTAAGTTATGAAATGTATAAAAATTGCAAAAAGTCGTTAGCGCATCTAGAACATAAAAAGATGAAAAGTGCATTAAAAAGAATGCAGAAGACCTTTAAAAAGTGGAATGACGATTATGAAGTAGGTACGCAAATCTTGTCCGATATGGAAGATACGGATTTACGGGCATTTGACACCTTTTTAAAAGCGGGTCAAGATGTTTTAAAAAACCATTCTTCTTTTGTGGATGATGCTTTTTTAGAATTTTACTTTGCAATTAATGCCTTTTTAAAACTTTATGAACTTTATGATGAATCCTTTGCTTTATATATAGCTAAAAAAGATCATCTATCTTTATCACTGGAACTTTTATGTTTAGATCCGTCTTTACAATTAAAAAAAAGGTTACATTATTTTAGAGCAGCGGTAATATTTTCCGCGACTTTATCACCCAGTGATTACTATATCTCACAGTTAGGCGGACAAGAGCAAGATGCTTTTTTAGCCTTACCTTCACCATTTCCTAAAGAGAACCTTTTATTAATGGTGCGACCGAATTTATCGACGAAATTAAGGAATCGTTATCAAACGTTAGATGAATTAGTAGAAACCATTAAAGTCTTTGTCGAAAATAAAATTGGAAACTATTTTGTCTTTTTCCCATCGTATGAATACTTATTAGCGGTCTTAGAACGCTTAGATGATGTGGATTTTGATGTTGTTGTACAGAAAAAAGACATGAAGGAAAAAGAAAAAACAGAGTTCTTAAATCAATTTTCCAGTCATCCTAAACGCTCCACGGTGGGCTTTGTTGTTTTAGGTGGTGCCTTTAGTGAAGGAATTGATTTAATGGGCGACCGTTTGATTGGCGCGATTGTCATTGGAGTCGGGTTACCAACTCTTTCTTTTGAACGCGATTTAATTAAGAAATATTATGATGAAAAATCAGGTGATGGTTATTTAAATAGCTATGTCAATCCTGGCATGAACCGCGTAATGCAAGCGGTAGGAAGAGTGATTCGTAGTGAAAGTGATAAAGGCATGATTCTATTAATTGATGACCGATATTTACAAAAGACGTATCGTGATTTATTTAAAAACGAATGGAGTCATTATGAAGTCGTAATGGATAACGTAGAAATGCAGGAAATGATGCAAAACTTTTGGAAAGAGAAGGAAAAATAAATCTTTTCAATAAGTGAACATTCATATATAATATTTAAGATAGTAAAGGAGGTAAGAAGCTATGGATTTTGAACAAAAATATATTCGTAATTTTTCGATTATTGCGCATATTGATCATGGTAAATCCACTTTAGCGGACCGGTTATTAGAAAGAACGGGTACGGTAGAGAAACGTTTGATGAAAGATCAACTTCTTGACTCCATGGATTTAGAAAGAGAACGCGGTATTACCATTAAACTCAATGCCGTTACTTTAACGTATCACGCTAAAGACGGACATGATTATTTATTAAATTTAATCGACACTCCAGGGCACGTCGACTTTACCTATGAAGTTTCTCGCTCTTTAGCGGCGTGTGAAGGCGCTTTATTAGTCGTGGATGCCTCTCAAGGCGTTGAAGCACAGACGCTTGCAAACGTCTATTTAGCGGTTGATAATAACTTAGAAATTCTTCCGATTATTAATAAAATTGATTTACCAAGTGCGGATCCTAAGCGCGTGAAAGAAGAAATTGAAACACGGATTGGTATTCCTTGCGATGAATCCGTCGAGATTTCCGCTAAAACTGGTTATGGTATTGATGAAGTTTTAGAGCGGATTGTAACCGGAATTCCTGCGCCATCTGGCGATATGAACGCTCCTTTAAAAGCGTTAATTTTTGATAGCTTCTACGATTCTTATCGTGGCGTTGTCATTATGATTCGGGTAAAAGAGGGTAGTGTAAAAGTCGGCGATACCATTTTACTCATGGCAAACGGAAAACAATATCAAGTCACTGAACTCGGTATCCGTACACCTAATGAAGAAAAACGAAATGAATTATCCGCGGGTGAAGTTGGTTATTTAGCGGCGCAAATTAAAGACATTCATGACGTACATCCTGGTGAAACCGTAACCCACGCAGCTCGTCCTGCTTTAGAACCTTTACCTGGTTATCGAAAGATGAACCCCATGGTTTATTGTGGCTTATATCCCGTTGATTCTAAAAAATATGAAGATTTAAAAGACGCTTTAGGTAAATTATGCTTAAACGATGCAAGTTTACATTATGAACCCGAAACTTCCCAAGCCTTAGGATTTGGCTTCCGTTGTGGCTTCTTAGGCTTATTACACATGGATGTTGTACAAGAAAGATTAGAAAGAGAATATAATCTTGATTTAATCTTAACTGCTCCTAGTGTTATTTATCACGTTTATTTAACGGATGGAACGATGATCAATTTAGATAACCCATCTAAACTTCCAGATATGACATTAGTAAAAGAAATTCAAGAACCTTATGTAAAAGCAAGCATTATGACCCCCAAAGAATTTGTCGGTCCATTAATGACGTTATGCCAAGATCGAAGAGGAATTTATCTAGACTTAGAATACTTTGATGATTCAAGAATGATTTTAACGTATGAATTACCTCTTTCAGAAATTGTTTATAACTTCTTTGATAAGCTAAAGAGTTATTCTAAAGGTTATGCTTCTTTTGATTATCAGTTTAGTGAATATCGAGCAAGTAACTTAGCGAAAATGGATATTTTATTAAATGGAAATCCAATTGATGCTTTATCCTTAATCGTTTATAAACCTAATGCTTATGAACGGGGAAGTGTGATTGTACGCCGCTTAAAAGACTTAATTCCACGTCAACAGTTTGAAGTACCTGTTCAAGCTTGTGTGAACGGAAAAGTCATTGCAAGAAGTGATATCAAAGCGGTAAGAAAAGACGTTTTAGCTAAATGTTATGGCGGCGATATTACTCGCAAAAAGAAATTATTAGAGAAACAAAAAGAAGGTAAAAAGCGGATGAAAGCCATTGGTTCTGTCGAAGTTCCACAAGAAGCTTTTATGGCGGTACTTTCCATTGATGATGAAGAAAATTAAGAAATTGAGTTCACACTGTTCAGGTGTGAACTTTTTATATATAAATTGTATAATATGGATGAAAATAGATCAAATATCATTAAATCAAAT
Organism: Coprobacillus sp. CAG:826; assembly: GCA_000437235.1. GTDB lineage: Bacteria > Bacillota_I > Bacilli_A > RFN20 > CAG-826 > CAG-826. The sequence continues at coordinate 4,206 of FR897027.1, read as the reverse complement.
AAATTTGATTGAAATGATATGGAAAGGAGGAAGGCAATATGAATAAAATTTCATTAGAAACGCTAAAAGATTTAGGATATACTATAATGAATTGTGTCCTACCATTTTTCTTTCAATTAATAGTTAACAAAATTAATAAAAGAAATTTATTAAATCAAGCTGCGCTAGAAAAAAATTTGATTCTTTTAAAAGCGCTATACAGTATATTTTGAATCTATGTACTATTTCTAATATGAGAAAAAACAATAAAATCTTTCCAAAGGATTTAACTGAAATAAAAAAAGAAAAACTTGTTGAGCTAAAGAAAGCTGAACAATTGAATAAAGATAATGATGAATTTTATAGTAAATTCTATTATATTTTTCAAATGTTTATTTCTGAAGCAATAGCGGATGAATATAATAATTTAAGAAATAATGCAATGAATGGCGAAATAAGTCACGAAGATGCATATAAAAAATTATGTGTTATTCTTAACTTTAAGATTAAAGATATCGCAATGTAATTTATGATTGTAATTTTTTTTGAATTAAGTTTCTTCTTCATCTTTGTTTGTAGGACCATTATTTTAAGTTTATGTAAATCTTTTTTGATTGTTAAAATTTTTTTAAATTAGTTATTTATAAATCTTTTAAAACATCTTTAAATGCAGAATCAATGTCTTGAGTTCTTCCAAACTTGATATCTTCTTGGGCCGGTATGAAATGGTCATACATAGCAAGCTTAGATTCCAATTCATTGAGTCGATTTATTAAATCACAATATTTTTGATGGGTAAGAAGCACCATGCTTTCTTGCTCATTTTCTTTAATGATTACAGGATTTTCTTTAGCATGTTGAGAGATTTTTGAATATTCATTTTGTAATTCTTTTACTGTACAAGATATTAGTGGATGTTTCATAGTTAAAGTCTCCTAAGCTAAATTCATTATATCTTGAATGAGAACTTGATAGGAAAGGTGAATAAGTAGAAAAGTGAAAAATACTACACAAAATGCGTAATTTGTCGAAATTTGTTAGTAAATAATTAGTACTTTTTTAGTTATTTTACTAGTAAGAATTGTTTTTTTATGGTACTATGTTCACGAGGTGAAAATTATGGCGAATGAAGATTTCGGCGTACGTTTTTCAGAGAATTGTTATGCAACAAAGCAAGAAGTAGCAAAAACAATAGGCTTTTCATCAGTGGATGATATTTGGAACCGCATTTTAGCGTATCGTTCGCATTTTTATCGAGCGCTTTCGTTACGTAATATCGATAAGTCACCTTATCAAATTACTTTTACCCCTACGATTAATGAGCATTTAGCGGCTTTAGAAAGAAAATTAACTAAAGCTTATTTAAAATATGCAACGATGAATCATTCGTTAAAAAAGGGTCAAATCAGAGAAGATCACTATACCCGTATTCTTTATTGGGTAGCGAAAAAATATAACTTAGATGTTGATGAAACGATGTTATATCACATCATTCATCATGAAGCATCGACTTTACCACCCGATGCAATGTTACTCGTTAACTATTTTAATGCTTTAGAATACATTGAAGAACATTATGTAGATCCTTTAGACGCTGGATTTATTAAAAAACTTTATTCTTTATTACTCGGTTATGAAATGGATGAAGAAACGAGTTTATATCGTACCAAAGAACTCTTTGATGTTGACGCAAGAGCGTTAATTGGAAGAACATATAATTCGGCGCCAGTAGAAAGAATTGCGCCGATGATGGATCAATTATTTGATTTCATTATGCACGCCGATTTTAGTCCAACCATCAAAGCGGTCGTTTCCTATTTCTATATTTCGCATATTAAACCTTTTGATGTATATTCCGAAGAAATTGCTATGCTTTTCATGAAATCGGTCTTTGCCCATAGTGATTTAGATGAACTAGCAAGTATTCTAGAATGGGAGCAACTATTAAGCGATAATCAAGAAGAAGTGAATCGCCTCTTATCCGAAGTGAAGAAGAGCAATGATATTACGTATTTTTTAGTGTATTATATTGAAGTCGGCGATAGCATTGCAAACGACTTATTAGACGATTTAACCAAAAGTAACGTTGCATCCATTAAAGAAGAGTATTATGATACAGGAGTCGAAGAACCGCAAAAAGAAGAAAATGAAGGTTCTATTCAACCTATTCATAGAACACATGAAGCAACCCCTAACTTATCAGAACCATTAAGTGAAGAAGCTTCAAGCCAAGTTTCTTTTGAAGTCAGTGTAGCTTTACCTACTTTACCGATTGGCTTAGATGAAAAAGATGCGATGAAAATTGAAGAGCATCTCGTTGAAATCTATCCAACCTTAAAAAGAGGACAAGCTTATTTCTATGCGCGTCATTGTACCATTGGAAAATATTACACCATTGCGCAATATAAGAAACTCTTACATTGTGCGTATGAAACGGCAAGAACTTCCATGGACAATTTAGTAGAATTAGGTTTCTACCGCAAAGAAAAGCTCAACAATAAATTTATTTACACGCCCGTCAGTCGGCGTTAGGAGGAAGAATTATGATATTACTTATTGACTTTCAATCACCCATCTTTTTCGTACTTTATATTTTATTAGGTTTTGGTGTTATTGCTTTAATTGCCTTCCTATGCCGCAAATACATTCCAGGTTTAAAACAAGATAAAACAGAAATTGATGAAAAGAAAGTAGCGGAAGAAGAATTAAGCCGTATTTTAGTCCCAATGGACAAAGAAAACGTTGAAAAAAACCAAGAAGAAGTAAAGGATAACTCCCATGAGGGAAAGAAAGACTAACGCTTTATATATCCATATTCCTTTTTGTACCCATATTTGTAGTTATTGTGACTTTCCTAAAGTACTTTACGATACGAAATGGGTTATGCGTTATATTGAATGTTTAAAAAAAGAAATTCTTTCTTATGGAATTTCTTCTTATCAAACCATTTATATCGGAGGTGGAACCCCCTCCAGTTTAAAAGAAGAAGAACTGGAAAGTCTTCTTTCTTTTTTATGTCCATTTTTAGAAAAAGATTATGAATGGACCATTGAATGTAATATTGAAAATACCACATTAGAGAAATTAAAACTTTTTAAAAAATATGGCGTGAATCGCTTAAGTTTTGGGGTACAAACCTTTCAAGAAGATTTACTTAAAAAAATGAACCGTTACCACCATAAAGAAGATGTATTTCATGTGATAGAAATGGCAAAATCTTTAGGCTTTACCAATATCAATGTTGATTTTATTTATGGCTTTGAAAATGAAAAAGTAGAAGATGTTTTAAATGATTTAAAGATTTTTGCTTCTTTAGATGTTCCTCATATTTCTATCTATGCTTTAACCATTCATCCGAATACGATATTTGGTATTGAACACCATCAAGAAGCCGAAGATGAACTCAGTCGCACATTTTATGATGTAATCGTGAATTGGCTAGAAGAGCATGGCTATAATCGCTACGAAGTATCTAATTTTGCGCGTCCGGGTTACGAATCTAAACACAATCAAGTCTATTGGCGGAATGACTTTTATATTGGTGTAGGTATGGGAGCGTCAGGCTACTATCAATTCATTCGTTATAGTAATACAAAAAGCATTACCGATTATTTAAAAGGAATTACAAGAATAGAAGAAGAAAATGAAGATATAAAAGATCAAATGTTATATGAAATTCTTTTAAGATTACGAACAAAAGAAGGTATATTAAAGGAAGATTTTCTTCTTCGCTATGGAGAAGCGTATTGGAAACTTCTTTTAAAAGTAAGTCAAAGTTTTATTGAAAATGGAAGTCTTCTATTAAAAGAACAATCTTTATCATTAGCTAAAGATGCATATTTTATTCTTGATTATATTGTTAGAGAAATTTATTTAAAATTGGATGAAGAATAAAATTATTCATTATTTTTATTCATTTTAGTAAAAATAGTGTTACCTATTTTTTAGATAAGAACGATTTTTATATTTTTTCTTTATTTTATGTTGACTTTATTTTATAATTTTATTGGAAGTCTATAACGGTGTTGCTCCAAACAAATTTGGAGGTGATGCTTATGATAATTTATGCATAAGCCCTCCAACTTTTAATAGGAGGGCTCTAAATTATGATAGAGATTATCTCTGTTATCTTGGAATTAGCAGTAGCTATTTTCAAAGTAGTAGAATTATTTCTATTAAAAAAGAAAAAGAAAGACAAGTAGTCTTCCAAAACTATGATTTAGGGAA
>FR897026.1 GCA_000437235.1 Coprobacillus sp. CAG:826 | reverse complement strand
TTACTCCACCTTAGATTTTAAAGAGCCTTTTATGTTTTTTTAAGATTATTTTATTTGCTTAACATTCTTTTTTTATTAATGAAATAGTAACCAAGAATTGATCCTAATCCAATAATACCAATGATTAAAACAAATGAAACACTATTGCTATTAGCCAAATTGGACATAATATTACTTCCAGAAGAATTTTTTGCCATATGAGCAGCGTAGGCTTCCATATAACTTAATTTTGCTTCTGCATTGACTTTAACAATGTTACCATTACTATCTAAATCTTCAATCTCAGCTCTGGAGAATAAAACTTGATCTCTTTCAGAAAGTCCGTTTAATAATTCTCTAACTGAAGCTGCATCATCATAATTAGTACAAGAATCTAATTTACTTAACTCATCTAAAAGAATGGTTAAATCTTCACTATAAACTAGATTGTCATAATAAGTAATAGAGTTAACAGTCAATCTTGCAGCACTTGAACTGCTTGCGTCAATAACGATCACAAAATCCGTAATATCTACTAAATTAGCTTCAATCTTAAATTCTATGCCGTTTGTACCTGTGTCAATTGCTGTGGTGTTAACTAATGTATAGGTTTTTCCACCATTGTTAGAAGATAGAACATAAGCATTACCTGCAACTGTATCAGTTGCTTTTAAATCAAGAGAGATAAAACCATTATAGAATTCAGCATGCAATGCAATCATACCAGTGGTAGTTGTGCTTGCACCTTCAATTGCACTAGCAATGGTCGAATCTAAAGTAGCTTTTGATTTGTTGCTAGAATTAAATCCAACACAATTAGAATTACCACCAATGTTTGTATTCATTTTTAATTCACCAATGGTAAAATCATAACTTGTATAGCCAGTACCAATTCCAGAAACGGTAGTGGCAATTTTTACTAATGAATCAAATGTAGTTCTTGCTGTTGTTAAGGTTGTATAGTTTGTAACTAATTCTTTTTCAGCAGTTAATAATTCCTCATAAGCTGCTTCAGCTTTTTCAATTGCCTTCATGGAAGTTAATGAGGCTTCAACAGTTCCAATTGAATTGATGAGTTCAATAACTGCATTTACTTTATTTTGATCAATAATAATATCTTTTTTTGCATATTGGATAGTAATTCCATAAATATAAGCTCTTTTTGCACCTGTACCAATTTTAATATCTTGAGTTTTAGAACTTGAAATATCAAAGGTATATTCAGCTGCAGTTGTAGTTAAAGAAACTTTATCTAAATCATTGACATATAATGTAGCGACATCTGAACGATATGCTTTTGCACTAACAATTACGTTTGTGACATAGTAATCATTGCTATCTAATTGCAATTGGACATAACCTGAAGCACTTGATGAACCGAGTTTTAAGGTTTGTGTAGTAGAACCATATGCTTTTGATCCGCTTACCCAAGAAATGCCATCTGGTGTACTCCAAAGGTTTTCTAATTGAGTGGCGCTAGTTACTGCAGTTGAAGCATTTTCTGTTTTATCTTTTCCGGTGTCGATCTCATATTGTAAAGGTTTGTACTTGTCTAATTCGGTTTCTGCATTTGTTAAAGTTTCTAATGCAGTTACATAACCTTTTTGAGTTTCAGTTAAAGCTTCATAAGCTTTTCTTGCTGCTTTTATTTGTTCTTTTTTACTATAATCAGTAACTTTTCCAATAGCGTTAATTAAAGCATCTACATCAGCGGCCGCTTTTTTATCAGCAACAACAATAGCTGCTTGTTTTAATTCTTCATATTTAGTTTCAGCATTAAGAAGAGTTTGATAGTTTGTAACTAATGCCTTAGTGCTTTCATCTAATTTTTCATAAGAAGCTCTCGCAGCATCAATTTTTGCCTTACATTCATCAGTATATTCTACATTACCGATTTCGTTGATAAGAGTAATAACATCGTCAACTGTAACTTCTTGTGTTGCTGTAGCATCATAATTAATAACGAATTGTGTAATACGTGATTGTGCTGTTTGAGTTAATACAATTGACTTAGCATCAGTGGCAGGAGTTATAGTTACTGTTGAGCCACTTACAGATTTTGTTGCACCTGTAAGAGATTTACCAGCTAAAGCATTTGCATAGCTGTTACTAGTAGCAGTTGCAACAATAGATTGAATTGAGTACCCTTCGTTAATGTTAAACGTCAAAGAATGTGATGTATACAATCGAATTTGAGCATAAGTTGTATTGATTGCATTTGAACTAGAATTTTGCTCCCAAATAGCAGTACAAGATGTTAAAGCAACTGTCTTTGATTCAACAGTTTCGTCGCTTTGAAAGTTTGTCACTGTCAAAGTTTCTGAAGAAGCTGCTTTCGCATTCTTTTTCTCATTGTTTACTAGACCAACTCCAAATACCATTGCTAATGAAGCAGTAAGTATTGAAAGTCTCTTGAATAAACCTTTCATATTTTCTTTTTCCTCCTTTATTATTTAAATTAAAGAAAATAAACCTTGAATTAGACATCAATATTCCTTGCACCCTTCGACTTTGCTAAATGAATATGTATGTCTATTACTTACTTATTATAACATAATAAGATATATTCGCAAGTTAATATAAATATTATTTTGAAATAAACTTAAACAAGCGCCTTTTTTGTTACATTTTTGTATATTCGCTATTATGAATACAATTATTTTATATTTATTAAAATAATGAAAAATATTTTCAAAATTCCTTATTTTATTCTCTTTTGCTATCTCTTTATATTAAGGAAAATAGAGAAACCGCTTTCTTTTATTTTTCCTTTTTATTCACTTAGCAAACGGAGGTATTTAAATGAAAAGTCTAAGTATTCAAGAAGTTATTTTTTTATGGAAGGAGGAAAAGAAAAAATATGTAAAACCGTCTACGTACGCTACATATATGGTTCTTATTGAAAAACATATTTTACCCACTTTTGGAGACAAATTTTCTTTTCAAGAGTTAGATATTCAGTCTTTTGTTTTTCATAAGCTTCAAAATCATATGTCCAAAAAAACATTAAAAGATATTTTGATGATTTTAAAGATGATTATGAAATATGGAGTTAAACATGGATATTTTCAGTATCAAGAATTTGATATTCATTTCCCTACGGATCGTGAGAAAAAAGAACTTGAGGTTTTTTCAATAGGACAACAGAAAAAAATATTAAATTATATTAAAGCTCATTTTAATTTTAAAAATCTAGGAATATTAATTTGTTTTAATACCGGAATGAGAATTGGTGAAATTTGTGCACTAACATGGAATGATATTGATATTCAAAATGAAACGATTCATATTCATAAAACCTTACAAAGAATATACATTTTTGAAAATACTAAAAAACAAACAAAACTAATTTTAGATACACCTAAAACTAAAAATTCTATTCGTGATATTCCTATTCTTCCCGAATTATTATCTTTATTACGCTCAATAAAAAAAGTAGTCAATAATGAATACTTTATTCTCTCTAACGACTCTACTCCGCTTGAACCCAGAGCGTATCGTAATTATTATAAAAACTTATTAAATAAAATTGGTGTCCCTTTTATTAAATTTCACGCTCTTCGTCATAGTTTTGCCACCCGCTGTGTAGAAAGTAAATGCGATTATAAAACCATCAGTGTAATTCTCGGTCACTCTAGTATCAACACTACTATGAATTTATATGTTCATCCAAATTTAGAACAAAAAAGACGTTGCTTAAAACAAATGGCAAGAATGCTAAGTAAATAATTGAATGCATAAAAAAAACTAGGAAGCTTTTCGAACTTTCCTAGTTTTTATTTTTATGCATTAGATGAAGTAGCAAGTGGAACATCTGGCCACATTTCTCCTGTTTTAAAAATCTGTAATAAAACCACTAAAACAATAAGAATAATAAATAAAACGACACAAG
>FR897025.1 GCA_000437235.1 Coprobacillus sp. CAG:826 | reverse complement strand
TACAAGAATTGTTTTGAAAATAATATGAAAAAGACCTTCTTGTTAGATTTGAACGCTTAAATAATAAGAGTTCTTTTCATCTGAAGTATAAAACCTTTCAAATTTATGGTGGAGTCTCTAAAAAATTACTCCACCTTAGATTTTAAAGAGCCGCCCTTTTTAGAAAAGAAGAGGGTCTTTTTTGTTACGCTCTTTAGTCATGCAGCAGTCAACAAAAACATAGATTATAAAGAGACGAGGATAACCTTATGTACGAAACAAGAAGCGTAAAAGAAGTATGCGAAATATTAAAAGTTGATATGGCGTTAGGTTTAAAAGAAGATGACTGGCAAAGAAGACAAAAGAAAGATGGAAAAAATCAATTACAGAAGGATAAGAAAAAGAACCCTTTTCGTATTTTCATACGTCAATTTCAAGATCCGATGATTTGTATTCTTTTTATTGCGTCGCTTCTTTCTTTTTTCTTAAAAGAATATGCGGATGCATTGATTATTTTGTTTGTAATTGGTGTGAACGCGATTGTAGGAACGATTCAAGAATTTAAAGCGGAAAAGTCATTAGAAGCATTAAAAAAGATGTCTGCGCCATCTTGCTTAGTGAAAAGAAATGGCGTAATTCAAGAAATAAAAGCAGAAGATTTAGTTGTAGGAGATATCGTTATTCTAGATGAAGGAAGAATTGTTCCGGCGGATTTAAGAATCATTGAATCGAATAATTTAAAAATTGATGAATCGAGTTTGACGGGAGAATCTTTGCCAGTATCTAAACATATAGAACCAGTAAAAGATAAAACTCCGCTAGCGGATCAAAAGAATATGGCTTTTATGTCGACTTCGGTTGTTTATGGTAGAGGCGTCGGTATTGTAACCGCTACTGGCATGAAAACAGAGATTGGAAAGATTGCCAGTATATTAAACGAAACAAAGACAGAACTGACTCCTTTACAAAAAAGATTAGCGGATTTAGGAAAAATATTAGGGATTTTAACAGTTCTACTTTGTGTATCTTTATTTGTGGTTTCTATTATTCAAAAAAGAAATCTGTTTGAAATGTTAATCACATCGATTTCTTTAGCGGTAGCAGCCATTCCAGAAGGATTACCGGCTGCGGTAACAATTGTTTTAGCTTTGGGCGTTCAACGAATGGTAAAAGCGAATACGATTGTAAGAAGGCTTCCTTCTGTTGAAACATTAGGTGCGGTTTCTACTGTTTGTTCCGATAAAACAGGAACATTAACGCAAAACAAAATGACGGTACAAAAAGTGTTTTATAATTTAGAAACCAAAGAAGCAAATCAAGTACGATTGGACGATATTCAGTTGTTAGTGCAGGGTATGGTTTTATGTAATAACGCTAATATAGATAATAATATTATTGGTGATCCTACCGAGGTCGCGCTTTTAGAAATGGGGAAATATTTCGGAATCGATAAAAAGAAAATAGAAACAGATTATCCAAGATTAAATGAAATTCCTTTTGATTCCACTAGAAAAATGATGACAACTTTTCATGTCCATAAAAAAGAAAAGATATTATTCACAAAAGGGGCATTAGATATGCTCATTCAAAAAGTAACAAAGATTTATAAAAATGGACAAGTCGTACCGATTACAAAAGAAGATATTGAAGTAATTCAAAAAGCCAATCATGAAATGGCAAAAGACGCCCTTCGTGTTTTAGCGGTAGCGTATCAGAAATCCAACGAAATGAAAGAAAAAGACTTGATTTTCTTAGGTTTTGTTGGGATGATGGATTTACCTAGAGAAGAAGCAAAAATTGCAGTAGAAAACTTTAAACAAGCAGGAATTAAAACAATCATGATTACGGGAGATCATCCGGATACAGCATTTGCAATTGGAAAAAAACTAGGGATTGTAGAAAATGAAAAAGATTGTGTTACGGGAAAAGAATTAGATTCGTATAATGACGAACAACTAAAAGATGTATTAAAACACGCGAAGGTGTTTGCCCGCGTTACACCCGCACATAAAGTTCGTATTGTACAAGCGATTAAATCACAAGATCAAATTGTCGCTATGACAGGTGATGGAGTCAATGATGCACCAAGTTTAAAAGCGGCGGATATCGGTATAGCGATGGGCATAACAGGGACCGATGTTGCTAAAGGTGCATCCGACATGATTTTAGTGGATGATAATTTTGCTTCTATTGAAAAAGCAGTAGAAGAGGGTAGAGGGATATATGCAAATATAAAAAAGGTCGTTTTGTTCTTATTATCTTCTAATTTTGGAGAAGTTTTTACGATGTTTTTAGCCATTTTATTTCGTTTACCTGTTCCTTTAATTGCGATTCATATATTGTGGGTAAACTTAATCACGGACACGCTTCCCGCTTTAGCCTTAGGTGCAGATCCTAAAGATGAAGATATTATGAAAGAAAAGCCAAGAGATGCAAAAGAATCGCTTTTTGCAAAAGGCGGATTAAAATTAACACTATTCTATGGTATTTTTATTACCCTTTTAACCCTATTAGCGTTTTTAGCGTATCCAACTAGCATTATGATTCAACAAGGGAAATATTCACTATTTAATTTTAAGGATAACTATTTTGCTATCCGTGATTTATTCCAAAACGGAAACACATACTTAGGACTTTCAGGCGAAGATATCGTTATGCGTTCAAGAACATATGCTTTTACCGCATTAGGCATGTCTCAATTGTTTCATATGCTAGGAATGAGCAACATAAAAAAATCAGTTCTTCACATTTTAAAAAGAAAGAACTGGTTAATGTTTATTTCATTTACGCTTGGTATTGCTTTACAGGTTTTAGTAACAGAAATTCCCTTTTTTAATCACTTTTTCCAAACTTCGGAATTAAGCTTTTTAGAGTGGATTTGGTTATTATTAATCAGTGCATTACCCCTATTTGTTCATGAAATTATGGTTCCTTTATGGAAGAAAAAGATGAATTAAGGACGGAAATTTCTCATAATATCATCCATCCGTGATTGTGAACCTAAAACCTTATTCGTAATATCAGATAAATAATTTCGTTGAGCATTCATGGAAAGTAAAACTTGACCAAAAAGAATAAAAGTATTACCGATTGTGCTTTGTTGATCTGTGGTTAAAGGAATGGAAACAGTATAGGCAAGAGAAAAAGTTAGCAAAGTTAGTTCTTCAGCAGAAAGGCTCAATAAACAATTTGCTAGTTTTTGAAAATCATTTTGTGCATCTTTGATTCTTGGATCCATTTCTTATCTTCCTCTTAAAAATATATGTTATAACGCGCAAAAAAATAAGAAAGGAAAGCAATAAAAAAGCAAGTGCTTATGAGGTCACTTGCTTTTTAAGTATTTACTTATCTTCTTTTTTGTCTTTGTTTTCCACTAATAAATCGCGAATTTCAGTAAGCAAGACGATTTGTGGATCAGGCTCTGGCTCTGGTTCAGGTTCAGGTTCGGGTGTGACTTCTGGTTCTTCATCTTTTTCTTTTGCTTTTTTAACCGCCTCTTCCATTTTGGTATGGATAGAATTAATGGTTTTTACAATGCAGAATAAGACGAAAGCAATTAATAAGAAGTTAATAATTGCGTTAATGAATTCGCCCCAATCAATATAGATTGAGTTGGCTAAATCAATTTCAGTGGTTCCTTCAACATAAGTCTTCTTTAAATAGGTGTAGATACCTGATAAAGAATCAGAGCCAAAGATTAACGCTAAAACCCAGTTAATGATGGGTTTTAAAATGTGATTACTTAATGAGTTCACAATGCTTGTAAAAGCGCCACCAACGATGACACCAACAGCCATGTCTAAGACATTGCCGCGAGTAATAAAATCTTTAAACTCGCTAAAAAATTTGGATTTTTTTCTTTTTTTCATAATTTTTACCTCTTTTTTATTTTACAATAAGTAATAACAAAAATACAAGATAGGCAATAAAAAAAGGAAGTATATTTCATGTCTCTAAAAAATTACTCCACCTTAGATTTTAAAGAGCCTTCATGAGTCTTTTTTATGCTAAAAAAATTAAAAAAAGTGATGAAATTACTCACCACTTTTTTCTTTTATTGAACTTCTATAATTTGATAATTTTTTCCGTATGCATTCGCACTAACACTTGCTTGATAGGTTGCCCCAGTAATTTCGTTTCCTGTGAGCATTACTTTTAAGCTTTCAACATATTCATTTATCATAATTCTTGCATTTTCTGCTTGTAATTTTTCATCCACAATTTGGATATCTTGAAGTGTGACATTTTGAATTTTATGAACACTACCTTTATAATTTTCACGAGTATCTACACTACCCATAATAGAAATCTTTTGTGTCTTATTTTCAGAAAGAACTTTGACATTTTGTACCATCACTTGATCAATACTTCCTAAAGGTGTCACACCATGTCCGTTCGACCAAGTCGAAGAATAAGCACAGCTAAAGTCAATAAGAAGGTTACTTCCATCTCCTTCACCCATACTTGCATCTTCTATCGTGATATCTTTAAAAGAAATATTCTTCATTTTGGCTTGATTTGCATTGTGAATAGAAATCGGTGCTTTATGGAAATTATGAAGTACAGTAATATTTTCAAAATGGATGTCTTCCATTTGTTCTCCATACGTTTCATAACCGATTTCCATGGATTGTGCTAAATCGGTCCATAAAATACAATTTTTAAATTGAATATTGTAAGTAGATCCATAACTCGTCATGTTGTTCCATCTAGGATAATTTTTAACGACAAGAGAATCATCAAAGCTTCGTACAAAGGTATTTTTACAAACTACATTTTTAGAAGATTGTAACGAAATTCCATCTCCATTACTTCTTGAAGAAATAATAGCGACATTTTCAAAAGTGACTTGATTACAAAAATAAATGTTATAGCACCAACCTGCTGGATCTAAAGTTGTAATTCCTAAAAACTGAATATCCGTACAATCATTAAAGTCAAAAGGAATTAATCTTTCATTCGTTGTAGCGTTTCTTATAAAAGAAGAACCATCCACAATTCCGCTTCCTACAATTTTAATATGACTCGCGTTATTGGAAACAAAGCCACATTCTAAGATTGCGCCTAATTCTAAATAGACCGTTGTATTACTATTTAAATGAATCATATGGTCATTTTGAATAATAGAACAATTGTCCTTGTTATAGATACCTGGTGCAAAATATAGGACATTTGTATCGTTTTTGTATTGATTATAAGCTTCATAAGGGTGCACAAATAAATGAAGCGTTTTATCATTTCGAAATTCAATTGTATAGGCACCTGGCTCACTAATGGTGAATGTTACTAAGCGTTTTTGTTCATCAATGTTATAAGGAACATTACGGCTTAATGGACGAATCGTAAAGATGTTATGAATTAAAAAGTTCGTTTGTAGACGAAAGGTCATTTTCCCCTCTAATTCAATCACACTGACAGCGTTATTCATTCTTTTTAACGTGTCCGGTGTCCATTGATGAGTATAATTCGTTTTGACGTTATAGATAGGAATTTGCTTATCACCAGCATATAAACGCATTGCGTTATATTTCTTTTCTTCATATGCACCTGAAATCCGTAGTTTCGTTATTTCTTTATTGTCTTCAATAGCTTCTTCTAATAAATCTTTTTCATCTAACTTGTAAAATCCTTCTTCATCCCGTTCATACGAAGTGCTCGCGGTAGAAAAAGAGGAACTAACTGAGGAAGAAATAGAACAGGAACAACAGAAAATCAAAAGAAGAAAGCACCAGAACTTTACTTTTTTTACCATTGGTGAATCGTTCCCTCGGTTTCTAAATCAAAGAAGCAAACATGTGTTAAATCAAAAGTAAAACCAATTTCTTCTTTTACTCGGTAGGAATTATAGGTTTCTACCGATGCAACAAACTCTCCTTGTACACCTTCCATTTTAAAATATAGAAGAGCTTCATCGCCTAATTGTTCAAAGAGCACAAGTGTTCCTATTAGTTCGTTACTCTCTTTAGAAGGACGGATGGCTTTTGGACGAATTCCCATCGTAACTTCTTTACCGATATATTCAGGTTTGATTGTCGTACGAATTTCTTCAGGAATAAGAAGTTTCTTTTTATTTTGTAATTCCGCATAAAGTTGATTTTCACTTTCAACTAATTTCACTTTAAAAAAATTCATTTGTGGCGTACCGATAAAGCCAGCAACAAATTTATTGATTGGATGTAAGAATAATTCATTCGGTGTAGCAATTTGTTGAATATAGCCATCTTTCATGACGACGATTTTACTACCCATAGTCATGGCCTCTACTTGATCATGCGTAACATAAATGAATGTCTTTTTTAATTCGTTATGTAATTTGGAGATTTCTGTACGCATTTGTGCACGCATTTTAGCGTCCAAGTTACTTAAGGGTTCATCGAGTAAAAACGCAATGGGGTGACGAATTAAGGCTCTACCTAAAGCAACACGCTGCCGTTGTCCACCAGATAAGTTTTTCGGTTTACGATCTAAATATTCGGTTAAACCAATTTTAGCAGCGACTTGTTCACCAATGCGGCGTATTCTTTCTTTTCTTTCTTTGCGATAAGTAAAATCAAAGAATTTATTTAAAGGTACACGTTGAATCGCTAATGGGAAAACGATATTGTCTCTTACCGTTAAATGAGGATACAAAGCATAGTTTTGGAAAACCATGGAAATGTTTCTTTGAATCGGCTCGGTATCATTCATCACTTGTCCATCGATTAAAAGCTCTCCATCACTAATTTCTTCTAGACCCGCAATCATACGTAAGACCGTCGATTTTCCGCAACCAGAAGGACCAACAAATACGACGAATTCATTATCTTCAATGGTTAAGGAAAAATCTTTTACCGCGGTTACACCATTAGGATAAACCTTTTTAATATGTTTTAATTCAATGCGATGTTCGGCTTCTTTTAAAGTTTCACTATTTTTCACTTCTACTACCATTAAGATATCTTGAAGACTTTTTAATGGATAGGTTGTCTTCTTATAGCGACTGGCACCTAAAAGACCACAGGTTTCAAAACCGCCTTCAACACCAGCATCAATACCACTCATCGCATCTTCAACGACTAAACATTCGCTAGATGTGAGTTTTAAAGCATCACGCGCTTTTAAAAAGACTTCAGGATGTGGTTTAGAATGAGAAATCATCGTTCCATCCACTACTGCCTCAAAATAAGATAGAAGTTCCGTTTTTTCTAAAATATAGCGCGTATTTTTAGAAGAACTACCAATCGCTAAATGGATTCCTTGTTCTTGAAGTTTTTTAAGTGTTTCAATGACTTTAGGATCAATACTATCTTTATTTAAAGATTCCAAATATTTTTTATAGATATTGTTTTTCTTTTCCGCTAGCGCTTCTTTTTCTTCTAAAGTATAGCTTCGATGCGCTTTTTCTAAAACGATATCTAAAGAAGCCATTCTCGATACTCCACGTAAGCGTTGATTAATTTTTTCATTAAATTCAATACCTTCTTCATCGGCAATCGCTTTCCATGCTAAATAATGAAAATGATCGGTAGAAAGTAAAACACCATCTAAATCAAATAGGATACCTTTTATCATAATGCCAGTTCCTCCATTTCATAACTTCCATCTTTTTTTATCGTAACATGATACGTCTTTTGTTGATATATCAAATGGAATTCTAATTCTTTTAACTTTTTATATTTTTGGGGTGCTAGATAAAGATGATGTTCATCATAGTGTAATCCAGCAAAGCCCATTAATAAGCTTAAATAAGCCCCACCACTACTTGCGGGATGGGTACCGCCAATATAAATACCACCTGCAAACATTTTTTGCTCGGTTCCTAAATCAATACTCGCTGATTTATAAAACATGGAATAGGCGGTTTCAAATTCATGAATCCAAAATCCACTCATGGAATACATGGAAGCGGATAAACTGGAACCATGTTCCGTGTAAGGATAATAGAAGCGATAATTCTTTTCAATCGTCTCTTTAGAGAAACGTTCTTTTAATAAACATAATAAGGCAATGACGTCCGCTTGTTTAATAATTCTTGTCGGATAAGCAACACCATTTTCCGTTCCCCAATATTCGTTTTCGTAGCGGAGTCTTTTCTTCACTTCTTCAATAGAAACATCTTCTTTTAAGAAATAGCCTTTAAATTGTTCTATAATACCATCTTCATTCGGCTTTGGTAAATAAATGCGTTGAATAAATTGATTAGCTATCTTCATGATACGCTCATCTTTTTTCGTTTTCTCTTTTTCCTTTTTTAAATATGATAAAGCAATTTTCATCGCGTTATAAGCCATATAATTGGTAAAGGCATTATCATCAACGCGTTCATGATATTCATCAGGACCAATCACGTCATTTAAATGATAAATTCCTTTTTTGACTGTTTTATAAGAATTAAAGAACAAAACGACTTCTTTTAAAACTTCATAACCGCCTTCATCTAAAATGCTTTCATCACCGGTAATTAACATATATTGATGGAAAGCATATACGATATCAGCCGAGATATGAATTTGTTTCTCATTAAAATAAGTTCTGATTGGTTCATGGGTTACGGGGTGCGTAACGTTATATTTAGAACAAGCATCTTGCCCTAATTCTTGACTTTCCCAGGCGTAGAATGCACCTTGATAACCATATTCTTTGGCTTTCTTTTTTGCGCCTTTTAATGTATGAATACGATACAAGATTAATTGTCGAGCAAATTTAGTAGCGGTAAAGCAATAAAATGGGAGTAAGAAAATTTCCGTATCCCAGAAAATTGCGCCTTTATAGGTTTCTCCTGATACACCACGTGCCGGGATAGAAGTCGTATAATTCTCATTTTCTAGAATCAATAAATGATAAATGCTATAGCGCATCGCCCACTGCGCTTTAGGATTACCTTTGATTTTGATATCGGCAAAAAGGAAACGTTTTTTAAAGGCTTCTTGATGCGCTTTGAAATAGAAATCAAATGTTCTTTTAGAAACGCGTAAATCATGTCTTTTTATTTTCTTTTCTTGGACTTCGCTTAATACATAAAAGCGATACTTTTTCCCTTTTTCCATTTTTAAAGTTACGTGATAATATCCGTTTTCTTCTTTTATCTTAGCGTTCTTAGGAAAAGCATAATGACTTTGTAAAGCAATTTTTTTATGCTCATTCGTCGTACCAATAAAAGTCACATGATGCTTGCGCATTTTAATTTCTTTTTTCTTAAAGTGCGGACCATTAATTTCATAGATATCTAGATCTAAACCGATATCTACTTGTATTTCTTTTGTATCCTTCGCTTCAATTACATATTCTAAACCAAGAAATTGATCATGAACGCAAGAAACAAAACGTTTTGAACGAATCGTAAATGAGGAATATACCGTTTTTCTATGATGCGTTGCATGTAGGATATCTAATTTTTGTTCATGATATAAAGGCGTATTTTCTAAAACCGAAAATACTTCATTTTCATCATAAACGCGAACGAAAAAAGGATTAGGAAGATTAACGCTTTCCCGCCACTTATCTTGGTATTGGTCATAAAAACCAACGACGTTCAAGCCAACCAATTCTTTAGCGCGATATTCTTCTAAAGTTCCGCGATAACCAAGATGTCCATTTCCAATTAAAAACATATTTCCATAGGAAATAATATCTTGTTGACGAAATCCTATTTTCTTCAATTCGTATTGCATAATTACACTCTTTCTATGATTTCATGATGTGAAATCGTATAAATGTGGTGATAAATTTCTAAAGTGACCGGTTTTCCACTCACATCAATTTCTACATGATCTTGAGTCACTTTAAATTTTAAAGTGCTTCCTTGATAATAAATTTTAAAAGAATAACTCTTCCAGGTCGAAAGAATGGTCGGAGAAAGTTTTAACATTTCTCGATCACTTCTTAAACCACCAAAGCCATAAACAATATTCATCCACGCTGCCGCAATGGAAGTTGTGTGAATACCTTCTAAGGTGTTGCAATTATAATCATCTAAATCTAAACGCGTAGCAAATTGGAAGAAATTCTCTGCTTCCGCCATTTTTTCTAATTCACAAGCAAAAATGGAATGAATGGATGGACTTAAAGAAGACTCATGAATACAACGCGGTTCATAATACTCATAATTCGCCTTTTTTTGTTCATATGTAAAGTCTTGATTATATAAGAACATAAACATCAAAACATCGGGTTGTTTAATCATATCATTACGGTAGATGCGGTCATAACTCCAATGAGAATAAAGGGGGAAATCCGTATCCGGAATGGCATGAATATCAATATGCGGTAAATCAAAGAAACCATCGTGTTGTTCAAATAGATGAGATTTTTCCTCGTATAAGATGACCATTTTTTCACTTGCTTCTTGAAGTTCTTCTTTAAAAGTAGAGCGACAACCACATTTCTTTAAAACCGAATCGACATCATAACGATTTTCTTCCATTAAACGTAAAAGATAGTCCATCGTCTTTTTCGCCATGAAATTCGTATATGTATTATGGTTGACCATCATTTGGAATTCATCAGGCCCCATTACACAATAATAACCAAAACGCGTATGATCTTGATTATATTGGCCTCTTGATAATAAGAATTTAGCAATTTCCACTAACATTTCTAGACCATAATTTTGCATAAATTCATCATCATGATAAAGGTTCATGTAGTGATAAATTGCATAGCTTACTGCGGTCGAAGGTTGGAATTGTAAAGAGGCATGTTGAAATAAATTACAAGCTTCTTTTCCGTTACGTGTGGCAACAGGATAACAAGCGCCTTCGCAGTCAAGTTGAACCGCTCTTTCTTTTGCTTCTTTTAACGTATGATAACGGAACATCAATAAGTTTTTAGCGGCTTCTGGATTGGAGAATAAATAGAAAGGTAAACAATAGGTTTCACTATCCCAGAAAGCGTGACCTGAATACATTTCTCCCGTTAATCCTTTGGCACCAATATTGTTATCTTTAGCATAACCATGATAGGTTTGATCTAATTGGAAAATACAATAACGAATGCCTTGTTGGTCCTTATCGTTACCTTCAATTTCAATATCGGATTGATTCCATAAATGCGTAAAGTGTTTTTGGTTATCCTCTAAAACGCCATCAAAGCCTTTTTTACATAGATCTTCTAATTCTTCTTTGGCTTGTTTTTTCATTTCTTCATAAGAAGAACTTTGATCTTTATCGATAAGATTAATCACATAACGCGTCATGACTTCTTTACCTTTTAAAATGAAATCATAGGTAAATGTCACTTTTTTATCGCTTTTTTCCGCTTTTAAAATAGCCGGAACAAAATCCACTTTCATTAAACTTAAAAGCGTTTGTTCTGTCGTAAGCGTCTTAACAAATAGTCCTGCTTCTTTTTCTTTTTCATTACACCATTCATCTTGATGATTCCAGTAACAATCCTTTCCCCATTGAATGGCATTAGAATCTAAGCTACAGGTAAAATGAATCGGCATCTCTTCTTTAGAAATAAAAGTAATACGTTGTACCATTTGATGACAATAAGTCATATTCATTAAACGCTCAAATTTTAAAGTTAGTTCTCCGCATTTTGTTTTCCAGGTAAAATAACGGGTGTATAAACCGGTTTTCATATCGAGTTCACGGTAGAAATCTTTAATTTCTGCGTGGTTTAAGTCTAATTTTTCGTCTTTAACCGAAATACTAACCATCAACCAGTTCACCGAGTTAATCATGAAATGGGTTCTTTTAATAATGCCTTTATAAGCATTTGGCGTATCTTCTAAGGCATATTCATAAATACCATTAAAATAACTACCAATTAACTTTTTACCACTATAACCTTCTTCAAAGAAACCACGAATACCTGAATATTCATTACCTAAAGAAAATAAAGATTCAGAAACTTGATCGCGCTCTTTATGGAGGCCTTTTTCAATGATGGAAAAAGGATGAACTTCTAAATATTGTTTGGATACTTTGGGCATAAACCATCACTACTCCTTCATACCTGAGTTCACCGAAGAACCCATGATTTGTTTTTGGAAAATAATAAAGATAATAATTTGTGGAATAATTGAAATCACAAGAAGCATTAAAAATTCCGATGCATCTAAAGTAGTGGTACTGGATAAATGGTAAATAGATACCATAACTGTATGCATACTTTCATCTTGTAAAATTAAATAAGGTAATAAGAAATCGCTATAAGCAGCGGTCATACTAAAGATGGCCACAACCCCAATCATCGGTTTACTTAAAGGTAAAACCACTTTATAGAAAATACGGAAATCGGATAAACCATCCATTCTAGCCGCTTCAATTAAAGAAGGCGGTAATTTTTCAAAATAGTCTTTAAACAATAAGTAATAGTAGGCGTTTGCGCCAAACGTTAACCATAATGGGGCATAAGAATTAATCATACCCACCGCTTGAATTTGCATAATTAAGGGATAAATGGATAATGCCGAAGGAATCATATAGCTTAATAACACTAAAGCATTAATCACTTTATAACCAAAAGGTTTTAAAATGCCTACCGCGTACGCGAGTAAACCATTAAATACAACGGAACATATCACTGCCCCAATAACAACAATTAAGGTGTTAAGATAATACTTTCCAAAATTCAATTTATTCCATAGATTGAATAGCTTTTGTAAATCAAAGGTCTCCGGGAATAAATGATAAATTGTAGAATTAATTTCACTAACCGATTTAAAAGAAGTTAAAAATAACCAAATAACGGGAATAATTGCCGTTAAAGCAAATAGCACTAATAAGAAGATAAAAATACCATAAACCACGCGGTTCTTTGGTTTTTTATAATCAGAGAAATTATATAAGCCTTCGACTTTATCATGAAGGTGAGGAAATTTTACTTTTTTCATGCTTGTTTTTCCTCCTTATTGAGATATCGTACTAAGGCAAAATACGCTAATGTAAAGGCTAAGATAATTAAAGCTAAGAAAATACTCGCCGCTGCGCCTTTAGCAAATTCTAAGTCGTTAAATGCAAACTTATACGCTAATAACATTAAAGACATCGAACTATCTAAAGGTCCGCTCCAATTACCAATGACTAAAGGTTCATAGAACACTTGGAAGACGGATATAATTTGTAACACTAAAAGCGTTAAAATCGTATTTCTCATCTGGGGCATCATGACACGGGCAAAGCGTTGGAATGGTTTAGCGCCATCCATTCTTGCGGCTTCATATAAAGAGGAATCAATCTGTTGGAAATTGGATAAATAAATTAAAGCGGTTCCTCCTGCTCCTTTCCAAGTCATGGCAATGACAATTAAAGGAATGATAATATTTGGATCACTTGCCCATTTTCTAGGTGTTCCCCCAAATGCCTTTAATATAACATTTAAAATGGAATAGGTTTCATCGCCATAAACATTTTTGAATAAGAAAACCACGGCGATACCTGAAATCATACAAGGTATATAGATACAAACTCTAAAGAAACCTTTTGCATGAATGACTTCGCTTAATAAGAAACCTATGATCATTGGTACTAGAAAGCCAATCAATAAGGACCAGAAAATATACTTAAATGTATTTTTTAAAGCGGCAATAAAAGAAACGTCTTGAAATAACGCTTGATAATTTTTAAAGCCAACAAATTCTTTAAAAGAATAATCGCTAAAGAATGAAAGAATCACATTCTTAATTAAAGGAGTCCATACAAAGAAGGCAAAAAGAATTAAACTAGGTAGCATGATAAGCCACGCTAATAAATTCTTTTTGACGAGTGCTTTATAGTTCTTCTTTTTTTTCGTACTTACCTTTTCCATAAACTTATTTATTCACATTTTCATCTAAGTAACGTTGCATATTGCTATTCGCCGTTGTTAAAGCCGCTTTCACATTTGCGGTATCAGGATCTTTTAATATGGTTTGAATAGCGGTATCTAAATAAGCATACATTTCTTGTGCACCATAAGCTACTTCTGCATGTTTATTCGCTTGAATGTTATCAAAGAACTCTTGATAATATGTCATATCTACGGTAACATCTCTTTCTTCTAAAGATTTAGCATAAGAAACATAATCTTCATTCATCCAAGGATGAATTTTTGGAAGAATCGGTTGATTTTTATTTTTCGCGGTTTCATTTCCCTTTTCCATAGCAGATTTAGAAATATCACTAATAATAGGGGAACGACCAATATATTCAAAGAATTTTAAAGTGCCGATAACTTGTTCATCCGTTGCGTTTTTAGCAAAGACGAAAGGTGTTCCACCAAATAAGGAATAATGGTGGGTACCATCGCCAGTTGGCATCGGTACGAAAGCTAAATCTTTCATGCCTTTCATTTCACCATTTATATCAGCTAAATGTAGAACATCACTACCCACGATAGCCATAGCGACTTTCGATTTAATTGAATTATACCAATCGTCATAGACAACCGAAAGATTATTGAGCAATAAATCTTCTTGTTTCATTTTTTGAATCCATGTCAAAGCATTCACGGCTTCATCCGAATCAAGGGCAGAAACCCATTTTTTAGTGGTTTCATCTTGATATTGAAGTGTGGCACCAAAGTTCCAAGCAATATTAGAGAATTGCCATCCTCCATTTTTATTTGCGGTACAAATGAGAATACCTTTGGTTTCATCATTTTCCGCAATGGATTTTGAAACTTCATAAATTTGTTCAAACGTGGTCGGATATAAAGGATTTCCCTTTTCATCATAAATCTTATAGCCACCTTTTCCATCTTCTGGTAAAAGGCCATTATCGCCTAAGGTTTTGGTGTTGATTAACAAACCTAAGCCATAACCATCACGAGGCACACCATAGATTTCATTATTAAAGGTTAATGATGCCTTCATATCAGGATCCATCATTTGGTCCCATCCTAATGATTTTAATTCTTTATCAATAGAACGAATGAATCCTTTTTCCACTAATTTATTTGGTTCAGTAAACCAAGTTTGGAAAACCGTCGGTAATGAACCCGTCAGTGCTTTAGAGCCAATCGTATCGGTACTATATGTATAGGGATCACCAACAATTTTATATTCCGGATTATCGGCCTCAAATTTTTCTTTCCAATCATTATACATATTCACGTCATATGTTTCGGTTTTTTCTGGCCAGAAACCGATTTTAATGGTAATTTTACTATTTCCTTGTGCGCCACAGCCCGATAAAAGCGATGCGCTTAATAAGAGAAATGATAAAAACGTTATTGTTATTTTTTTCATAAGATGACCTCCTAAAAACATAAAATGGCTTTCTAGGGAGAAAAGCTTCTCCCTAGAATTCACCATCTTTCTTTTATTATAATTCAACGTAGTTATTTAAAACATCACTATAAGAAATTGTCGTTTTAGCACTTGCAATATCTTTTACTGTAAGCGTACCACTATCATCACCAAATGCACCTAAGTGGAAATGTAAGTGAGTGGCTTGAACTTCTAATCCAGAAGCGACTAAGTCAATATAAATAATGACTTCATCTGTGATCTTTTGCGTATAGTCAAAGGCAGTGCCATCGGCATTTAATAATACAAGTCCTTTTCCTTTTTCGTTTGCATCTTTAGCCCATTTCACTTCTCCGTTACTTTCAAAGTTAATACGGAAAGAATTTAACGTTGCGCCTTCTGCACTTGATAATTTTAAAGCGATGAAGTTAGCGTCTCCTGCAAAGTAGCCACCATAATGGTAAGCTGGATCCTTTGAATCAGCGGTATATGCAATATCAAAGGCAGTGCCATCAGGAATAAAGGAAGTTAATTGATAGCCTTTATTGAGTGTCTTTAAGGCATTCACTTGAATAGCGCCTTGAGCGTCATTATATCCACCCATAAAGAAGTGCATATAATCGGAGGCTAAAGTAACATTAGAAGCAAGTAAGTCGATAACATAGGTTTCACCTTCGGTAGAAATTACGTGATCTAAAGTTGCTTTTTCTCCACCTTTTAACACCCATTTTCCATCTTTAATCCAGAATTCTTCACCATTAAAGGTAAAGCGAATAGATTCTAAAGTTGCAGTTCCATCACCGGTTAAAGTGATAGAAACATAACGAGAAGCCTTATTAATGGAAGTATTTCCCATATAGCTTGCATCTTTACCTAAAGTGGTAGAATCTTTGGCTTCAACATAACCTTCAACTTCTTCTAAAACTTCATATTCATCAGCAAAGAAGATTGAATCAATCTTTAGGATTGCTGAACCTGTATAATACATATCAAGGCAGTCGGTAATGCCTTCAATATTGGAAGCTTTTAAATCAATGATGTATAAAACATAGCCATCGGCGTCTTTATATGGATAATTTTCCATATCTTCAGGAATGGATGGAAGACCTTCTCCAGCTTTCCAAGAAGAAGCATAATATGCATCACCTGCTCCATTAGAGAAACGGAAACCATTTAAATCGCCTTCGCCTTCTAACTTCATTTTGAAGACTAAGTATTTTTGAGTAGTACGTCCTCTAGTAGAACCTTCTTTTAATTGAGTATATCCATCAGGCATGCTATCAAAGACTGCAGCGTCACCGTCAATATTAACTTTATCGCCGTTATTATAGCTTAACGCATAATATAAACCAGCATTTTTAATGATTTCACTATTACTAGATGCATCATAGTCACCATTAAATCCAGATTGTTTACGAGAGAAATCATCAAAGTGAACCGCATTAGCAGTATCTAAATGAGGATATTCTTTCACTGCTTCTTTTTCCTTTAACGAAGATAAGAAGACTTGAGAAATAACGATTTCATTGGTGGAAGTAATTTTAAATCCTTTTAAACCTTCTTTTGCAAGGTTGGAATTCTTTAAATTAATTGCTAAGGAATGGAAAGCACCATTCACTGCGTTCTTTACACTTTCGTTATTTTCATCTTTTAAGTTGGCCCAAGTAACACTTTCACCGGCGCCAGCACTGGTAACGGGAGCGATGGATGTTCCTGTCGTATCACCTAAAACATTAAGAACAACGTTCGTGTTTTCACCTAATTCAAAATCAGGGGTGGTATAGGTTGCACCATCTTTTAAAGTAATACCTGGCGTAACGATAAAGCCTGTAGAATCTCTCCACCAACAAGTGTCATCGGCTTTATTCACCGCTTTACGAGCAAAGCTATCTAAAACGGTCTTTTCTCCGGCTTTTTCTAAGAATACTTCTTGAATTTCAATTAAAGAAGAACATTCATCTTTCGCATAAAGGTGGAAGCCTAAATATTTGGATAAAACTTTGGTTCCACTCTTGTCGGAAGTACCTTTTAAGGTATATTCAGTATCGGCATCTTCAATAGATAAGTTAGGTGAAATTTTAATGGTTTGGAATTCAGAAGTAAGTTCTGGTAATTCATTTCCGTCTTCATCCATTGCATCCGCTAAAGAAATTGGATAAACATCCCAAGCGTCATCGCCACGTAAACCTAATACTAAATTAGAATAATTAATGGTTCCATTTACTTTACGAATAACAAAACCAATGGAATCGTAGTCTTGAAGTTGGTAAGTTCCTGTGGCCATTTTATAAATGGAAGCTTCGACATTTCCTGGGAAATCTTCATTTTGGCTATCGACCAAAACACGTAATGTTCCATGATTAGAGAAAACACCATTTTCGGTTTCTCCAACTAAGGAAGCACCGCTAAAGTCATTGACCATCGTATCTAAATCTTCTTTGTAATCGCGAACGAGGGCACCTTCTGCTAAATCCTTCACTAATGGATTTTGATGTTCCATACTTGGAGTTGGCGTTGTTGTCGTCGTTCCTGGATTCGAGGTTGTAGGATTTTCAGTGTTACTTGTATTTCCAGGTTTATTTGAGCAACCTGCAAGTAACATACCTGCCATCAACATCGTCGTAATAATTTGTGATTTTTTCATATGTTTTTCCTTTCTTTTTTTGTTATATTGTTTCCCCATAGACACTGACTTCGGATAACTGCGCATTATATCCTCCTCTAGCGTCATTTGAGGTAATAACTAATTTAATGTAACGAACTTGTGTAGCGGTAATTTCAATAATATTTCGATTACCGGTCTTAGGATCAAATAAATAAGTCTTCTTCGCTACTAATGAAGTAAACGTTGTATCTTTGCTGTAGCTCACATTAGAATCAGAACCGAAAATTTCAATTTCTTCATTTCTAGCATCCCAAGTTAAGGCTGGTGGTAAAGATAAGACAATAGTATTTACACTATAGACATCGCCTAAATCAATAACGATAGTGGCCGGTAATGATTTGGATTCATAATAAGAAGTACCTGTTGGATCGCCATCAACGAGTTTTTCAACGTTATAAACATCGTTATGCTCTGTTGAATCCACAATCGCTTTTCCATAAGATAGAGATGGTGGATAGAATTGAATCTCACTTATCTCATAATAATGTGGAGCACTTGCTAAGTCATTACGGTACATACGTAGTTGTAAGCCTTGATATTCTTGCATGGTGATATTAATATCAATACAGTTTCCATTGACGGGTGACATTTCATAGTCTTTCGTTGCGGATAATCTTGTATATTTATCATTCACTGTACCATCCGCTTTGATCTTTTTACCCCAGACTTGAATCGAATAGGTATAGAAGAATTGATTATCTCTAGCACCTAAAATACGAATCACACCTACCGTGGTTTTCTTTTTAAAATCAATGGTTAATGCGACAAATTCATTTTCTTCGTCTTTCCAGGCTTTACTACGCCAAGTGGTAGAAGTATTTTCATCAACAACTGCATCTTTACTATAGCCATCTAAGGTATAATCGCCACTTCCATCATCTACCGGTGTCGTGGTTTTATTTCCTTTACTATGCGTAGCGGTTACTTCGTATTCGCCTTTATCTGGCACGCCAATATATGGAAGTTCTCCTTGACTATAGGCGAAGGAAGGCACTAACATACCATCTTGTTCTACACTTGGATGAATGGTAACTATGTCCTTTTTGCTATTATCTAAATTGAGTTGATAAGGTAATTCAATTTTAGCGCCTAACACCGCTTCCGTATTTTTATAGGTAACATTTTCAACATAACTATTTTCTAAAATATTCAAAGCTTTCTTATCTTTTACTGCGTTTTTAGCAATTTCAATATTGGAAATTTGAACGTTTTTAATTTTTGATTCTTCTGATTCTCCTTGAATACGTGATACGATCGAATCTTTTAAACTATAAATCTTAATATTATCAATGGTAATACCATCCACTGTGCCTCGTACACCTTCGGATTTTGTCCATTCAATATTATAAGCAATGGTAAAATCAACGAGGAAATCATTTAATCCATCGTTTTGGTTATCGCCTAACATACTACCATCTTCAATGGTAATGTTTTTATAGGTTACGTTCGTGATATTGGCATCATCCGAGTTATGTAAAGAAATCGCAGCTTTATGGAAGTTATGAAGAACTGTAATGTTTTCAAAAGTAATTTCGTCCATGGTGGGTCCATAGGTTTCATAACCGACTTCCATCGATTGCGCTAAATCGGTCCAAACAACAACTCCATCAAAATGAACGTTTTTTGTTGATCCACGATCAACATTTTTAACAACTAACGAGTCATCCCAACTTCTTACGAATCCACCCTTCACTAAGACATTTTCACAAGATTGCACGGAAATGCCATCACTATTTTGACGAGCGGAGACAATTTTAATATTATTGAGTTCTACATCTTTGGATTTATATAACGCAATTGTCCATCCAGCGGGATCTAAGAAAGTAATACCTTCCATATGAATGTTATTAGAAGAACGAATTTCAACAGGAATGGTATATTCTGAAGCAGAACGACGTTGATAAATCTCTCCAGAAATAATACCCCGTCCTCGAATGGTGACATTTTCTAAACCTTCCATACGGATTTGTCCATAGACATAAGCGCCACCCGCTAGATAAATTGTTGAATTACTCTTGGTAGGAATGGCGTCCGCTTTATAAACACCGGGACCAATATACGTAATAGAATCATCTTTATCCGCATCTTCTTTAGAAATGGGATTTTCTTCTAAAGGATTTGCAAAAATATGAATCACTTGGGTAGAATCATTATTTAATGTTAAAACATAATTACCCGAATAATTTAAATCAAAAGTCACGGTATTGTCTTTAACTTCTGTAGCTACTCCATACACTTTTGGTGATAATGAGGCACTTTGAATTTCTAGATTATCAATCGCAACAGACATGTGCACTTGACCTTCAAAATCAAACATCACAACAGGTGCATAGGTTGAAGGAACGTTCCAAGAGAAAATTCTTTCATGATTTACCCGTGTTTGATATACAAATAAAGGATTATCATTCACTGAAATATGATAACCTTCCATAGAAGTTAAATACTTAGGACCTTCATAAATCTCTAATTGAGTGGCATCCACCACTTTAGAAGACTGAATGAAGTTCTCTTCTCTATAATAATTATCATCACTACCTGGTTGAGGTGTAGTAGGTTCATGACTTGTTCCACATGATCCGATTAACATTGAAAAGAGAACAAAAAATATAGAAGAAAATTGGCGTTGTTTTCCCATAGCAAATCCCCGCTTTCCACACTTTCATACCTTAATTATAGGTGCCAATTTTAAAAAAAGAAAGCGTTTTCATTAATTTTGTTAATCGGTTAACTAATATAGTATTATACTTTGTATAATACTATCGGTTCAAAAATATTTTTAGTTAACCTTTTTTACTGATTCACGAATGACTAATGAAGGTTCTAACGTGATGGTCGTGTTCATAGATTTTTTCTTCTTTAAATCTTCAATAATTGCTTTAGCGGCCAGTTCACCTTTTAAACGAATATCCTGACGTACCGTGGTAATCCCTGGATATACGTATTGGGCGACTTGAATATCATCAAAACCAACGATAGATAAATCTTCTGGTACGCTTTTTTTCTCTTCTCCATATTTACGCATAATGCCAATAGCGGTAATATCACCCGTACATACAACCGCAGTAACATTATTTCTTTTCATAATTTCATCCGCTATGCGTACCCCTTCATCAAAAGTAGCAAAAGATTCAAAATACATATTTTCATCTACTAAGAGATGATGTTCTTTCATCGCTCTTTCATAGCCTTTATAGCGCATTAAATCAATTAAAGATTTTTCTTTTGATCCAACAAAGCCAATGGCAGTATGTCCATTTTCAATTAAATACTGCGTTGCTTTATACATTCCTAATTCATCATGAATGCGAATATTATAAAATTCTTTTCCGTATTCTTCATATACGTCAATTAAAACAGCCGTAATATGTAATTTTTTAATATCTTCATAGACCGACTTGGGGTATTTTCCTAGCATGACAATCGCATCGATTCCTCGACTTTGTACCCAGTCTTTAAAGTTATTCTGATTCTTTTGATAGCCAATAACGATATCGTAATCATAATCAGCAATACCCGTTTCTAATCCGCCTAAAAGTTCAGCGTAAAATGGGTTTTGCATAAAGGCGACAGAAGCATCATCTAAAGGTAAGAATAAACCGATCAAGTGAGAACGACCCGTCGATAAAGCACGAGCGGAACTATCCATAACAAAACCTAGTTCATCAATAGCGCGTAATATTTTTCTTTTTGTTTCTAACGATACTTTTTTCTTTCCGTTTAATACGTAAGAAACAGACGCTGCTGAAACATGGCAGTATTTCGCCACATCATAAATACTTACTTTTTTTGTCATACTTCTACACCTCTTATTTCACGATAACATATTTGGGTTAACTTGTTAACTAAAAAAATGGTGTAAACACGAGGCTCACACCATTTTATATTTTTTCTTTTCTTACAAACTAAGCTTCTTTATAACGAGCAATATTGAGGTTGGTACCATTATAGTCCTTGACGTAATTAGCAGAATAATTATCATCTGTTAAAGTGGTCGAATCTAAGACCTTCGTAACGGTGTCACCATTTTTTACTTCAATAGAACCAACAACATAGTTTTGATAATTATCATAATAAGTATTGGTTTCTAAATAAATTCCCCAAACCGAGGCAAAAGTAAGTTTTCCATCTCCACCTTTAGTTCCTAATTCAAAACTTGAATATGGGAAATAAACATAACCATCAAAGTTTTCAGGAAGAATAATATAACTACCCCAGCCACGGTTATTGGAGGCTGCAATTTCATTACCTTCTAAATCAATGAATGTATAAGGTGCATCCTTTGCTAATTGTGCACGATCTGCATCCGTCTCATTAACATAAATTGTAATATAAGATAAAGCGGCATTATTCTTAATACGTAATGCAAATCCCTCTCCACCCCAGGTATTAGTTTGTCCTTTAATTAATAAATCACAGACATCTGTGGTGTTTTCTGTATGATTAAATGTTACAGTCGCGCCTCCATTTAACGATCCACTATAAATTAATTTACTTGGATCGACAACAGGATCCGTTCCATTAAATTCTAAATTAATATATTGACCGCACCAATCTTTGATAAATTTAGTGGTGTAAGTTTTAGATGTTAGACCATCAGTTGATAAAACTGTAGTGACCGTATTACCATTCAATAATTGAATTTCTCCCACTTGGTATTTTTGATAATGATCATAGTTTTTGTAGACAGCTGTCTCTAAATATACACCATATACTTTATTGTAGTCGAAATTTTTATCTCCGGTGCCATAGCTTTCAAAACCTTTGCTTGACATACTAGTAAATGGAATATAAACATAGCCATCAAAATCATATGGAATAAGGACATAATATCCCCAACCACGTCCACTATTGGTCATTTCTTTTCTTCCATCAGCATGATATAAATAGTAGGTAGCACCGGTTGCTAAACCAACACGATCAGAATCCGTTTCATTCAAATAGACATTAATATACATATTACTTCCACATGTATTCTTCATTCTGAAAGCAAAGCCATCACCTGTCCAATTATGAACTTCAGGCAATAAAAGTAAGTTTGCGCCATCTAGTTCTCCTTCTGAAGGAGTAAAGGATACAGAGGCACCTTTATCTAAATTTCCTGTAAATCCTGGGTCAGTCGGTAGTGCATCAACTAATCCTTTGAATTCTTTCACAAGTGTATCAATAGCCGCTATGGTCGTAGCTTGATTCACTTTGTCTTGATATTTTTCAATATAATCATAAATTTGATTTTCTTCAGCAATACGATGATTAACGGGATCTACATAGTCTTCAATCTCAATTAAAGCATCTTCTTTACGTGCTTTTAAAGCGGCAGCTTCTTCGGCTTCATAGGTTGCTTTTGTTTTAAGAGCGTCAGCAATGCTTTTAAAATTAGAAACAATATCATCTACATTACTAATGGAAGTAGCACCTTCTAATGCCGTTAAGGCATTTTGAATGGCGGTAGCTAATTCAGTTTGTTCTTTTTCACGATAGTCATTGGCTGATTTATAATTTTGAATTTCAGCTTTCTTTGTTTCTTTGTACGCTAATAATTCTTCTTGTTCATAAGTTGATTTTAATTTTAATGCGTCGACTTTTTGTTTAAAATCTTCGACAGCTTTATCTACTTGTGCTTGTGTAGTACTCTTAGAAATTTCATCTTTTGCACTCGCTACATATCCTTGTAATAAGGTTTGTTCTGCTTCACGATATAAATCAAGAGACTTATATCTTTCTACTTCTAAAGTTGCATTCGCTTTATAAGCATCTAATTCTTCTTTTTCATACTCCGCTTTGGTTTTTAAAGCATCAACAGCGGCTTTAAATTTAGTAACTGCTTGATTCACTTCTTCTAAAGAAGTTGCACTTTCAATTTCACTTTTTGCCGTTTCTTTTAAAGTTGAAAGTTGTGTCTTTTCTGCGTCACGATAATCAACATCATTTTTGTAATTGTTAACTTCTTCTAAAGCTGCGGTTTTTGCCAAATCTAAAGAATTATCAGAAGTTGTTGGTGTAACCGATGTTGTAGGAGTCGTAATTGAAGTCGTTGGCGTATCTGTTGTTGGATTCGCTGTTGTAGATGGTTGCGTTTTATTACAACCGGTCAAACATAACATACCTAACAGAAGCCCCGTAAGCCAAGTCTTTTTTGTTTTCATTTTTTTGTTCCTTTCCTTTTTATTAATTGAAAACTTCACTTTTTGTGGGCAAAGAAGGTATTGCGCCTTTTCTTTGCACCGCAATAGAAGATGCTTTTTCTGCTAAAGAAATTGCTTCTTCTTCGGAATACCCTTCTTCTAAGAAGGTGGCAAATGCTCCATTAAAGCAATCGCCCGCTGCGGTAGTGTCAACCGCTTGAACTTTAAATGCAGGAATGAGTTTTGTATGATTTCCATTGGACCAATAAACACCCTTGCTTCCTAAAGTCACTAACAAGTTTTTTACGCCTTTTTTATGCAATATTTTGGTTGCTTTTTCTAATGAAATTTCATCATGAATTTCCATGTTTGCGTAAAATCCTAATTCTGTTTCATTCGGTGTGAAATAGGTCACACTTTTGAACACTTCTGGACTTAATGAATAAGCAGGTGCGGGATTTAAGATCAAAACTTTATGAAATTCTTCCGCCTTTTTTGCAATATACTCCACCGTTGAAATAGGAATTTCTAACTGGGTAACAATAATATCGCAAGATTTTAGAAGTTGAATATTTTGATCAATATCTTCCTTTAATAACTGGTGATTTGCACCAGGAACGACAATAATACGGTTATCATGAGTTTCTTCTTCTATTAAAATACTAGCAATTCCTGTTCGCACATAATTCACGACTTTTAAAACAGGTTTTACTTTACAATCTAGAAGAATTTTTCGTAAACTATCCGCATGCTCATCTTTTCCTACTGCTCCTAGAAAGGTAACATCTGCCCCTAATAAACCAGCCGCACAGGCTTGATTTGCACCCTTTCCACCGGGGTTCTGCATAAATGATGTTCCTAATAGGGTTTCTCCTTCTTTTGGAAGATGTGGCATATAAGTCACTAAATCCATATTGATGCTTCCAATCACGAGTATCTTCATTTTTTTACCTCCTTCCCTAGTATTTTTTATATGTAAATTACGATTCGTAATTTGACATCTCTTCTTGTTCCTCTTTTTTTCTTTTTTCTTCTTCAATCACTAATCGTTCATAGACTGAGCGACTTAGGCTCACGAGTATATAGCAGCATAGTGCGATTCCAAAAAAGAAAACTAAGGGATAAAACATATAGAATATAAATAAAAACGTAAGTACAATCATCCAACTCGTTATGACAAGAAGTACTTTTTTTCTAGTAATTAACGCTGCTTTTTGATAACCTAACCAAGCTTTTTCTTCATTAAAATAAGCATAGAAGATAGGGAGTTCAATAAGGCTAGAAGTAATAGCGATAAGAAAGCCAATTAGAATCACTAAACCTAACCATGCGAGAAAAGCTGTTTCTCCTTGTTGAATGAGTTGATAATCTAAATAAAGTAAATATGCACATAAAGCATATATCGGTAAAAAGATAGCTTCATATATCAGCCCTCTTTTCATAAACTTCTTCATCTCTATAAAGAAATCTTTAAATGGATTGACATAACTTTCTTTTTCTTTTTTACATAAAGAAACTAAAGCAAATAAAGAAGGAAAAAAGAGAATAGTTAAACTTAGAGCCGTGCATAAAATGAACTCTAAATTGAGCACTAATAAATCGCCTGCGACTTTTAAAAAGCGATATCCCTTTCCATTCATTTTTCCTTCATAATCTTGCATTATTTTCACTCCGGTTTCTTGATTGTTGTTTGATAAATTCGATAAGTCTTTAAAGTATTCCAAATCGTGTCATTTTGCATAGCGCCCGTAAATAACACATCCATTTCATTACCCGTTAATAACCAACCATAAGGATTAGTTACTAAAGCACTATTGTGATTTAAGGTTTGTTGCGCATAAGTTTCATCGATTCGTTGAACGTTGGTCCATTGGTCTTGTGATTTAATATGCGTGAGGATATAACCTGGGGTATGTAACGAATAATTTTTATAACGATCTTCTAAGTAGCTTAAGGAAACACTGACACTAACGTTTGCGTTTTCTAAGGTAGGATGATCATCTCGTATCATATAGATACGTTTCGTTATTGGATCATAGGCAAAATCGGCATTGGAAATAAAGTCTTGGGTATTATTTCGGTTTACTAAACCTTTTGTTAATACGGTTATTGCTCTTTCATCTAAAGGTTGAATATCATTCAAATTCGATAAGTCATAGCGTTCCATTCTTTGATAGGTTTGCGTTCCATCACCAACAGTATAAAAAAGCATCACTTTTCCTTTTTGATCAATAGAAACTAAACTCGGCTGTCCATATCCCCATTGGAATCCCGATGAACCATTAAGTTCATAATCACAAATTGGATTACTATCTATTTTCATAAATGGTCCTTCGGGTTTTTTACTTACCGCTAATCCAATTTCATTTTGGGTACTATCACTCGTTAAACAACCTAAGTAGGCCATTAAATACGAATAATTTTCGTTTTGATACGTAAACTCACCTTTTATAACGCTAGGGTCACATACATGTCGAGAATCCCAACCACTTGATGAAGGCGATAGTACATAAGAAATTGAAGAATATTCCCATATACCTAATTCGTTTTTTTCACCATGACGATAAGCAACATAATCAGTAACATTTCCATTTTTTTGATTCGCACAATAATAGATATGACGAACTCCATCTTCTTCAAAAATACTCGGGCAATAGTTGTAGTATTTCTCACTACCCGTTTCATTTTCTAAATGGGAAAATAGTTTAGATGTTCTTTTATTTTCATAAAAACTTTCATGAATTCGTTCGAAGTTATAATCTTTTTTATAGTAGTTTTCATAGTTAGTTATGGTAATTTCATCGGTATCAACAATCGCTTTTAAAGCGTTATCTTGAAGAACATAGATATCACCTAGAAGAAATTGACTTTGATAATCACTACTATGATTGGATGTTGCTATATCTAAATAAAAAGCAAATATATTTGAAAAATCAAATTGGCGATTGCCACTTCCATACTCCTCTAAAAGACTAAATTCACTATAAGGAATATAAATCCAACCATTAAAATGAAGAGGAATATATAAATAATGTCCGTAACCTTTTAAACTTTGTTTTACTTCTTTTTTACCATTTTCTTGATATAAAACGTATTGAGCATCTGTATTTAACGCCATGCGATCAGAATCGACTTCATTGATATAACAACCTGTATAAAAGCCTACAGAACCGATATTTTTTAAGCGAATATAAATACCTTCTCCTGACCAATCATGCGTTTTTCCTTCCACTCGAATGGCCGAAACTGTTTCTTCACTTGAAGAAGAAAAAGAGAATTGAGCACCTTTTAACAAAGAATTAACATAGCGCACATCTTTTCCAACATGATTTAATTCGTTTTTAGCTTCATCATAAGAATTATTCGTTTCCTCTATTGATTTCGTTTGTAAAATTTTTGTTTCCCAATTAGATAACAAGTTCTTTACCGTTTCTCGCTCTTCTTTTTTATAAAAGATCAATTCAAATTCATTTTTTAAATCTTTTACACATTGATCTTGATAGATTTTAAGCTTTCTTTCCTGCTCTTTTTCTAACTTAGTTGGATAGTTAGAAAGATCTTTTTTATATTGATAAAAGATTTGTTCTACTTCTTCTTTTGTTTTAGATAAGCGGATTTCTGCTATCACTTGTTCTTGCAGTTTTTGAATGAATTCTTGCTCTTCTTTTTCATAATCATCCAAGTTTACTGCACTTTTAACTGCTTGAATTTTTTCATCAATATAATTTTCTAATTCTTCCTTTTCATATTGTTTTTTTGTCTTTAAGGCATCAGAGGCCTGATAAAATTCATTAAGAATTTGCTGAATTTCACTTACTGAAGTAGCGTGTTCAATTTTTGCTTTTGCTTTTGTTATTTCTTCTAAAAGAAGATTTTGCTCTGAAGATAAATAATCATCTAAACTTTTATACGTTTCAATTTTTTGTTTTGCTTTTTCTTTTTCTTGATATAAAGCATCAATTGAAGAAGTGGAAAGTGCACTAGTAGAAGAGGGTGATGAAGAAATAGAAGTGGAAGAAAAACTACTCGATAAACTCGAGGAGACTAAAGGCTCTTTAACGCAGCTTCCACTCATCAAAGAAATAAGAAGCCATATTCAATATTTTTTCTTCTTTCTACTCTCCATCTTTTTTTCCTTCCTACTCGGTAATTTCCATCGTATATTGATAAATTCGATATGAACCTAAAGTTCCCCAGAAAGAAGAACTATAGTTATGACTTGCGGTAAATAAGCAATCGATTGATTTATTCGATAAAGTCCAACCATAAGGGTCAGTGACAAATCCTGTATTATGATTGAGATCAAATCCTGAAACGGATATATCGATATGATCCATTTCATTCCAAGCATCTCCCACTACATTGAATAAGGTATAACCTGGATAGAAATCTGGATTGGTAAAGTCTTCTTCTAAGTAGTAAATTGTAGAACTTGAACTTACGCTTGCGCCTTCTGGCATGGGATGATCATCTTTAATCATGTAAATACGACCACTGGTTGCGTCATAAGCAAAGTCTGCGTTAGAAATATAATCTTGATTTCCATTTAAATTCTTTAATCCACGGGTAATCACACGTTTATAAGAATCGGAAATCATCGTCGGTTGATCTAAGGAAGAAAAATCCCATTTTTCTACTCTAGTATAAGTAGAAGAACCATCGCCAACCGTATAGAACAATAAAACCTTTCCTTTTTTATCCATAGAAACCATACTCGGTTGTCCATATCCCCATTGAAAGCCTTTATTATCATTTAATTCATAATGACAAATCGGATTACTATCAATTTTAATAAAAGGTCCTTCCGGTGCTTTTGCGACCGCTAAACCGACTTCATTTTTGGTATTATCGCTGGTAACACAGCCTAAATACGCCATCAAATAGGAATATTTTTCTTCTTGATAAGTAAATTCACCTTTAATCACACTGGGGTCACAAACATGTCGAGAGTCCCACGTATTTTCGGTTGGTTCTAGAACATATTGTAGTTCTCCATAAACCCAACGGCCTTCTTCATTTTTTTCACCGCGTCGATAAGCTACATAGTCAGTTACATTACCATGAATTTTATTCGCACAATAATAAATATGACGAACGCCATCTTCTTCAAAAGAGGTGGGACAATAATTATAAAAATTATCAAGTTCCGTTTCTCCTTCTTTATGTTCAAAAAGCTGATACGTTTTAGGTTGTTCCGTCACTGAACTTGAGATATCTCCATGCATGGTACATCCTCCTAACAATGCGACAGAAATAAGAAAAACACTGAATTTCTTTTTCATCGTTCCTTTCCTCCTAAATCAATACTTCATATTGCGTAATAGCGCCTGAATAAAGATAATTGTCGTTATCGCTTCCGACACCAGTCGCCGAAACCGTAAAACATATATCTAACGTTTCATTTACTTGCACTAAACTATAAGCATCGCGAACAAAGCAAGGAGAATAAATGCGTTCCCAACCAAAACTTTGGTCTTCATCTCCGTCCATTACAGCGGTATCTAAATCAGATATACCTCTTGCGATTAATGTCCAACGATAATCATTTGGATTTGTTAAAATCTTTAAATCAGCTTTTGCTACTTGTACAGAATCACTCGTTGCCGGTAAAGTCATCACTGGATTACGATCTCTTACGCAATATAGCGTATTAGTTTCTTGATCAATCGTAAAATCTGCATTATTGAATACGACTGAACCAGATTTATCTTCTAAACCAATCGTAGAAACCGTTGATGGTTCACCCATTAAGATTTGATCTAAGTCGGTCGCATCAAAGTAATTCACTCTCGTCGTCGTTACTAAAGCATCGGCATATGTGTAGAAACAATAAAATTTTCCTTTTTTATCGTAACTCACTAACGAAGGAGCCCCAACACCATAAGCGGAGCCTAAAGCATAGGATGAATATGTGATGATGGGCTCTTTTCCAACTTTTACCCAATTTTCTAAATCATTACTCACCGCAAAGCCAATTTGATATAACTTATCTTTAACTTTAGAGGTTCCTTGAAAAGCCATCAAATATAGATATTCCGTTTCTTGATAGGTAAAGGTACCACGAATCACATCAGGGTTAGAGACTCTCATAGAGTCCCAATCGTTTTCACTCGGACGAAGCACAATTTTACGTTCGGAGAAAATCCATTCACCTTTATCGTTTTTTGTACCTTTCCGCATAGCAATTACGTCACCAGAAGCAAAATATTCTTCATTCGTCGTATAGAAGATATACTTCGTATTGTCTTCTAAAAAAACCGAAGGATCTTTATCGTAAATGCCTAAATGATCATCAAAGATAGGGGCAATTCCATAATTGGTTTTTGCTTCATGCGGAGTCGACGTTTTTCCGCAACTACCTAAAAGTAATAACGGAAGAAAAAGGGCTAAAAATCTTTTTTTCATAACGTTTCTCCTTTCATGTTTTCTTGAATAGAATTAGGACTTTTTTCAAAAAGTGTTGAAATCTCTGTATGGTTAAAATAAATACCGAAATCAGAAATAACAAAGGAAAGACCCTCATTATTTGAACAATCAGCGGTGATATACATTCCCGCCATATTTGCGGTCACATCTAAGGATAAATCGCCATCTACACACCAAGCTGGAACTTGATATTGATTAAAGGCGATACGTACATATCCTTCAAAACCAATAGGGATGACCATAGCGGGTTTAGCCATACGAATGAATTCATTCCCCGTATTGATATCGTAATAAAGTATCATAGCGC
Source organism: Coprobacillus sp. CAG:826 (assembly GCA_000437235.1). Lineage (GTDB taxonomy): Bacteria > Bacillota_I > Bacilli_A > RFN20 > CAG-826 > CAG-826. The sequence goes on along the minus strand of FR897025.1, from coordinate 14,249 downwards.
CTAATTGGACATTCCATCGTTCTGTAACATTTTGATTATTCTTTTTTGTAATTTCATCGAATTCAAGATTCATAATGATTTCTTTACGCGATAAATTCTTTAAATAACAAGTAATTCCTTTAGCGGCTTGATCGTGATTTTCTCCACCATCCGCCCAATTATTCCAATCAGAAGTGTAATATTTTGGGAAAACATTGATGGAACCATAGATATTTTTATTAGGAATTACTTCTCCAATATCAACTTGCATACCATGATGTCCATCATACGTTTCAACATAATGTGTCGTTAACTTAGATCCACCTGACCAAACAGGAAATTCAGCGTTTAATTCTTGGTCATTCGTTACATGGTCAAGACGTTCTAAGAATTTCACATCGCCTTTTCTTTCCGCTACGGCTTTGGCTTCTTCGTAGCGGGTAAAACGAATATATTCTTCATTTTGAATCTTACTAAATGTACTCTCAAATTTCGTATCATCCATATCTTTAAAGCTAATTAACGAAGTTAAAGATTGGTCATTTTTAATGATAGAAACATCGCCAAAAGTCAAGATTGTAAACGCATCATAATATTTATAAACCGATGTCGCAAATAAAATGGAACGAATATCGGTAGGATCAGCAGCGTTTACGGTATTAAAAATAGCAAGAGGTAAAATCATCCAGCCATCGAAGTTGCTAGGAATAACTACAGCAGAATCCCAATCTCTCCAACCATTGATTGCTAAAGTACCATTCTTTTCTTTAAAGAATATATATTTCCCCGTAGACTTATTTACGTAGAAGACATTTCCTCTACGATTTTTTACCCCCATTGTAATTGGGGTTGAAATAGAAGTTTGGTTTTTAATTCTAAAAGCTAAGGCATGGGCATCTTCTCCATAATTTCTTAAAGTAGGCGCCATAATAAACTGCGAAATCACATCAGTTTCACTTCCAATATAAGAAACTTGTAATCCACCTTGTAAATTGGTTGGTAAATCAATATTTTGATAATTCATATCCGCACCGATTTCGCCTGAACCTACACTTTCATGTTCTAAATTAATATAGCTTCCGTTATAATCTTTCACATAATAATTTGCATAAGTTAAATCGTTTAAAGTCGTTGGATCTAATAAAGTTCTAGCTTCTTGTTCCTTTAAAACTTCCACGCCACCTAGCGAAAAATTTGAAAAGGAATCATAGTAAGTATTCAATTCGATATAGACGCCATAGACACTTCCATAATTCATCGTACCATTTCCGCTTCCATAGCCAGAAACATAAGCGAAACTTTCATAAGGTAAGTACAAGTAGCCATCAAAACTTGCAGGTAATACAATCGCATGGTCGCCACTTCGATACGTTTTATCCTCTTTTCCACCATTCAAATCATATAATGCATAAGTTTTATCACTCGCTAACCCTGCTTGTACACGATCAGAATCCGTTTCATTCATGAAAATAAATAAAGGAGAACCATCGCCTGAAGTGATATGATTTTTAATACGAATACTTACGCCATCGCCTGAAAAATCGGCACCATTATTTGGTTTGAGTAAAAGCGTAGAACGTAAATCAGATGACGCTTGTTGATAAAAAACTTTAACGCCTCCTTCTAACGTTGTGTGAAAGGGAACGTTATCGGCTTTAGCTCTACTTGCCATGGGTACGAGTAAAAGCATACAAATCGAAGTCATCCATAAAGCTTTTCTTTTCATTGTTTTCGCCCTCCTTATCGATTAAAAATTGTTTGAATAAAATAGGTAAAGAATTTTTCTACATCTACTGTATCTGCATAATATACTTCTCTAGCCAGTGAATCTTTAACGATTCCTGCTCTTTTATCCTTTAAATCAACGCTAAAACGTTCTTTTTTAAATGTACAGAAATTGCCTAAAAGCGTTGCGACAGCTAAGGGATCATGCATGACTGGCATGGTAAACTCATAATGCTGAAACCATTTTTGCATCATGGTAACTAAAAGTTCATATTGCTTTTCGTGAATGCTCTCTAGGATATCACGATACTTCTTTACAAGTTGGCATTTCATGGTTACATTTAGGCCTATCATGTAAAGAGGAACATTCGAAGCAAAGACAATGTGTGCGGCTTCGGGGTCACAGAAGATATTCCATTCCTTCACTTCATCATTTGTGGGTTCACCACCCATAATCCGAATTTCCTTTAATAATGGAATAATGGAGGGGTCTTTTCTTAAAGCCATAGCGATATTGGTTAAAGGTCCAATGCCCACTAAAATAATTTCATGAGGATAAAGATGAACCATGCGAATGATGAAATCTACTGCATGTTCTTTTTCGATAGGACTTTTTTTCATTTCCTCCATAAATTGAGGAATATAGTATTTTCCTTCTTCATCCTTTTTTTCTTTTTTTCGAATATCTTCAGGAATTAAATCCTTTTCCGTTTGGATAAAAGGATCATCAACTCCTTTATATACGGGAACTGGATGATGAAAGGCTAGCGCTAAAGAACTCGCCATTTGCGCCCGCATTTTGCTATTTCTAAATACCGTCGTTACGCCTAATAAATCTACTCTTTTATCTTGTAATAATATGGATAACGCAAAAGCGTCATCAATATCATCACCAATATCGGTATCTAAAATGATTTTCATTTTCTCACTCATGAACAGCACCTCTCCAATAGCTGAAGTCACCATTTGGGCCTGTTACTGGTGCAGTATAGCCTTCTATATTTTTAGGCCAGGCAAACTGAATACCTAATGCTTCTTTCGCACGGATATAGCTTTGCGTATTAAAGGCAATGACTTCATCTAACATACAATTCTTTTTCATATAGGCTATGCCTTGATTATAGTAATTCGTCGCTTGATCTTTATTTGCTGCCCGAATCACTTTAGTTAAATAGGAATTCGACCATCTTTGAATACCTTTTGCTTCATTCACTTGAATTTGGTTATAGTTAGTAGCACTGGTATCATCTTTTAAGAAAGAAGCCGTATAGTCATAAGCATAAGGAGAAATTGGACGTTTTAAATTATCAATATAAATATCGACGTCTTTTCTACCATTTAATGGCTTAATTTTATTAATATAAGCTAAGTTCATCATTAGCGTCATTTGATATAAACCATATTTAGATGTATCATCGTTTTTCACTGCATCTAAATAAGTATCAGTCCATTCAATTTCTGTTTTCGTATCGTCTTTATATTTCCAAGTTTCATTTTCTAAACCGAACGCTACTAAGCGTTGACCTTCTTCGGAATATAAATAATCTAAAACCTTAATAATTTTATCGGGTCTTTTAGCTTTCGTTGTGACCATGGTATATAGATAACCCATACCACGAATATCTTGAAGAATTGGATCTTCATTTTCATAATTTCTTAAAATTAAAGGAACGTAACGAACATTGGAGTTATAAGCGGCAATAAAACCTTGTTGATAATCTTGTGGAGTTACCATTGAGACAAAGACATTCCCCGAAGCGATTTTGGTTCTTACTTGTGCTGTATTTAAAGAGAATCCTTCATCGGCAATTAAACCTTTGTTATAGCACTCATTCACGAAAGTTAAAGTTTCTAAATACTTTTCATGCGTTAAATTATAAACATAATTTCCGTTTTCATCTTCAAAAGGTGTATTGAAATATTGCGATAACCATTTAATGGAATCATTTCCTTCCGCATCAAATACGTCTAATTGAATTGGAATGGATTTATTATATTTCTTTTGAATATATTGGCAGCCTTCAATAAAGGAAGCTGGTGTTGTCATATCACTACCGATTGCTTTCACGGCTTCTTTATACCAGTCTTCTCGGACTAAAATGCCACCATTCGGTTCCATTTTATCGCCTGATTTTACATATTGGTTTGAATAAGCAAAATTAGGGAAACCATATGTTTTATCATTTCCTAAAGAAAACCAAGAAAATACGTCTTCCTGTAAACGATTTTTTAAAGAAGGCGCCCATTTATCCATTAAATCATTTAAAGGATATAAGTAACCCTGCATAGCGAGTTGTGAACATTGTTGATACCAGCATTGTACCGAAATAACGTCGGGTAAACGATTTCCCGAAATCATATTCGATAACTGCGCATTATCATCTAAAACTGGTGATACAAAATGAATCGTTGCCCCCGTTTTTTCTTTAATCACACGGGAAACAACATCGCTTCCATACGTAGACCAAGTAAACGTTGAGTCATTGACAAACCACGTAAATTCAAATTCTTCATTATCTTGGGTCCAAGAATCTTGTCCGTTATCTTCCGTTATAGGAAAATCAGGTAAAGTGACTTCTACGAATTCACCTGGCTTATAAGGCGCTGGTCCACAAGATAAAAGTAAGAAAGATAAAAGTCCTGTTAACGTTACTTTTTTTATTGATTGTTTCATTATCCATTTCCTCCTACCCTTTTAAGGAGCCCACAACGACACCTTTTGTTAACATCTTGAAAATCAAAGGGTAAACAATCAAGATGGGAATCACTGAAATAATAATGGCGGCAAACGAGACGGTTTCTGGAGAAACATTATTTAAGATGTCACTTGGTAAACCACCTACATTCGTCGGTAAGGATGATTCTTTAATTACTTTCATTAAGTAGTACTGTAAAGTCCATAATCGATCACTAGAGGTATATAGCATTGTGTCATAGAATGAATTCCAATGGCCTACTGCAATCCATAAGGCAACGGTGGAAACTACAGGCATCGATAACGGAAGAATAATTGAGAAGAATATCCTAGTTTCACTTGCTCCATCCATTACTGCCGATTCTCGAATTTCTTCAGGAATGCCACGGAAGAAATTAGAAAACACTAGCATGTTATAAACAGAAAATAAGCAAGGAATAATATAGACTAAGAAATTATCGAATAAACCTAAAGCTATAATAATGAGATAATAAGGAACTGTTCCGCCGGAGAAGAACATGGTGAAGATAAAGATTTTATAAAAAATACTTCTTCCTCTTAAGTTCTTTCTCGACATCGCATAACCAACGATGGAGGTATATAAAAGTGCTAATACGGTACCAAATACAGTTCTTAAAATCGTGACGCCATAACTTCTCCATAATCGAGGATCATTGAATACCAATAAGAAGTTTTCAAAGGTTACATCACGTGGCCATAAATAAATGCCACCTTTTACGTAATCCGTGCCTGAATTAAATGAACAAGCTAAGACATAAATCATTGGGTATAAGCAAATTAAAGCAAAAAGCGCTAATAAGATATAGTTAAGATAATCAAACCAGGTCTTTTTAATCTTTTTTCCATTGCTACCCTTCATTTTCATTTTTTGAATTGAGCGTGCCATTATATCACCCCATTTCCGGTCAACTTTTTGCAAATTTTATTTCCCGCAACAAGTAGAATAATCGCAACAACGGATTTAAATAATCCGACTGCAGTTGTATAAGTATATTGTTGTAAAACAATACCATTTTTATAGATAAAGGTATCTAATACTTCTGATTTATCTAAGTTAATCGCATTCTGGAAAGTATAAATATGATCAAAACCATTATTCAAAATTCCTGATAACGATAAAATAAAGAATAAGACAATCGTAGGGGCAATACTTGGAATTGTAATGTGCCAAATTCGATGCCAACGATTCGCGCCATCCATCCGCGCTGCTTCATAAAGCTGTGGGTCAATTCCAGCAATAGCAGCAATATAAATAATCGCGCCCCAGCCTAAACCTTTAATTAAGGAAGTAATAATAATCGTGCCCCAGAAATGTTTAGCTTCCCCAAAATTGATAGGATCTTTAATAAAATGCAATGCTTTTAATACGTTATTAATCACACCATTATTCTCTAATAGAATTAAGATAATGCCACCAAATACGACCCATGATAAGAAATAAGGGAAATAGGTGATGGTTTGAATGACTTTTCGAAATTTTTTCGATTGTATTTCACTTAATAAAACCGCAAATATAATCGGTGCCGGAAAGTTAATCAATAATTGTAAAATATTTAAACCTAACGTATTCCACATGACTTTAGAAAATTCAGGATCAGTAAAGAAATTCGTAAAGTTTTGAAAGCCAACAAAAGGAGCATTTAAAAGCGTTTGAACAATGCTAACTGAAGGATAATTTGGATCTTTAAAGGCTAAAACGATACCAAACATAGGTGCATAGGCAAAAACAAGTACGAATATAATGCCGAGCATCGCCATAAAGAATAATTCAATTTCTGAAGATTTCCATTTTTTAGATTTTCGGGTAGGAAATTTCATAGTTTCTTTCTTTTCCATTATGCTTCCTCCTTTTTGATTACGCTAGCGCGTTCTATCAAATAAGAAGGTATGACCTGCGTCGTAACTTCATATTCATCTTCTTCTAATGCCTTCATAATATATTTACCAATCGCATCGGCAATGGCGTCCATATCCTGGTGAATGGTCGTTAAAGGAACATCTAAAATTTCTGAATAAATTAAATCATCGAAACCAACAATAGAAATATCTTGTGGCACCTTTTTACCTGCTTCTCGAATGGCCTTAATCGCGCCATACGCCATCATGTCATTATTCGCAAAAATTGCGGTAATATCCGATTGAACGATTTCTTTTCCTAAACGATATCCCGATGCAAAATCAAAGTTTCCATGAAATACATATTGAGAAGAATAAGGAATGTCATGTTCTTTTAAAGCATCCATATAACCTAAATAACGGTTATAGGCACTGGACATCTCTAAAGGTCCCGTAATACACGCAATTTTTTTATGCCCATTTTGAATTAAATATTCCGTAGCCATTTTTCCACCTTGATGGTCATCACAAACTACTTTGGATTGAATATCCCCTTCAATTTGTCTATCAATCACAATATAAGGAATATTAATCGAACGTAATAATTCATGGATGGTTGTTAAATTATTGTCTTTAAACGTTTCAGAAGAAGGACAATAAAGCAAGAAATCAATCATCCGAGATGAAAGATTTTGAATAGAGTTACAGTCCTTTTCAAACTGATCATCTGAATTGCAAATAATAATACTATATCCACGTGTTTCTACGATTTTTTCTACTTTTTTAGCAATTTCAGCGAAGAAAATATTTTCAATACTTGGAATAATATAGCCAATCATTTTCGTCTTTTTCGTTTTTAAAGAAGAAGCAATTGCATTGGGACGATAGCCTAATCTTTTTGCTGTCTCTTTCACTCTTTCACAAGTTTCTAGAGGAATCGAATTCGCTTTATTATTTAAAATCAAAGATACCGCGGTAATGGAAACGCCCGATTCACGAGCGATATCTTTTATACATATCGTTTTCATAGCGGTTCCCTCTTATTTTAAGTTGATATCAAAATGCGTATCGCGCGCTTTAACATCATTGTAAGTTAATATTAAATAATAGGTTTTATCTTCTTCAAAGTCTTGAGGTAAATGTAAAATAATTTCTTTTTCTCCCTCTTCATCTTGAATTTGGAATACACCATATTGTTGCTCTTTTCCATAATCTAAGCGACGAATAAACTCTAAAGATATTCCATTTTTAGCTGGTTCTAATGAAAATTTTCCAGCTTCGGAAGTAAAACTATAATCGATTACATGTAGTTCGAATTTTTTCACAAGGACCGCTAAAATGCGATCATACATTTCAACAGGTACATCAATTAAAGCATGGGCAATATCAAAATCAAAGCCCGTTTTCTTCTTCATTTTTTCTTTACCATGACGAAGAACTTTTACTTCTTTTTTGATACGATGCAAACGCCCCATAATATGATTATCTTCTTGAATTGAAGCCATCACTTCTTGATGATTTTCTTCCACACTCACATAACGATAATCAATAGCGAAGCCATAGTCTTCACCAACTTTGTAATTTTTTTCAGTTATCGCGAAAATAACATTTTTATCTACCGAAATGTGTAATAAAAATTGCTTACCTACCTTTTCTACTTGTTCAATATGACCCATAAAGTCATTTCCTTCTTTTATAGCGCAAGTAGGTATAACTAAAGTATAAGTATGATCTTCTTTTAATACTTCTTTAAATAAAGGAGGAAGCTGAATCGTTTGATTCCATAATTTACATCCATTTTCATGATAGACCAATTCAAAATGGCGTTTTAAAGGAATACGTGGTAATAATGTTTTTTCTGTTTCCATATCAAAGAAATGAAGTTTGGTTGGGTCTAACATCACAAGCATTTCTTGGTTAGGCTCTACTTCCACTGTATTTCTCACTTTAAACACAATCGAATCTTCACTTCCATCTATCGTTGCGTTAACTAAAGTTTCCGCTCCTAGTTCTTCTACGACTTGCGTATGAACTTTAATCGCTAATTTCTTTTGATCTTTGGTCATTTTTTCTAAATAATGAATATCTTCTGGACGAATGCCCATCATGATTTCTCTTCCATCTAGATAATCTTTATCCATTTTTTCTACAACTTGGCTTTTAAAGGTTATCGTTTGATTTTTGAATGTTAAAGTTACTTCATTTCCATTCAATTGTAATTTAGAAGGATAAAAATTCATTTGTGGAGTTCCAATAAAACCGGCGACAAAGCGATTCTCTGGATATTGATAAAGATTTTTTGGCGTATCAATTTGTTGAATAAAACCTTTTTTCATAACAACAATTCTTGTACCCATTGTCATTGCTTCTACTTGGTCGTGAGTAACATAAATAAAAGTAGTAGCTAAGCGTTTATGAAGTTTAGAGATTTCCGTACGCATCGTCGCTCTTAATTTAGCATCTAGATTACTTAAAGGTTCATCTAAAAGGAAAACTTGAGGATGACGAACAATCGCTCTACCTAACGCTACTCTTTGACGTTGTCCTCCTGACATTTCTTTAGGCTTTTTATCTAAATATTCTTCAATATCTAAGATTTTCGCTGCTTCATGCACGCGCTTATCAATTTCACTCTTAGGTACTTTAGCAATTCTTAAACCAAAAGCCATATTTTCATAAACCGTCATATGCGGATATAACGCATAGTTTTGAAATACCATCGTTACATCACGGTCTTTCGGTTCTAATTCATTTACCAAACGATCTCCAATAAACAAATCACCTGCTGTAATTTCTTCTAATCCCGCAATCATACGAAGCGTTGTTGATTTACCACATCCTGAAGGCCCTACGAAGACAATAAATTCTTTATCTTCAATTTCCATATTAAAATCGGATACCGCTTTTGTACCATTTTCATATACTTTATAGATATGGTTTAATTGCAAACTCGCCATAAAAACCTCCTGTTTAGTAAATCGTTTTACTAATTTTCAATTCCATTATAAAAAAGAATGTAAGCGCTGTCAATAAAGGAACGTTTACATCATTTTAGTAAAAAATATCATTATGTTATGGTATTGGCTAAGTAAAATTTTTACTTGCTATTTAAAATATGATTATTGGCTAAATAAATATTTTTATATATTTTTATTCTTCCATAATATAATAAGGAACTTTAAAGAATCCATTATATTTTTTAAATTCTACAATGTCTCCGATTTCATATTCATCATATCGAATATTACTCACTGAAATTGAAAAATCTTTTTCTTCATTATGGAAATCAATATAGTAGCGAGTAGAGTCATCATCGGAAGAATCAGTTTCAATTCTTTTATTCACTACTTCAAATTGAAGAACTATTGGTGTTGACCCGTCTAAACCATAATTCAATGAAGAAAAACCTAAATAGATGATTGCATAGCTAAAAAGTGGCACCGCTATTAAAGAGATAATAACTTTATCTTTATTTTCTTTAAAGGGGCGTAATTTAAAAATACAAAATATAAGTGCCACTACAAGTAAAGTTAAAGCAGTAAAAAGTGGTACCATCCATAAGACTTTTGTGTTCGGATTTTCATACGTAAGTGTCTGTAATCCTAAGAAATTAATAACAAAACCTAAAAGAGAACTTAAAAGCGAAAGTGCATAAATTTGATTATCCATATAGAACATCACTAACGTTCCAATTAGAATAAGAAAACAAGCTAGATAATTAATAAAATAATAGACTTTTGTATAGGGTATCAAAGCAAAAATTAATGTAATAATAAAAAATAATGGACAACTTATCTTTTCAATAAGAGGATGCTTTAATTCATTTCTTTTACTAGTAAATGCTAGAACTGCAATAGCAAAACTAAAAATAATTTTGATCATTTTTAAGAATAAATCATTGCGTAATAAGCTTTTTCCTATCGGTGATAAAAACAAAAATAATGCACCCGCTATAATAGCGATAGCAATAATCGGAGCGCCTTTTATTCTTGCTCTTCTAACCGATTGTTGATAACTTTCATCATTTTGCGCTTTTTCTTGCTCTTTTTGTAGTTCTTCTGGTGATTTTCTTTCCCTTGAAAATGGATCTGCACCTTTAAACATAATTTCTTGCTCTCCTATTTCTTAAATAATTTTTTAAAAAAATCAATAATTTTTTCTAACCAATTTAAAGTATCTTTTCCTACTTCAATTGCATCATCAACATCATCCATTTTTTTATTATCTTTCAAATCTTTAAAAAATGATGTTAAATCTTCAATATCAGAGGTCGTTGCTTTATAGTTTTCTATATCTAAAAAAGAAGATAAATTTCCATCTTCACAAGCTTCCATAAATTTTGATTGCGTTTTTTCATCTTCGGCAATTTGTTTTTTTAATTCTTCTAATGTCATAATATTCCCCTTTACTTTGACAAAAGTATAACATTTCTCTTTTAAAAATTATAGACTATATATAATTGTTTTTACTTTAAATAAAGTTTTGAACAGATTTTTTTAGTTTGGTTAAAGCTAATTTATAAATATTATACACAGTGCTTAATGGTAGGCTCATTTTTTTCGCTATTTGTTGAAAAGAAATATCTTCTTCAAAGTGCAAATAAATAATCTTTCTTTCTCTTGGTGTGAGTGAATAAACCGCTTTTTTTAAATATTCTTTTAATTCATCATGATTAATACCTTCTACCACTGAATCAGTACTCGCCAATTCTTGATGGGTAAGTTCCTCTCTTGCTTCTATTGATTCCCTTTTGGAATTATAAACTCTATCTCTTTTTCTTAATGCGTCCATATCACGACTAATAGAAAGAAGTAATTCTCTTTCTTTCTCTGTCTCATACGCCACCTTCATCCATTTTCTATTATCGACTCTGATTCTTAATACTTTTTGTTCTTGATACTGCATGTTAATTCTCCTTCTAATATTATTAGGGAATTGTAGTTTAGAAATTTTCCAAACAATTCCTAAAATCGAAATAACTCATTACAAAACAAAAAGGCCTACACGCTGCATGTAGTTCATTTTTTCCAATCTTATCTAGCCTCTTATTTGATTTTATATTTTATTTATTCGTGGGTTATAATACTAGAAAAAATGTAGTTTTCCCACACTAATCCCCTTTAATTTATAATTCAAAAAATCTTTAATTGTTTTTAAGTTTCCTAGCAAAATATTATAAGATTCAAAGAAATTTGAGAACAAATTTTTATTTTATAATGTTATATTTGCAAAAAGTTGGTATTTTTTTTGAGTCTAAAAATGAGATTTTCTCATTATATCTCTATATTTCATTTTTCTATGGGTAATTAATGATAAATTTATGAATTCTACAATCTTATCCGCCATATCATCAGAACTAGAAATAATGAACCAAAACAAATTCATCCAATCTTGCAAATTATCGATATCATATTTTCCTTGATGCTCTTTTAAAAATATTCCAAGTAAAGATTTTAAATATAGTACTTTATATATAGGATTTACTTTACCATTTAATTTTTCTTTTTTATATACTTTAGACTTTAAATGAAGCCGGCAAATTAAACCTTTACAATACCTTTCTTCACTATATATTATTTTTGAAAATCTTCGAATATGGTTTTTTGTTGCTACCCATATACAATCCACGCTTGATCTCAATCTAATAACTTTAAAAAAGAAATGTTGATGATTATCTATAGCTAGAATTACTCCCATTTTATCTTTTTTCTCTTCTTGTTTTTTAGATTTTCTATTCGTATATTGGTTGCTTTCTATCTCTAGAAAAGGGACAATTTTAAAACAAACATTATCCTCAAGTATTATGTCTTTTTGACAATTCTTTAATACTTTGAATATTTTCATCAACCAATATTTTTCAGTACTTCTTATATTTAAACAGTTTTTTAGATTTCTTTCATTAGAGCAACTTGAAAATAAATAAACTAAATAATGAATCCATTTTACAAGAGATTTCTTTTTTGAATCAAAAATTGTTTTTGAAAGCGGATAAAAGATTTTATGACACTTTTTACATTGGTATCTTTGTATTCCATTTTTATATTTTCCGTATTTTATTATTCTTTTCTTTTGACAATGTGGACATGTCTCAATTTCTATATGATTTAAAAATTCAACTTCATATAGTGAGATTGCTTCATCTTCAATTAAGTATGGGTTTTCTAAAGCATGTGAAACAAACTGTTTTACAAAAGACGGTTTTTCTTCTTTTTTCCATATATGTTTTAAAAGCTTCCACATAAACACCCACATATTCTTGCTTCTTTCGTAGCAATATTTCGAAATTTTATCTATCCTACTCTTAAGTATAAGTATAATAGTTTATAAGTAAAAGCAATGTATTGTGATTGTTTTTAATTATTTTAAGTAATATTTAAGATAATTTTTTCATTTCCTATATTTTATTACGAATTAATTGATTTTTTAATAATGATAATATTCCTTTAATTTTTATGTGACTAATACAATGGATAAGTATAATTATCACAAATAAATTATTGTAATTATGTTTCTTAGTCATCATTAGTTAGGTAATAATTCTTACTATTTATTTGATTCATTTCTATACTTTAGTTATCAATATTATTTCTTAATGAAAAAAATGCATCAATTTATTATGTAAAAAAGGTAGAGATGCCATGCCAATAAAGCAAGTCTACCTTTTTATTTCTTAGAATTAGTTATTAAATATATTGTTCAATTCTAACCCTTGAGCCGTCCTTTTTTTGAAAGAAATATTCAATATAATCATGACGATTAGGAAAACCTGTTTGATATAAAAATTTCATCGGACTTCCATCTTCTTCTATAGGCCATTCACAACCTTGTAACCATCTAGGTGGATACTTCTCATATTGATATATCTTTGAAAAATAGTCTCGATAATACTTCTTTGAACGACGTTTGCCATTGTCTAAGTTTTCTAAAAGAATAAACATAGATTCGTTATATGGTACAAAATAAGGAATGTAATCTTTCCATTTTTCCCATAGAACATATTCTCTGGTTTTGTTTTCAAATGGAATTTTTCTTTTTTTAAGATACGACAATATAGAGTATTGTAAACCCACTTTAAGTTGAAAGGCTGGTTTCCCGTGATAATAATAATCAATAAATTCTTTATTCTTTTGATTATTTCTACGTTTCTTATCAAATCTACAAAGATATTTCATTAAGTCACCACATGTCATATATTCCTTCCAAAAAGAATCAAAATCCATTCTTCCTTCGATGTAATCTTTAAACGTCATTAATGCTTTTCTTTCTCTTTTGAACAATATCATTATTTCACCTACAATCTAGAAAGTATTTCTTTCCACCAATTTATCCATTCTCTGTATTGATAAAAGCCACCTTGTCCTCGACCATACCCCAATATATGATGAATCATTTTGTGTTCTTCCTTACTGATAGCAACATAGTATCTTATATTTGCTCCATATCGTCCATAAGGATGATGCAATACATAAGATTTATCAACATCCGTATTTTTATCAAAAAAATGTTTTCTTTCTGTTGCCCATGAATGATCCAAGCCTCTTAATTGATCATCATAAGCAATTGCTCCACCTATTGCGCCAGTAACTCCTCCTAATACAGTTGCAAGAAATACATCATCACCCATATCCAAAAAATCTTCATATGCATCTTGATACGTGGATCCTCTTATTTCAGCAGAAGCAATATTTAGTGCATTATACGCAAGTGCTCCTCCGTAAACAGTAGCAGAGCCAACAAAAGCATAACTTAAAATTGTCAACGTACTACTACCATAAGCAATTCCATATACCGCAGAAGTAATAGCCGCATTTAATACAAGCAAACTACCTGCAACAGCAAATGTTGCAAAAAATAAGCCTGCAACTACTAAGCCGCCTAATACCCACCAAAGCCATCCTGGCAAACATCCACTTGGATCCACATACATTACTGGATTATCTTTACAATACATATAAAGATTTAATCCATTAATCTCAGACATCGTTTCATCTAA
>FR897024.1 GCA_000437235.1 Coprobacillus sp. CAG:826 | reverse complement strand
CACCCTAGATTTTAAAGAGCCAAAAAAGCCATCCTTCCATTGGAGAAGATGGCTCATTTTTCTTTCTAGAAGAAAACGTCTCTTGCTTTGTCTTTGACTTCTTTAGAAGCAGAGAATGGGATACGAGTGGTATAACCTAATTCGGCAGCGACAATCATCTTGGTTGGCCAAGCAAAGATGTCTTGGTTCCAACGGCTGACAGTGTCGTTATAAACTTCACGGGCGGCGGTAATTTCACGTTGGAGATAATCGTTTTGTTGCATTGCTTTCTCTAATTCTTTGTGTGCTTGTAAATCTGGATAATTTTCAAAAGCGATATGAATTTGAGTGGATAAACGATCAATAGCTCCACCTAATGCGTTTCTTGCTTCATCGTTAGAGGCATCACCATTTGGATTAATACCTGAACGAGCAGCAGCAATCGTGGTATAGGTGTCTTTATCTAAATCAATAGCTTTATCAAGGAGTTTTGCGCAGTTAGATAAGATAACAACGCGTTGTTCAAGATAGTTATCGATTTGAGATGCGTCATGTTGAATCTTTTGTTGTAATTGACGTAAATAGGTTTTGGCTTTAATTTTCATAATCAAGAAAATTAAACCTGGAATAATACCAAGTACCCAAAGGATGACTTGGAAGAATGTGGATCCCCAACCCACTTTTACAGGGATTTGTTTTTGAATAACCGCAACGTCGCGACCTTCTTCGCTAACTGGGCCATTCACTTCGTCTAATTCATTTGCCATAGTTTTTTTAATTCCTTTCTTACTTATTTATTTTAGCTTTTTTTAATAAGTTCGTCAATTCTTCATCTGCATTTGTAGTATAGAGAGAACTCATAATAAAAGCTATTAAACCTCTTTGATAAATGATATGCGAATCACGTACATATTTTTGCATAAAACTTTGGAATTCAGCAGTGTTTAATAAATCATTAAAGTCTTCACGTGAACCTTCAAAACCTTTGATGACCATAGGTGTTTCATAATCAATAGGTAAATATTCTTCCCATGGTACAGGTACGTTGTGGTAGTGTCCATCGCCACCATAAACAGAGACATAGTCCAATCTATCTTCGGTTCTAAATGAAAAAGCTTTAATAACGGTCGTATCAGCAGAACCTGCTTTTTCTTGGAAATTAGATTTTAGAACAACTGGAGTCGCTGTTTCAGGATGTTTGAAGATATCAGGATCAAATGCATTAGATAAAACTTCCATTTCATAACTAGTAAAGTTTTGTGAATACGTTGGATATGGATTAAATGCATTGGGTTCATGTTGTTGATACAAAGGAATGCAAAGGACAGGAGCTAAATCAAAGAATAAGCCTTGTAATAAGTTATCATTGTAATTAATGAAAGCTTTCTTTGATTCCTCTAAGTCATAAGAAATGTAGCGAGCAGGATTTCCATAATAATCTTGGTTTTGTGAGTGGGCAGAAGTAATGAAATTCAATGGTCCATCTTTTACAAAATAGAAATCATCACCATATGGCTCTTTATTTTTAATTAATTCAAGTAATGATTTTTGAGCGAGAGGAGTAAAGAGTAAACGGAATTCTACTTCATTATCACGGTCTTTAGCACCAAATAACACATCAAATTCTTCATTGCCTAAAGCGGTAAAACCACTATTGCCTTTCGCTAAATCTTTTTTTGCCTTTTTGGTTAAAGCTTTCATGCCTTTTTTAACTTTGGCATCAATTTGCTTTTCACTTAATCCAGATGCTCCTGATGGAGAACGAGTAAAATGTAAATCTTTTGCAGCTTCATTTCCATAAACGAGGAAAGTGTTGTAATTATAAACTGGAATTGGTTTAATTACGGAAGCATGTAAGGTTTGTGTTCTAGTGACAGTATGTGACTTGCCATTCGAATCGCGTACGGTTTCTGTCCAACTAATGGTTAAAGTACCATAATAAGTTTTAGAACCCATGGTTTGTTTTACTTGCCTGACAAGTAAGAAAGGATTCTTGACGATTTCACCCGACATAATCATATCGGTAGAGATATGTTCATCTAATTCATCTTCTAAACCATAGTTTTCTTGTAAATAGTGGTAGCGTTGGACGTCAAAGTAACGATCGATTTTTAGGACGTCTGTGGCCCTTTTAACGATTTCAGCATGCGCATTCCAGTCAAAAATTCGATTCAAGCAAGCCATTTGTGCTTGTGCTTCTGCTAAACGTTGATTCGCTTGATTGGTAAGCCCATCAATGACAGCTTGTTGGTCTTTTAATTTTTTCTTAATTTTTTTAGCCAATAAAACAATCATGAGAATGGCAAGTCCCAAAGATGCGATGGCGATAATGAGATCTACCATTAAAGAGACAACGGGTGTTGTAAATGCGGAATAAGCAAAGATCAATGTCACAATAAAGAAGATTACCGTTAAAATAATGAGAAAAACTTTTAAAGAACGAGTTTTTGACATTTTCTTTTTAGCAACTTCTAGTTTCGCTAAAGCATCTTTATAAGCCTTTACGGTAAGCTTGTTTCCTTCCACATCCACTCTTGATGTTCTGATAAGCTCATCAAAATAATCTTCAGCATGTTGGTGGAACTCATTTTTTAAAGTCTTGTTATATAGGGATAGTGGATCTAATAAATCGGTAGCCATAATATCAACACCTTTGTTACTTTATATTTTATCATAAAGATAAAATGAAACGTTAGAATGATTTAAAAAATCTATAAAGATTCTTTTTCCAATTCCTCTTTTAAGGTATTTAATTTCTCAACAAACCCTTTTAAAACAGCGTATTGATTCATAAAATCGTTGTAATATTTTTGGAATTTTTCCTTGTCATGGGCGTTCGCATAATAGAAAGCGTACAAATAGGTTTTGACAGCACGCTGATAATTTGTTTTTCCAACGGATTGAAGTAATTGTTCAATAGGTTCTTCTGAAGTACCAAGCATTACGGCTTTTTGAATTTTATATTCTAATTGAATTGCTTTATAAACTTGTCGATTTTTCTTATATTTCTTGGACAAAAACTGATAAAGTTGATCTAATTCTTCAAGTGTCATATTATTGGAAAAAGATAGCAGATCATAATTGATTTGATAAGATTTATTTTTAGGACATTTCACTTGATTCCCATATTCTAAATACTTCTCTTTACTATAACTTGGTGAAAAAGTAACAAGTCTCATTAAATAATAATTTTTGGTTTCGGGGTGAATCTTTTCATTACTAAGAAGATTTAAAACGTTTCTTTCTAATTTTTCATAATTAAGATCATTCATAAAATCTAGAAAATATTGTTCATCTTTTTTTACTTTGATTGCGAAAAAAAGAACATAGAGTGAGAAAAGTACAATGATTGGTAGGATGCAAACTAACGCATTTTTTAATTCAAAAGCTAGAACAACGGAAAGTGCAATTAAAATGATGTAAATAAAAAAGTATAATCTAAACAAAATAGAATCTTTTTTATTGGTTGATCCAACAAGATAATATTTTTTATTTTTATCGACTTCAACGTACATACTTTCTTCTTGATTATTGTTGGGCATTGGGTTATTTGATTCCATATTCAGCCCTCCTTTATACAAAACAATCATACATTAAAACTAATATGTTTTAAAGAAATTGTTTCTAAAAAAATAAGAATGCAATTTGGAGAAAAAAATATAAAAATCTTTGGTATAATACTTATATTGCTAGAAAGGAGAACACTATGATTTTTGGTAAATGGATTAATCGTTACTATAAAAAATATTGGTATCTTTTTCTTGCTGGAATTTTAGCCTTAATTTTAGTTGATTATGCGCAATTAATGGTGCCTGAAATTCTAGGAGATTTGATTAATCAATTAAAAGCAACAGGAACATTTACAAGTGAAATGATATGGAAACCTGTAGTTTCTATATTACTCATAGGATTTTTTATCTTTCTTGGTCGATTTGTGTGGCGACTTACCATTTTACGCGCAGGTTTTCGTGTGGAGGCGGACCTTCGTCAAGAAATGTTTTTGCATGCCGAAAAGTTATCGTTACGATATTTTCAAGAGCAAAAAGTTGGAGCGTTGATGGCGCTTTTTACCAATGACTTAGAAATGATATCCCAAGTGGTCTCCGATGGCACAATCTTTACGATAGATGCATTTTTCTTAGGAGGGATGGCATTTGTAAAAATGTTTTTATCGAATTGGAAGCTTAGTATTGTTGCAACCATTCCACTTTTAGTTCTAGTGGCTTTAGGTGGTGTAGTGGGAAAAGCAATGGAGTTACGTCAAAAAGAGTGCCAAGAAGCATATGAAAGATTAAGTGACTTTACCCAAGAAAATTTCACTGGTATTTCCGTTATTAAAGCTTTTGTTAAAGAAGTACAAGAATTTCGTTCTTTTTCTTATCGCAATCAAGATATTAAAAAGGCCAACATTGCTTATGTTCGTTATGGAGTAATTTTAGATATTTTGATTGATTTATTAATCTATACCATTGGGGCTTTAATTATGGCAATTGGTGGCTATTATGTCATCAATGGTCAAAACTTTAATGCGGGAGATGTAACTGAATTCTCTGGCTATTTCACAACGATAATTTGGCCGATGCTTGCCCTTGCTCAAATTATTAATTTAAGAAGTAGAGGCAATGCAAGCTTAAATCGTATTGCTAAATTATTAGAAGAAAAACCAGAAATTGTGGATGCGTCAGAAGCACTTCAAGAGCCTTTACAAGGTGAAATTACCATGAAGCACTTATATTTTTCTTATCCAGGTTCTTTTGAACCTACTTTAAAAGATATTTCTTTACATATTGAAAAAGGTGAAACGATTGGTATTGTTGGAAAAATTGGAAGTGGAAAAACCACCCTCGTCCAACTTTTATTACGTTTATATAACGTGGATAAAGATCAATTGTTCTTTGATGAGCGGGATATCATGGATATTTCTTTAGATGTTCTTCGTAAAGATATCGGATATGTTCCGCAAGATCAATTCCTTTTTTCAGGTACGATTGCTAGCCATATTTCATTTGGGAAAATGGACGCGAGTGAAGAAGAAATATCAAAAGCAGCACGTTTTGCAGAAGTAGAAGAGAATATTTTAAGTTTTCCCGAAGGTTATCAAACGGTTTCTGGAGAAAGAGGTGTAACTTTATCGGGTGGACAAAAGCAAAGAATTGCGTTAGCGCGTGCGGTCATTAAAGATCCAACGATTTTAATTTTAGATGATGTTGTTTCGGCTGTTGACGTAAAAACCGAAGAACAAATACTTCATCATATTGAAGAAGAAAGAAGGGGCAAAACGACGATTATTGTAGCGTCACGTGTTTCTACTGTTCGTCATGCCCATCGTATTTTAGTCTTACGCCATGGAAAAGTGGAAGCTTTTGCGGATCATGATACTTTAATGGAAACTTCTAAAACGTATCGAAGAATGGTTGAACTCCAAGAATTAGAAAAAGAAATGGAGGAACGATAATGATGAATGATGTAAAAAAAGAACGTACGATGAAAGATAGTGAAATTATTCGTCGTACGCTTACTTATATTCGTCCTCATAAAAAGAAATTTATCTTAGCGATTATTTTCATGCTTTTTGTAATTGCTTTAGAGCTTATGGTGCCTTATTTATCAGGATTAATTATTGGTAAATTGTCGCATCCTGAAAACACGAAATATCTGACCATTCTTGCTTTATCGATAGGTTACTTGGGTTCCATTTTAACTAGTTTATTCTTTATGTATTTTGAAACGATGATTTTACAAAAAGCAGGACAATCCATCGTATATCAATTAAGAGAAGATGTGTTTCATCATATCGAATCATTGTCGATTGATCAAATTAATAGTATACCGATTGGTAAATTAGTATCTCGTGTCACAAGTGATACGAATGCGATTAATGATCTTTATACCAATATTTTAATTAATCTTTTAAAGAACATCCTTTCGTTATTCGGTATATTTGCCATGATGTTAGCGTTAAATTATCAATTGGCGCTTTATATGCTTATCTTTGTTCCAGTCGTTGGTGGTTTATCTTATGCCTATCGTGCCCTTTCAAAGAAAGCCTATCGAAGAGTGCGCCATAGCATAACCGCGATGAACGCTTTCTTAAATGAAAATCTTTCCGGTATGAAAATCACACAAATTTTCCACCAAGAAAAAAGAAAAGAAAACGAATTCATTCAAGTCAATGAAGAAGTGGTAAAAGCAAGATCAAAACAAAACATTATTTTTGCCATCTTTAGACCGATTATCTCTTTCTTATATTTTGGCGCGATTGCGACATTAATATATGTAAGCATTTATCGACTTGAACTTGGAACAACGGAAACAGGCGTACAAGTGATTTGGTCTTTCTATGAATGCGTAGGAAGATTCTTTGGACCGATTCAAACTTTAGCAGATCAAGTTAACGGACTTCAACAAGCCTTTGCCGCAAGTGAACGTCTATTCTTACTTTTAGATTTAAAACCATCCTATGAAGATGATAAAGACGCAATTGAAATGCCACCCATTCATGGAGACATCCAATTTGATCACGTTTGGTTTGCTTATGAAGAAGAAAATTGGATTTTAAGAGATGTGAGTTTTACGATTAAAGCTGGCGAAACGGTTGCGTTTGTGGGCGCTACCGGGGCAGGGAAAACTACGATTCTATCGTTATTAACAAGAAACTATGATGTCCAAAAAGGTACGATTTATATTGATGGAATTGATATTAAAAAAGTGAAGATTCAAAGTTTAAGAAAACAAATTGGGCAAATGCTACAAGATGTCTTCTTATTTAGTGGAACGATTCGCTCGAATATCTCACTTCGGGATGAGGATATTCCAAATGATAAGATTGAAAAAGCCGCTTCCTTTGTTGGCGCCAATCAATTTATTGAAAAATTACCATTAAAATATGATGAACCGGTATTAGAAAAAGGAAGTAATTTTTCGATTGGTCAACGTCAGCTTTTGTCTTTTGCTCGTACGATGGTTCATGAACCTAAGATGTTAATATTAGATGAAGCAACTGCGAATATCGATACAGAAACCGAGTTATTAATCCAACAATCATTAGAAAAAATGATGAGTATGGGTACGATGCTAATCGTGGCACACCGTTTAAGCACGATTCAACATGCAGATAAAATTATTGTTTTACAAAACGGAAAAATTATTGAAGAAGGCACTCATCAAGCCTTATTAAAAGAAAAAGGATATTATTATAATTTATATCGCCTCCAATTTGAAAATGAATAAAGGGAGAAAATCATGGAAAATTATGATTATACAATTGCGCTTTTAATTGATACCGAAAATGTTTCTGGTAAATATTTAACAGCGTTAAAAGAAGAATTAAACGTATTAGGAAAAGTAACGTATTTTCGAATGTATGGTGATTTCACAAGCAATACATCCCATAGTTGGAAAACGTTAGTGAACGATTATGCGATTACACCGATTCAACAATATTGCTATACGACAGGAAAAAATGCATCGGACTCTAAACTCATTATTGATGCCATGGATATTCTATATTCTGGTAATGTAGATGCCTTCTGTATTATGTCTTCCGATAGTGACTATACGGGATTGGTGAAGAGATTAAAAGAATCCAACATCTTTGTTATTGGGGCAGGAGAAAAGAAAACCGCCTCCTCATTCGTCAAAGCTTGCGACCGTTTCTTTTATTTAGAAGATCTTCTTGGAAAAGAAAATCTTGAAAAAGAAGCAGCAAATAAAGTGACAAAAGCAAAGAAAAAGAAGAAAAAAGGTAGTAAAGCTTCAACGAAGAAAGTTGAGGAAGAAACAGTCACTGTTTCTCCAACTAGAGAAGAAGTAGAAGAATTTGCTGTTAAAATCTTAGAAAGTATTAATGGACCTTATCCAATGAGTCAATTAATGCAAAAAGTCTATCAGAACTTCCCTGATTTTAACTATAAGAACTATCATGTTCGTAAAGCACAAGACTTCTTTAATGCAGAAAAATTCTTAGTCACCAAAGGAAAATCTACGGAATTATTGATTGAATTGAAGTAAAACTTGCTTCGAGGCAAGAAGTCTTAAAAACAGTAATCCTTTTTTCTTTTAGAAAAAGGTTGCTAAATCGAAAATAAAATGATAATATAACTAAGCGAAACTTTCTTTAAGCTCGCATAGAAGCTTAAGGCGGAAGGAGAAATGAAAAATGAAAAAAGGAATTCACCCAACATATCACAGATGCAAAGTGACCTGCGTATCTTGTGGTAACACATTCGAAACCGGTTCTACATTAGAAGAAATTCGTGTTGACACATGTTCGAATTGCCATCCTTTCTATACGGGAAAACAACGCTTTACCCAAGCAGATGGCCGTGTTGATAAATTCAACAAAAAATACGGACTTGGCAAATAAGAAGAATTTTGTATTTAAAACCGTTATCTCGTTTTGGGTAGCGGTTTTTTATTAGAAGAAAGAGGGAAATTGATATGAAAAATAGATTTTACATTACGACCCCAATTTATTATCCAAGCGCAAATTTGCATATTGGACACGCATATTGCACAGTGATGTGCGATACCTATGCTCGATATAGAAGAATGCGTGGCTTTGATACATATTTTTTAACTGGTTCTGATGAACATGGTGAAAAAATTCAAAAGAACGCAATCTTAGCTAACAAAACAGAACAAGAATTCGTTGATGAAATCGTAAAAGGCTTCCATCAATTATGGGATGCTTTAGAAATTTCTAATGACGATTATATTCGTACGACAGAAGCTCGTCATATTAAAGTCGTTCAAGATGTTTTCTCTCGTTTATTGAAACAAGGCGATATTTATCTAGGAGAATACGAAGGTTGGTATTGTACCCCTTGTGAATCTTTCTGGACGGATACGCAAGTGGGCGAAGATCACATTTGTCCAGACTGTGGACGTCCTGTCTATAAAGCCAAAGAACAAGCCTATTTTTTACGTGTTGGAAAATATGTGGACCGCTTATTAGCGTTCTATGATGCACATCCTGAGTTTATTACCCCAGAATCTCGTAAGAATGAAATGATTAATACTTTCATTAAACCAGGCTTAGAAGATTTATGTATCACAAGAACTACCTTTACCTGGGGAATTCCCGTTAGAGAAGATCCTCGTCATGTGATCTATGTTTGGATTGACGCATTATTAAATTATATTTCCGCTTTAGGATATGATTCGGATGATACATCTTTATTCGATAAATATTGGAATAAAGATACAGAAATCATTCACGTCATCGGTAATGATATTACCCGTTTCCATACCATTTATTGGCCCATCATTTTAATGGCGTTAGATTTACCTTTACCGGATCGTATCTTCGTCCATGGTTTATTAATGATGAAAGATGGAAAAATGTCGAAATCGAAAGGTAACGTCGTAAGCCCCTATCCATTAATTGAAAGATATGGATTAGACGCGGTCCGCTACTACTTAGTAAGAGAAACCATCTTTGGTAGTGACGGGCGCTTTACCCCTGAAGATTTCGTTAATCGTATTAATACCGATTTAGTCAATGACTTTGGTAACCTTTTAAATCGTACGATTGGTATGATGATTAAATATTTTAACGGCCATATTCCAGCTTATCCTGGTGATGTGAATCCTCAAGATAAAGAATTAAGAGCTATGGCCATGTTAACCATTGAACAATATGAAAAAGCTTTTGATGACTTAAAGATTACCGATGCCTTTATTGCGGCGATGAATTTAATTTCTCGCGCGAATAAATACATTGATGAAACAACACCTTGGGCTTTAGCAAAAGATGAAACCAAAGTAGAAGAACTCAAGAGTGTAATGTCGCACTTAGCGAACGTCTTATATATTTCTGGCGTGTTACTTCAACCAGTATTAACCCACGCACCAAAAGAATTATTTAGACAATTAGGTGTGCCAGGAAGCTTACAAAATTATGAAAGCATTCGCAACTTTGGCGTTTTAGGTGATGTGGATGTAACCAAAGGAAATCCATTATTCCCACGCTTAGACGCGAAAGTGGAAGTAGAGTTTATCGCATCATTAATGCAAAAGAAATAAAAAAATAAGTCCCGCATATACGGGACTTTTTGAGATATTAGGAGAAAAGCATGAAGAAGAAAGTGGAAAAGAATTTAGGAGAATTTGAAGCGGTATGCGAAGACTATTCCTATGATGGTAAAGGCGTTACGCATTATCAAGGGAAAGTTGTTTTCGTTAACGGCTTCTTTTTAAACGAAAAAGCTATTATACGATTGACCTATGAAAGAAGCGAATTCTACATAGGTAAAATCGTTAAACTACTTACTAAATCTCCTTCAAGAATTGAACCAAAATGTAAAGTTTGCACTACTTGTGGAGGCTGTTCTTTCCAACAACTAGATTATGCTGCTCAACTTGATTTTAAAACACATAAAGTAGAAGAAGCTTTCCGTAAAATTGGAAATATGAAGATAAAAGTTCTCCCTTGTTTAGGTATGGAGAATCCTTATTATTATCGAAATAAAATTCAAATGCCGGTAGGTTTAAGTCAAACTGGTAGAATTATTACAGGTTTCTATAAAGAAAAAACCCATGAAATTGTTCCTATTGAAACTTGCTATATTGAAAATGAAAAAGCGGAAGAAGTTTTAAAAACGATTCGTGAATTAATGAAAAAATTTAAAATACTTCCTTATGATGAAGATACCAGAAAAGGGATTATTCGTCATATTTTAATCCGTACATCCAAAGAAAAGAAACAATTAATGGTGGTGTTAGTGACCGCTCAAGATGTATTTGGTGGAAGAGGAGAATTTGTAAAAGCCCTCCATTTAGCGTGCCCATCTATTACAACGATCGTCCAAAATATTAATACACGGGATACGAATGTAATTCTAGGTGAAAAAGAAAGAATTCTTTTTGGAAAAGGCTATATTGAAGATGCCCTTTGTGGTGTATGGTTTCAAATCTCTTCTAAATCTTTTTATCAAGTTAATCCCGTGCAAACGGAAGTTTTATATCAAACCGCGATTCAATTTGCTGGACTAAGTAAAAAAGAAATTGTCTTAGATTGTTACTGCGGAATCGGCACAATTGGCTTAATTGCAGCGCGCCATGCTAAACAAGTCATAGGCATAGAAATCGTAAAAGAAGCCATTTCTGATGCAAAAAAGAATGCAATTAGAAACAATATTCAAAACGAAAATTTTTATGTAGGCGACGCAAGTGAATGGATTGTAAACTATGCTAAAAATAAAGGTAGAGTCGATGTTTTATTTATGGATCCACCTCGTAAAGGATCAGATGAAAAGTTCTTATCATCCGTGTTGACTCTAAAACCAAGAAAAGTTGTATATGTTTCTTGTGATCCATCTACTTTAGCTAGAGATGTTAAATATTTATCTTCACATTATCAAATTGAAAAAATACAACCTGTTGATATGTTTCCCATGACGTACCATGTAGAAACCATAGTCTTACTTACTCGTAAAAATAACGGAAAATAATATTAAAATATAAAAGTATAATGGATTTCTGACATCTAAAAATGTTAGAAATCCATTTTTTTGTAAAAACTATGAAAAATGAAATTTAATTCGTATATAAAAATAGGTTAAGAGTATATTCAATGAGAAAACTAAATTATTCTTGACTAATCTTAAGTCCAAATGGTAAAAGTATTCATTATTCTAACCTTAAATTTTTGATAGAAATCCAAGCAAACATTTGATAATCTTTGATACATTTGTTACACTAATTATTGAAAGTGGTGATACCGATGAATCAAAGCTACAATGAAATTATTGAAAGAATGACAAAAGAAGGCGATGGATCTATATCTAGAAAAGACGCAATCGCAAATGGAATACCTCCTGCGACGTTTGCTAGATATGTTCAATGTAACAAATTAATCAAAATTAGACCGGGCGTTTATGCAACAGATGCCGCATTGATAGATGATTTTTTTCAACTCCAAAAGAGATATCCCAAAATCGTTTACTCCGGGATGACCGCTCTTTATCTTCTAGGCTTGACTGATAGGATACCAGATTTAATTGAGTTTACCATACCAAAAAACTATCGAATTAGAAAAGGAAAAAATGATTTGAGTGCGATTTGTCATATTGAAAACAAAGTTCATCTTTTTCAAAAAGGAAACATTATGGTAAAAACGATGTTTGGAAATGAAGTTTGTTGCTTTTCCAAAGAAAAGATGGTTGTCGAGATGATATGGAAAAGAAATGAATACGATTCTGAATTATTTCTTAAGGCTATAAAAACGTTTTTAAGGAAAAAAGATAAAGACACGGATTTCCTCTTTGAATATGCAAAAATGAGAAAGATAGAAGAGAAAGTATATCAAGTTTTGGAGGCTATGAATTATGAAAATTAACAAAAAATTATTTTTAATTTCTAAATTAATATTTTGAAGCTTTTGATGTTAATTATTCATCTTTTTATTTTATATTAATATTTGTTAAACTTCTAACAAAAAATATTGAAGTGCTCCACAAAATCCAATATAATTGTATTTAGAGGTGCAAATATGATAGTTACAACATCAATGTTAAAGGAAAAATTTCACGATTACGCTAATCCGTTAGACAAAATAAAAAGGGATGCTGATAAGGGAGTTATCATCCGATTGGCAAAAGGCATCTATGAAACCGATAAAAATACAGAGCCATGCTTATTAGCATCATCTATTTTATCTCCTTCTTACTTAAGCTTTGATTGGGCTTTATCGTTTTATGGTTTGATACCTGAAAGGGTATTTGCCATTACATCCGCTTCGCTAGGCTTAAGAAAAAATAAAACCTTTGAAAATCAATTTGGGAGATATGAATATACAGATATACCTGTCGAGGCTTTTTCTGAAGGACTTACCTATCTTGAAAATAGTGAGTATGCCGCAAAAATAGCGATGAAAGAAAAGGCAATATGTGATTCTCTATGTAAATGGAGAGTAGTAAAAAATGTTAAAGAACTTAAGGAACTTTTATTTGAGGATAAAAGAATAGATGAGGATGAATTTGCATTATGCGATTTTGAACTAATGAAGAGACTTGCAAAATTATATAACAAGACGAACTTAAAATTACTGATTAAACTTATCAGAAAGGAATATGAAAATGAATAATGTTATTGAAATTATGCTAGCAAAAAAATGAAGAAAGAGAAAACGCTATTAAGAAAATTATTTAAGAAATTGTTTTAGCAGGGTTATCGCGTGGCGATTTCTTTGAAAAAGCTACCTTGAAAAATTAAAAATAATAATTATAGAATCATTGGTAGTTGCAATATTTCAATAAGGAGGACATATTCCTCTTTTTATTGTAAACATAAAGAAAAATGAATTTCATATAGATAAAGTATTTTAAAATTACTCCATAAAAACCAATCTAATTGTATTTAGAGGAGTAAATATAAAGGCGATAATAAAGAAACGGTTTCATGTTTATAGTTTTGGGTAAAATAAAAGTGACGTTGATGAAAGAACTTAATTTACTATGAAAACTCATTTAGTAAAATTTTGCTGTATGGATGATGATATATTTATCTCACTAAAAGTGAAAAGCGATGATTCAAATGAATCAAAATGGCAAGAAAATGATTGAAAAAGCGATTAAACAAAAAAATAGTATTTGTTAGTTATTTCATAAAACGATTTGCTCAAAATCTAATTTAGTATTTGAACAAAAAAGAGAGATAGTAGATTTTTTTATAGTTTCTTTTGACGCAGATTTTATTATAAATACTCATAGTTTTTTAGAAAAATTTCTAAAAGTCACCCGGAAATTGTTTCTTTTTACTAAAAAAGTCGCTCCGAATTTGTTATTTTTTTATTGAAAAGTCGCTCCGAATTTATGGTGATGAGGTGATAAACATGTATTTTAAAAGAAAAATAGATGCGCTTTTAGACGATTGGTTAAATAAAGATAACAAATCGCCTGCGTTGATTGTAGGCATCCGTCAATGTGGAAAAACAGAGACTATTCAAGAATTTGCAAAAAGAAATAAACTTCAACTTATTGAATTAAACTTTTGGACTAATCCTGAATTTTGCTCTGATTTTGATGGTAAATTAGACGTTGATACTATCATTTCTAATATCTCTTTGCGATTCCCTGATTCGTTTATTGACCCTAAAAAAACGCTCATTTTTTTTGATGAAATTCAAGACTGCCCCAAAGCGCGATTATCGTTTAAAAATTTTAAAAATGATTGAAGATATCACGTTATTGGAAGTGGCTCATATTTAGGCATTAATGGATATGTTATTGGTGATGTTACTCCTGCACCTACAGGTTATGAAAGCGTTTTTCAAATGCATACAATGGATTTTGAAGAATTCTTATGGGCGATGGGATATAAAGAGGAGCAAATTAATCTTCTTGTTGAAAGCTTTAATAACAAAACACCAATACCACCAAATGTCCATGAACTATATAAAGAATTATTTTTAAAATATGCTTGTATTGGTGGATTTCCTAAAGTAATTAAAGAATATTTAAAGACACATAAAATCATCGATGCCTTTAGAGAATTGAATAGTACAGTTTTTGATATGAAAACTGATTTTGGAAGAAGAAAAGATAAAAAAGGAAATCCGGTTTTTAAAAAAGCAGAAGTTTCAAGAATACAAAGTGTCTTTGATTTAATATCTACGTTTCTTGCTAAGGAAAATAAAAGATTCATTGTTTCAAATGTAGCAGGAAGTAAACAATATGATAAAAAAGATGCAATTGAATATTTAAGACAAGCGCATATTGTTGCGAAAGTTTATAATGTCGAAATACCTTCTCTTCCTTTAATTGGAGAAAAAATTGAATCACAATTTAAACTTTTCCCCGAGGATATCGGAATTGTTATAGTTATGTATGGAATAGATACAGTAGTGGCAATTAATAAAGGAGATCTAGGACAGGGAAAGGGAGCAATTTATGAAGCGTTAGTTTTTGATTCATTAAATAAAGCTGGAATAGAACCTTATTATTTTGCTAAAGAAAGTGGACTAGAAATAGATTTTGTAATTGCCTACAATGGCTAGGCAACCTTGATAGAAGCAAAAGCAAAAACAGGTAATACAAAATCAAGTAAAACTGTTATGAAACATCCAGAGCATTATGGAAAAACAAAATTAATAAAAATAGGGGATTACAATATTAGTGAAGAAGGGGATATCATTACTATTCCCCATTATTTAACTTTTGTTTTGGGAAAAACAAAATATGATTTTTAAAATCATTATTAAAATTTTTAATAATTATTCTTTAATAATGTGAAGGTAGGTTGGAAACATTTTAGTGAAATATTCATTAATATTTTTTTCTTGCGTCACTTTATCAATAATAAGATCACAGGCAAAATGTACAATTTCTTCCGTGTCTGTTCTAACAGAATCGACATTTTTAAAAATAGGATAGAATTGATGAATATCATCGTATCCGATAATTTTAATTTTCTTTTTCATTCTTTTTTGTTTTAAATAACTGATAAGTTCAATCGCTAAGGAATCAGAAAAGCAGAAGACGAAATCGATATCTTCTGAAACGATTTTTTTATAAGCAATTTGGATGAAATCTTTTTGGTATTGATATGGAATGAAACTAAAGGGTTTATTTGATGCATTAACGACTTCAGAAAAGCCTAAAAATCTTCGGAAGCTTGTTTCCGAAATACTATTTGTTAGATAAAGTGCTTTAGTGAACTCATTTTGAACAAAATAATTTCCTACTTGTTTGCCACCATCAATATCGTCAGTGTAGACACAATCAATATATTCAACGTTAGAATTAATACCAACTAAGCAAAAAGGAATTTCTCTTTTTTTAAAGAAGAGAGCAACGTCAGTGGTGGGTTCCACAAAAGAAATGACACCACAATAACGATTGATCATGATATTTTCAATATCATTCATGGTCATAAGGTTCGTGTCAGAATAAATAAGGTTACATTTGTAACCTTTTTCTTTGATGTAGTGAAAAACCTTTTCACAATAAATAGCGAAATAAGGATTATAGAAGTCGTTGTATACAAGTGCGACAATTTTAGAATTATCATTTTTTAAGCTACGGGCCACACTATCGGGAACATAACCTAACTCAGTAGCAATTTTTCGCACTCTTTCTTTGGTTGATTCAGAAATATCAGGTGAATCTCTTAACGCTCTTGAAACAGCATTAATCGATATACCTGCTCTTAATGCGATATCTTTTAATGTAATATTCTTTTTTTGTTGCATTTTTCCACCAACTTCACTGAATGTATAGAATATAACTCGCTAATATAATTACTATTTATTTTTTACATAATATCATAGATGGCAAAATATGTCAATTTTCGCAGAATGATTAAAATACATGCTAAAATGATGTGTACTTTAACGATAAATTTTTTTAAAAAATTGCAATGAAAAATATTTACTTTAACGTTAAAGTATGGTAATATCCAATTAAAGAAAGCGGTTTCTTAATTACCGCGGGAAGGAAAAATTCAATGAAAATAAAGAAATGTTTACTATTATTTCCATTATTACTTTGTACCTGTACAAGTTTGGCCGCTTGCAATCATCAGGATGCAAGTACAAGCACGTCAGTAACTACAGAAGCACCAAGTAATATTCAAATCAAAGTTACTTCAACCATCAAAGAAGTATCGGTAGGAAATACCATTACAATTCGTGTACTTGTTTCAGGTACCGCTAAACGTGACGTGGTTTGGTCTAGTTCGGATGAAACCATTGCCACAGTTGAAGGCGGAAGAGTAACAGGCATTAGCGAAGGAAAAGCGGATATCAAAATTGCTTTAGCTGCTGATCCTTCAATTTACACTTCAGTAGAAGTTACGGTCATCGCCGCTAACAAACCAACAAGTGTAAAAATTAATGGAGAAGGAAATGGCTTAGGATGGGTGGGAGAAGACACTACTATTAGTGTTACAATTACGCCTGAAAACGCTGATCCACGTTTAACTTATAAGTCCTCAGATGAAACGGTAGCGACCATTGATGAAAATGGAAAAATCTCTTTCTTAAAAACTGGAGAAGTAGAGATTACTGTCACTTCGACTTCTGATCCAACAGTTTTTGATAAGAAAACATATGAAGTAAAAAAAGGAATGTTCTTTACCAACAAAGGTGGATATGCCGATAACATGGATTATTCTCACCAAGCGGATAAAGAAGCTTATATTCAAACCAAAAACAAATTAATTGAAGGTGATAACCCAGCCGCTATGGCATGGTTTAATGCGGCGCCATCCACTAAATATTATGCAGAAGTAACCTTCAACATTTTAGCATCTACTACAGATGGCTGGACAAGAGTGGGCATTGGAAGTGGATCTAATGATAATGATACCAGAGGCTTCTATTTTTCACCAAAAGAAGGACAAAAAACGGTAATGATGGATTTCCCAAATACCTGGGGTGCTGCGGCCTCTCGTTCAATGATTTGGCAAGTCAATGGTATTTGTGATATGGATCCTACCAATCTTACCATGGGTATTTTAAGAGATGGAAATAACTACTATTACACCATTAATGGTTCTCTTTATTGGTATGAATTAAACAACCGTTTCAACGAAATGGGAACTTTACCAGTTGTTTTATCGAAAGATACCTCCTTTACCGCTAGCGATGCGAAATATGTAAATGATGAAGCAACTTTAAACGCCATGCTTCAATCGGCAGAATTAGATAAAAAATTCTTTAACAGCGGGACCTCTACTGGACAAGTAACGGTGGTAAGCAATACAGAATTTAAATTTAATAACAAATATAGCAACGAAGAAAATTATCGCTTCCGTGATCAATGTGTAAAATCTTATGGCGATAAAGGCATGATTGGTGGAAACTTTACCATCGAATTTGATGTTGAAGGTTATGAAAATTTTGTCGATGACATCAATTCAATGTTAGGTGTTGCTTTAAGAAGATATGACACCGATGAACCTGTTGTATGTGATTCCATTATGTTAGACGAACAATCTTTCCATTTTAGAACTTGGAATTATGATTCGCAATTCTCTTATGGTACGATTGCTAAGGCCAGTTACAATTCTTCAAAATTTGAATCTTTAACCAAAGATTTAGCAACGATTCATGTGAAAATTGAAAGAATTGTAGGTAGCATTTCATCGACCTTCAAAGTTTATTTAAATGGTACAGAATATACGTTCTTTGATGCTGATAACAATGAAAAAGTATTAAAGATTAACTATACCGGAAAATACTTAATCATGATTGGTGCTAATCACGCAAAAGGAACAGTTAAGAATTTTGATTTTAAAGAAATAGAAAGTAAGTAAGGAGAAAAACAATGAAAAAAATTACTTTATTCGGTACGATTTTAGGAACGATTTTAGGAACAGTAGGTCTTTTAACTTCTTGTGGAAATCAACCATCTTCTAGTTCAAATACTACACTTACTACCGTAACCCCAACAACGACAGTAACACCCACTACTACGGTGACGCCAACGACAACGGTAGAAACACCAAAAGTTACAGAAGTTAAAATTACTAATGAAACCACAAAATATTTTGTGGGTGATTCCGTTCAAATTAATACAAAATTAACGACGACTGGAGAAAATGCGGATAAGACATTGGTGTATAAAACAAGTAGTGCAACCACCGCTACGGTTTCAGACACAGGTCTTGTTAATTTCTTGAGTGCTGGTTCTGTTACCATTACAGCTAGCAGTGCAAGTAATGAAACAGTGAAAGATGAAATTACTTTTGAAGTTGCTAAAAAAGTCCCAACGAAAATTGAAATTAATAAAGATTTCACTTCAGGACGTGTAGGTGATGAATTTGAACTTAGTTATGTTGTTACACCAACGGAATGCAAAGAGGATGTTAAAGTTGAAATTAGTGATTCTACCATTTTAGAAAGGAAAGAAAACAAAATTAAGCTTTTAAAAGAAGGTTCTGCTACCATTAGTGTGGTTTCCAAATCCGATGAAAATGTGAAAGATGAATTAACCATTCAAGTCTTAAAAGTAGCACCAACATCTATTACCATTAACAATACAAAAACTTCTTATTATGTAGGTACTTCTTTTGAATTAGACTATACCATTTTACCAAGCACCGCTGATGAAAATGTGCAAATAACCATTGATCCTAGCGATGCCGCTTCTATTGAAGGAAATACCGTCAGTGTATTAAAAGATGGAACCGTAACTATTAAAATTGCATCTTTAGTTAAAGAAGAAGTCTTTGGTACATTTACCTTTACTGCTGTTCGTCCTGATTTCTTAATTAATAAAGAAGGATATGCAAAAAATGTTGATTATTCTCATATGAATGATGCGGAAGAACCCTACCTTCAAACGAATGCAGTAAGTGAAACTGATAATCCACACGCTTTTGCAATGTTTAATGCAAGTGGCACAAGATATTATGCAGAAGCGAGTGTCTCGATGATTGGAAGTTCTAGCGATGGCTGGGCAAGATTTGGTATCGGTTCGGCAACCGATGATGCCGACGGATACGCAAGAGCCTTCTTCTTCTCACCAAAAGAAGGACAAAAGACGGTAATGATGGATGTTCCAAATGGATGGGGCGCAATTACAGCTCAATCCATGATTTGGCAAGCGAATGGTATTAGCACCATGGATCCTTCCGACTTAAAATTAGGTATTTTAAGAGATGGAGATAATTATTACTATTTATTAAATAACAAATTATATTGGTTTGAAATCAGTGATAAGTTCCATGATGTAAATACTTATCCAACGATTATTACTAAAGATACACAAATTAATATTACCAACTGGTCGGTTACTTTAGATGACGCTACTATTGATGAAAAGCTCAATACTGCAGCGATGAAACAAGTCTTCTTTAACTCGGATACTAGCGGACATGTGACCTTCGTTAATGATTCTGAATTCAGTATGACAGGCGGCGCATTCTTCCAAAACGCTGCTGTTAAACCATTAGGTGATAAAGCCTTATTAAAAGGAAATTTCGCTATTGAATTTGATTTAAGTGGTGTAGGCGCAGATGCAAATAATGATAACAATACCCGTATTGGAGTTGCGTTACGTCAAGTTGGTATTGAAAGTCCATATGTTGCGGATACCTTCGCTATGACCAATAACGGAGCGCAAGCATTCGATTATCGTATCTTTAACTGGAGCGGTGGAGACCATACCTATTGGCAAAACCAAGATAAAGCGACTCGTGCGGATGGAGTAACCGTTGAAGGTCACTATAAATTAGTGAGAACGCTTACTTCAGAAACTAGTGCTACTTTAGTCTTATATTTCAACGATGCGGCCGTTTTAAATATTACGACTTCTTATGTTGGAAATTATCACCCAATCTTTGGTGCTAACTTAGCTTCTGGAACCTTTAGAAACGTTACATTTTACGGAATAGAATAAGGAGAAAAGTATGTTGAATTTCAAAAGATTAACACTGTTGAGTTTACTTGCATTTACTACCATTTCTATCAGTGCATGTGGTAAAGCAGAAGAAAATACAACAAGTAATACGACAGAAAATCCTCCAGATATCCAATATACAAATACAACTTACAAAAATTCAATTCAATTCGATATAGGGAAAGGCGAAAAGGGCTTCGGTCCTTGCGCCGACCCTTTTTGCCTTAAAGCGGATGATGGCTACTATTATTTATACTCAACAAACGAAACCGTTTTTAGAGGTGATGATAGTGGATATCGCTTCGATTATGGCCCAATTTGGAGAAGCATTGACTTAGTGAATTGGACTTATGTAGGAAGCGTATTTGATGGGCAAGAAGACGTTTTAAAATGGGGAAAACAATATGCAGGTGTAGTCCCTGGTGTATGGGCACCGAACGTGGTAAAAATTGCCGATCAATATAATTATTATTATACATTAAGTGCCGGATCTTCTTATAATCCAGGCATTGGTGTTGCCACTGCACCTACCCCATATGGACCTTGGACGCACTATGGAAAAGTTTTCGATAGTGAAAAAATTGGTGTTTATAATTCATCTGACCAAGATGTATTTGTCGATGATGATGGCAGTGTTTGGATGATTTGGGGGAGTGGTGATGGAATTTACGTCGCCGAAATGTCCCCTGATGGCATTGATATGTATGGCGGATTATCTTACGCCAAAGAAAATATGCATAAAATTGCTGGTTGGGGTTGGGTACAAGGTTCTATCGATAACTTTGAAGCCGCTCACATCGTAAAAAAAGATGGCTATTATTATCTCTTCTTATCCCTTGGTGGATGGGATGGAGGTATTGATGCTGGTTATCATGTTGTAGTGGCAAAAAGTCAATCCTTGCTCGGTGGTTTTAAAGATTCGTTAGGCAATGATATGATGTCACCTGGTGATGGTGATATTGTTGTGGATAATAACCGTGAATTTGCTACGGGTGTTGGACATTGTTCGGTCGTAAAAGATGATATCGGTGATTATTGGATAGTCTATCATGGCTATGATCAAACGAGTTCCAATAAAAATACAAGAACCTTATTTATTGATCAACTTTTATGGGATGAAAAAACATCCATGCCTTATGTAAAAGATAAAGTTGCGTCTTCTTATGAACATCTAGGCCCAACTTATATTGTAAAAGAGAAAAAGAAGGAGGAACAGTATTGATGAAAAAATTATTTCGCTTCTTTATTTTTATCTTCACGCTTCTATCATTTGTAGCGTGTGGAGAAACAACACCTTCCACTTCATCAACTTCCATTGATATTTATGAAGATGCTGGTGATATCAATAACATGATTACCAATCCAGGCATCTTTTTAAAACCTAATGGTGAAACAGAGTTTGTAGGAATAGCGGATCCCTTCTGTTTAAGAGGAGACGACGGATATTATTACTTATATTCCACTCAACTTGATTGCACAAGAGGAGAAAAAGGATATGGTTTTGATCCCGGTCCTATTTTCAAAAGTCGTAACATGCAAACGTGGGAATATTGTGGCTCGGTATTTTTAGATACACCGAACTATCAACAATATATTGGCTGGAATAATGGTGAAGGTGGCGTTTGGGCACCTTCTGTAGCGAAAATCAAAGACCAATATGTTTTCTATTATACCTTAGGAGCGGGCGGTTATTATTCAGACTATACCGGAATTGGTGTAGCAAGTGCCCCAACACCCTATGGACCATGGACCCATTATGGGAAACTTTTTGACTCCAAAGATATTGGCGTTAAAAATTCCATTGACTGTTATGTCTTTATTGAAGATGAAACCGTTTATTGCGTATGGGGTAGTGGCGATGGTATTTGGATTATGGAACTCAGTGAGGATGGCTTATCGTTAAAAGATGGATTAGAAACACAAAAAGAAAACAAAGTACAAATTGCTGGCTTTGATTTATATTATAACGATAACTATGAAGCTTCCTTTATTCAAAAGAAAAATGGTTATTACTATTTGTATTTGTCGACGGGCGGATGTTGTGCAGGATTAAAGTCCGATTATCACGTTGTCGTGGGTCGTTCAGAAACCTTATATGGACCTTATGTAGGTCAAAATGGAAGAGCAATCGATGGACCAAACCGTGGCACAACGGTCATTCAACCGCATTTAAAAAGAGGTATGGGACCGGGACACTGCGCAATCGTACAGGATGATAAAGGTTTAGATTGGATTGTCTATCATGCCTATAATCCAAGTGCTTCAACTACCGGTCAACAAAATACAAGAACGTTATATATTGATCGAATTTATTGGAATGAAAAAGGCTTCCCTATTTGTAAGGAAACCTATCCTAGTTTAGGTGAAATTCCTGGACCTTATATTAATTAAAAAGGAGAAACAAAAAAATGAAAAAAAGATTTACCAAATGGATGGCGTTATCTATTGCGTCTTTATCATTAATTGCTTGTGGCGGAACAACCTCTACAAGTTCTACGAAAAATGAATGGAAAGACGATTCCATTGATGATGTCACTTATGATGAAAACGGAAATGTTGTTTTTGATAACATTGAATTAAGTATGTGGAGCGTTTGCACCAATCCGGATAGTGTGTATCAAGATCAAATCGTCAACCAATTTAACGAACTTTATAAAGGACAAATCAAAATTAATCCTTATCATGAATCACGTTATTCTATTTATGGCGCTTTAGCGCAATCGGTAACCCAAGATCCCGATAACGCACCTGATATTTTCTATGGTTATGGTGAAAAGATTGCGGCCTTAGAAAATAATGATATTTTAGTGCCAATCGATACGTATTTAGAAACCGCAAATATTGGTTTTGATGCCTCTTATTTTGAAACCAATTTAATTTCTGCTTGCTTTGTGGATGATAAATTATATGGTCTTCCAATTTCTGTAGACTCTACGATGATTTTCGTTCGTAAAGATATTTTAGAGAAAAACGGAATTAATATGCCAACCAACTATGTTGAGCTTATGGGTGTCTGTGATACTCTAGTAGAAAAAGCTGAACAAGGTGAATTATGGGTTCGTGGTAATAATTCTTCTACGGTCACTACCGATGACGTTTATAAATGGAGAAAATATGTTCCTGAATTAGAAGGACCTTATTATCCATTCCCAATTTCTTCTGGTGATATGTGGGTCAATGCTTATTTATCCCAAACCGTTGCTTTACAAAACGGTGGAAAATTAGTGAATGATGAAGGTAAACCGGCTTATAATACCGAAGAAGTGGCCAAAGGCTTACAAATTTTAAGAGATTGGTTCTGGCCAACGGAAACCAGTGTCAACCGTCATGCTTTAAGTAAACCAGATTTAAACTATGATGCCGGTATTTCTGAATTCCACTCAGGTGTATCAGCTTTCTATTTAGATGGTGCTTGGAGTGGCTATAAAGATACTGCTTTAATTGATAGTATGTACGCCGCTGATGGCGGAAGTGCAAAAAACATGGCTATTTTAAATTTTGGTAATTTATTTGCTTTAGATAATACCAAACCATACGCTAATGCAATCTTTGGTGATTCTCATACCGCTACGATTGTAAAAACTTGTAAGAGTAGAACCGAAAGAATTGCTGCCGCTATTTTCATTAACTATTTAGCGGAAAACTGTGGTGGCGTTTGGACACAAGCTGGACACCTTCCTGCTTCTTTAATTGTTCAATCTTCCGATGATTTATATTTAAATAACCAATACTATAAAAAATATGTTCAATATTATGGAAGCACAACGCAATATCAAATTCTTCCATCCACTATTTACTATGATGAAATCTATGAATCGTATCAAGTTGCGATTAAACAAGTGATGGCTTCTACTTATAAGAGTAAAACCATTAGTAGTATTCTTGAAACCAATTATCAAGATTGTATGCTTAGAATCTCAGATCGTGAGGACTTGTAGTTATGTTTTCATCCAAGAGAACAACCATCGAGGAATATACCAAACGCGTATCTAAAACGACAAGCTTTTTAAAGAAATATGGATTGGCCATTTTATTTATGGCACCCTACTTAATTTCTTTTCTCGTCTTTTTCATGTACCCCTTTATTAAGGGGTGCATTATGTCGTTATATCGATATAATATTGCGAATGTTAATGATATTTCATGGCGGGGATTTTTAAATTATCAAAAGATCCTTTTTGATTCCAATACATCGTATTATAAAGACTTTTGGAATGGTATGAAAAACACATTGATGGCCACCGCAATTATTGTCCCTCTATGTATTTTGATTCCTCTTGGATTAGCGTTATTAATTAATGCCAAACCACCAGGATACAAAATCTACCGGGCAATTATTTATTTACCAGGCATTTTTCCTATTACCGCAACTGGCGTTATCTTTTTAAATATGTTTAATAATGAATATGGTTTTATTAATAACCTATTCAAAATCAATGTAAACTGGTTACAAAACCCAACTACTGTATGGATGATCATTATCCTTTTCTGTGTTTGGGGTGGATTAGGCACCAACTTTGTTATCTTTACCGCTGCCTTACAAAATGTGGATAAATCATTATATGAAGCAAGTGCCATTGATGGTTGTAGTAAATTTAGACAACGGTTTGATGTTACTTTTCCACAAATTAAAAACCAAATGATTATTTGTTTATTTACCACGGTATGTGGATATATGAATCTTTATGGACAATGTTACATTTTAGGTTCTTATGTTCAGCCCCAAAATTCGGTATATACCGTAATTTATGTCATTCAAAACCAATTAAAAGGTACGAACTTTGCCGTATACGGAATGACTTCCGCTATGGCGATTTGTTTAGGTGTATTTATCGCTCTAATTTCGGTTGCACAAATGCTAATTACTAAAGAAAGAAAAGGAGGGGATAAGTATGCAAAACAATTTAAAACGTTCAAAGCATCTGGGGAAATACGTTAGTTCTGCTGTTTTATTGATTGTTTGTTTACTATTACTATTTCCACTCATTTGGGGCGTTATCTCTTCGTTTAGAGACGCAAATGATTTACGCTTTTATCCAGGAAGTTTCCTTCCTACGAATGTGAAAGCGTGGACGATTCAAAACTATATTGCTATTTTTTCTAGTGAAGAATACCCTGTATTCAACTGGATTATCAATAGCTTTATTGTCGCTTTATCCACAACGTTTATCTATTTAGCGATTGCGTCTTTAGCGGCATATGCCTTTGTATTTATGGATTTAAAATACGCCAATATTCTTTTTGGATTTTTAATTGCTACGATGACCGTGCCCGGCATTGTCAATACCGTACCGCAATTTACGAACATCATCCAAATGGGATTAAATAAAAATTTGTTAGGTTTAATTTTACCGGGGTTATGCGGTGTTTATGGCCTTTATTTAATTCGTCAATTCTTCTTAGGTATTCCCAAAGACTTAATTGAAAATGCAAGAATGGATGGCTCAAGTAACTTCCGTATTTTCCGTACCATTGTTTTACCTTTAGGAAAATCAGCGCTTTTAGTACAAGGTTTATTTAGTTTCTTAGGCGCATGGAATGACTTACAATGGGCCGAATTGATTATTGGTAAAGCGGATAAAAAGATGTGGACTTTAGCGGTTGGCCTTTCTAAAGTCATTGAAGGCAATCAATCCTATACCAAAGTCGGCATCCAATTAGCGTGTTCTGTCATTTCCATGATTCCGATTTTTATTCTATATTGCATAATTCAAGATCGTTTAGTGGAAGGCGTATCCATGACAGGTATTAAAAGGTAGTGAGGACAAAATGATGAAAAAAGAAAAAAAGATTACTGTGAAAGAAGCAAGGAAACAATATAAAGAAAATCATAAGATGCTTCGTAATGAAAATATTCAAAGCTTTGTTTCTTTACAAGGAATTAATAAAGTTTATCCCAATAAAGTTCAAGCTGTTTTTAACTTCAATCTAGAAATTGATCCTCACGATTTTATTGTTTTAGTAGGACCTTCTGGATGTGGAAAGTCGACCACTTTACGTATGATTGCTGGACTCGAAGAAATCTCTAGTGGCTATCTTTATATCAACCAACAACTAGCGAACTATTTACCGAGTAAAGACCGCGGAATCGCCATGGTTTTCCAATCTTACGCTTTATATCCTCATATGACAGTATATGAAAATATGAGTTATGGATTAAGAGTCAAAAAAGAATGGCTACCTAAGTTAGATAAGAAAACCAAACAACCAATTTTAGCGATTAACCATGAGAAAATTGAAGAATTAAAGAAAAAGTTTTCTTCTTTAGATGAAACTAAAAAAGAAGAAAGAAAAGAAATTCAATTAGAAATTGAAACATTAGAAAAAAATCCGGGACCAATTTATGTTTTACGAAAATACACGGAAAGAGAAATTAAAGAAAAAGTATTTAACGCTGCGAATTTCTTAGATTTAGGTGCTTATCTTGATCGTAAACCAAAAGAATTATCGGGTGGACAAATGCAGCGTGTTGCTCTAGGTAGAGCATTAGTGAGAAATTCAAAACTCTTCTTAATGGACGAACCTTTAAGTAACTTAGATGCAAAATTAAGAGTGTCCATGCGAAGTGAAATTGTTCGTATTCATAAAAATGTGGGTGCCACTACGATTTATGTTACGCACGATCAAACGGAAGCGATGACGATGGCAACCAAAATTGTCGTGATGAACAAAGGATGGATTCAACAAATTGGCTCCCCTAGAGAAATCTATATGAACCCAGAAAATCTCTTCGTTGCTACCTTTATTGGAGCACCAGCGATGAACATCTTTAGTGGAACTTATGATCAAGGTATCATTACTTTAGAAGATGGCACAAAATTGGAGTACGCGAAAAGATTAGAAAATCAACACCAAGAATTTTATCAACAAAAACTAGAATTTTGGAAAACTTTATTAAAAAGAATCCATCATCCGGGTAGTTTGAAAGTGAAAGAACAGGTGGAGAATCTTCTTGTAAAAATTAAAAACAAAGAACTTAAGGACTCTCAAGAGATTATAAAAGAAATGTCTTTATTTTCTATTGATGAACTACTTGAAGATATCGCTATCAAAGTAGAAGACGAATTAGATGCGGTAGAAAATATAAAAGGAAAA
Organism: Coprobacillus sp. CAG:826; assembly: GCA_000437235.1. Taxonomy (GTDB): domain Bacteria; phylum Bacillota_I; class Bacilli_A; order RFN20; family CAG-826; genus CAG-826. The sequence goes on along the minus strand of FR897024.1, from coordinate 13,353 downwards.
GATCCTTTTGCTAAAACAAAGATGGTGAAAATTCTTAAACGTATTTTAGAAATATTAAGCGATAAAGAAGATAGTGTCATCGATTTAGAGTTACAAAAGATTCAATCCTTCAAAGCCTTTACGCAAAATAAGGATAGTGGCACTCAACCTGTCGAAAGTATTCCAACTACAATGGAAGAGAAAAAGCAAAAAATTCAAGAGATTATTCAAACCTATGAACAATACTTAAAAGGCTCGCATGCAGTGAAAATTGGTATTCGTCCAGAGGATTTAACTTTAGTTAGAGAGAAAGAAAGCTCTTGTATTGATGTGAATACCACGATAGTGGAACTCATTGGTAGTGACTATTATGTACATTCAGATTTATCGTCTACTGACTTAATTGCTAAAGTACCGAACCATTACATCATACGTTCAGGTGCCCATATTTTACTGAAAGTGAATATGGAAAAATTACATTTATTTGACGATGTCAGCGGACAAAAAATTACAAGAATAGAGGAAGTGAACTATGTTGATTTACTATAACGAGAAAGAAAGATACTTTCATTTATTTAACCAAAGAATTTCTTATTATTTAGGAATTAATGATTTTAATTATCTTCAACACTTTTATTTTGGCCCCTATTTAGAAAACTTAGATTTACAAAATCTCACTTCTAGAGGAGATTGGGGATGGCAATATTTAGATAAGGAAAGCAATTCTGAAAAAATGGTACCATGGACCCATTTCCACTACTACGAAGATTTTTCCATGATGGAACTTCCCACCCATGGTGGTTTTGATAAACGTGGAGCGCCCATTATTATTCATAAACCTGATTTAAATACAAATTATACGAAGTTCACCTATGTATCTCATCAAATTTTAAAAGGGAAACCAGGGATAGAAACCCTTCCTTCTTCTTTTGGAAAAGATGAAGAATGTATGACGTTAGAAATTGTTTTAAAAGATGAATTAAGTGAAGCTTATGTTCATTTATTCTATTCTATATTTGAAGATTTAGATGTTATCACGCGCAGTGCTTATATTGAAAATAAAGGAAAAAATTCCTTCCATGTCGTAAAAGCCTATTCCATGACTTTAGATTTGCCTGATGATAATTATTATCTCACGCATTTTTATGGGGATTGGTGTAAAGAAAAAAATATTTGTCGAAGAAAACTTCATGACGGAAAAGAAAGAATTCAATCGAATTATGGATTCACTTCGCATAATGAAAATCCAGTGTTTTTCTTAGAAAGACCGGATACCAACGAAAAAGATGGAGAAGCGTATGCATTTTCTTTAATGTATTCTAGTAACTTTGCTTTTGAAGTTGATGTCAGTAAATGGAATTCAACACGTATTTTATTCGGTATCAATGAAGAAGATTTCTCCTATTGTTTAGATGAAAATGAAAAATTATTCTTACCAGAAGTCATTATGGCTTATTCAAGTGCAGGAAGAGGCGCATTATCAAGAACTTTACATGATTTTGTGCGTCAACATATTATTCGTTCTCCTTATGCTTTTATTGACCGCGGTATTCTATTTAATTCTTGGGAAGGCGCAACAATTGATTTTGATACCCAAAAAATCTGTGATTTTATTGAACATTCCAAAATTTTAAATACCGAAGTGTTCGTTTTAGATGATGGATGGTTTGGTGAAAGATATGATGACACTTCTTCTTTAGGTGATTGGACGGTTAATCCTAAAAAGATTAATTTAGAAAAAATCATTGAAACCTGTCATCAAAATCATATGAAGTTTGGAATTTGGTTAGAGCCAGAAATGATTTCTTTTAATTCTAAACTTTATCAAGAACACCCTGAATATGCGTTAGGTTTACCAGGAATTAAGCTATCTTTAGGAAGACATCAATTGGTTTTAGATATGACGAATCAAGAAGCGGTTCAAAATGTTTATACCCAAATTTGTAATTTATTAGATCAATACGCTATCGATTATGTGAAGATTGACTTCAATCGTTGTTTAAGTGAAGTGTATTCCACCACTTTAAATAAAAAGCATCAAGGTGAAGTGTATCATCGTTTTATGGAAGGCGCTTATCATCTTTATGGTATGATAGTGGATCGTTATCCTAACATTCTATTTGAACACTGTGCTTCCGGTGGTGGTCGTTTCGATATGGGAATGTTATCGTATTGTCCACAAATTCAAGCCAGTGACTCCAATGACGCAGTCGAAAGAGTGTTCATTAATTACGCTTCTACCTACGGATATCCATTATCCTCCATCGGTTCTCATGCCTTTAGCGGTGCGTTACTTCCTTATTATGCAAAATGCGCTATCGCACTTTTTGGAACGTATGGCTATGAAATGAATCCAGTGAACTTAAATAAAGAAGATATTGTACAAATTAACGAAATTGCAGAACTCTATAAAAAATATCATTTAGATTGCATTCAAAATGGTGATTTATATCGGATGGAATCTCCTTATGAAACCAATCATATGTCCATGATTTGTGTAGCGAAAAATAAAGAAAAAGCGATTGCGATTTTCTTTAATAAGAGAAGAGAAAGCAATTTATCTCGCTTTATAAAATTCGATGGATTAGATGATGAAACGCTTTATCAAAATTCCTTAGATGGAAAGATTTATTCAGGAAAACAACTTCGTTTAGTAGGTATTAATCTGATTAAATGGCTAGAAGAATTTGAAACCATCGTCATTACCTTCGATAAGGTAGAAAACTGAGAAGGTGAGATTATGATTAAGAAAGAAGATCTTTATATTCGAGATCCCTTTATCTATTTTGAAAACGGAGTTTATTATCTATATTCTGCCTATCAAAAAAAAGATGAACTTTATCCTTCTTTTGTGGTATACAAATCAAAAGATTTAGAAGAATTTACCGAACCCATTACCATTTTTCAAGGGAGTTCTCATTTTTGGGGCAATAAAGATTTTTGGGCGCCAGAAATGCATAAATACAAAAATAAGTACTATCTGTTTGCGTCTTGTAAAGCAGATAATTGCTGCAGAGGCACCCAAATCTTTGTTTCTGATTGTCCAGACGGAGAATTTACGTGTTTAACCGAACACGCAATTACGCCGAAAAATTGGGAATGTTTAGATGGAACCCTTTGGGTTGAAAAAGGAATACCTTATCTTATCTTTTGTCACGAATGGCTTCAAATAGGAAATGGAACGATTTGTTTAATGCAATTATCGGATGATTTAACACATCCCGTTAGTGAACCTAAAATTCTATTTTCGGCAAAAGACGCTAAATGGCCCATTGCTTTTCAAGGAAAAAATAACTATGTCACTGATGGACCATTTATCATTCAACAAAAAGATGGTTTAGAAATGATATGGTCAAGCTATTCAAAAACGGGATATGCCATTGGTGTATGTCATAGTAAATCCATCAAAGGACCTTGGATTCAAGAAGATCAGCCCATTTATAGTGAAGATGGAGGTCACGCTATGGTGTTTGAAAAGGACGGTCAAAAAATGATGACTTTTCACGCTCCAAATACCTTTGACGGCAATGAACGTTTAGTGCTTTATCCCTATCATTCTAAAATGGAACCCATCCATCATTAAAAGGAGAACAAACAAATGAAAAAAACAAGAAAAAATAATATATTTTCAGTGCTTCTTATGACATTCATGTTATGTGCATGTTCTAAAACACCCGTTTCGACTTCATCAAACGTACCAACCACCAGTGAAACACCAACCGTAAAAGAAGCCAATGTCATTATTTTATGTGGACAATCGAATGCGGAAGGTAATACTTGGAATCGGATGTTAATGCAAAAAGATGAAGCGTTATTTAATAAATATTTTGAAGCGCATAGTTCTAATACCAAAATTAAATTCCGCTGTAATGCCATGCAACCCACCCATTTAAATGAATCGAAAACCTTTTCTTCTATTCGTTTAGGTATGGGGTATGATTTTGAAAGATTTGGCCCCGAAATTGGAATGAATGAAGTTTTTGAAACAAAAACATTTGAACGCGATTTATTTATTATTAAATATGCAAGTGGAGGAACCACGCTTCAAAGAGACTGGTTATCGACTTCAAGTTCAACTGAAACACTACCTGTAGGTGTCCTTTATTCAGGAATGGTAGATTATATTCATACCTGTTTAAGAGAATTAGAAGATCAAAATTATTATCCTTATATTAAAGGCATTTGCTGGATGCAAGGTGAATCCGATGGTGGTTATTACGCGAATCAATATGAAAGCAATGAACTCAATCTTATGAAAGATTTAAGAGAAGAATTTAGCTATTATGTTGAAGAAGGCGATAACAAAATTAAGTTCATTTCTGGTGGTATTTCTCCTTATTGGGAAAATTATTCCATCATCAATCAAGGAAAGAAAAATAACGCTTTGTTAGATGAAGAAAATAATTACTACATTGATACAATTCAAAATCAACTTTCCTATGATCAAGAACCGGATAATGGCATTGATTACTGCCACTACGACTCGTTAGCGATGGTGGAATTAGGAAAACTATTTGCTAATGCTTTGCTTTCTTTTGATGTTATTCATTAATTAGAAAATATTAAAAAGACTTCAATAGAGTGAAAATAAATTTTAGCTCTAAAGAGGTCTTTTTTATTGTGTTTAGAAATGTTTTTAAACAATATTTAGGGAACAAAGGATGATTAATGAAATGAAAATATTCCCTAAAATGCACCATCTAGAAGTAAAGTGGTTTATCAAGTAATTTACAAAGTAAATTTTTGAGCATATTTGTTGTATTTCTCTTAAAAAGGACAATAATAAAATTGTTCAGAAAAGGAGAATGATGAACTATGTATAACATTCAAAATGTATATGCTCGCGAAGTATTAGATTCAAGAGGTAATCCTACTGTTGAAGTAGAAGTGACGCTCGATAACGGAATGAAAGAAAGAGCGATTGTTCCAAGTGGTGCTTCTACGGGTGAAAACGAAGCACTTGAACTTCGTGATGAAGATAAGAAAAGATACCAAGGGAAAGGCGTTTTAAAAGCGGTTCATAATGTTAATGAAATCATTGCCCCAAAACTCGTGGGCATGGATGTCACTAAACAAGCCACAATTGACCAAGTCTTATTAGATTTAGATGGCACACCATTTAAATCCAACTTAGGCGCCAATGCCATGTTAGGTGTTTCTTTAGCGTGTGCTAGATTAGCGGCTAAAGCGCATAACTTACCACTTTATCAATATTTAGGTGGACCTAACGCTAAAGTGTTACCAACCCCAATGATGAATGTCATTAATGGTGGAGCGCATGCAGATTCCACGGTCGACTTCCAAGAATTCTTTATTATTCCAGCAGGTTTTAAAACTTTTAAAGAAGCGTTAAGAGCAGGGGTAGAAACTTTCCATTGCTTAAAGAGCGTTTTAAAAGAAAAAGGTTATGAAACCGGTGTTGGTGATGAAGGTGGTTTTGCCCCAAGTTGTAAACACGGTAATACCGAACCACTTGAACTCATTATGGAAGCTATTCAAAAAGCGGGCTATGTTCCTGGAAAAGAAATTTTCTTAGGTATGGATGTAGCGGCCAGTGAATTCTATAATAAAGAAACTAAAAAATATGATTTAAAGAAGAGCAAAGAAGGCTCTAAGACTAGTGAAGAAATGATTGCTTGGTTTGAAAAAATGGTGGAAGAATATCCAATTATTACCATTGAAGATGGTTTAGGTGAAGAAGACTGGGAAGGTTGGGAACTTTTAACCGCTAAATTGGGTGAAAAGATTCAATTAGTCGGCGATGATCTATTTGTTACCAATCGTGACTTCTTAAGAAAAGGAATTACCCACCATGTTGCGAATAGCATTTTAATTAAAGTCAACCAAATTGGTACTTTAACGGAAACATTAGATACCATTCGTATGGCTCAAACGAATGGCTATACCACCATGGTTTCCCATCGTAGTGGGGAAACTGAAGATACTACGATTGCTGATTTAAGTGTCGCGGTCAATGCGGGTCAAATTAAAACCGGCTCTGCTTCAAGAACCGATCGTATGGCTAAATACAACCAACTTCTTCGCATTGAAGATGAATTAGGCGAAACTGCCGTATTTGAAGGATTAAAAGCCTTTAAAAAATATCGTTTCTTAAAATAACAGAGAAATGATTCTACATAATATAGCTTTCTTTCTGCATAAAAAACAATAAAAATTATGCAAAAAACGTTATACAATTATGATTTTTATTCAGTACAAGAAAAGATGAGGGTAGTTTTACGCTATCCTTTTTCTTTTCTCTTTTTTGGTTTTATGTATAATAAAAATGATGAGGAAAAAAACATGGATAAAAAAGAACGTTATGAGCATTATCATTATTTTGAAGGATTAAACGCTTGGGAAATTGGTTGTTATCAAAAAGATATTCGTCCCATTGTGGTAAATGATGGACCACTTGGCGTAAGAAAACCAGTAAAAAATGATTTTAGTGCCCAAGAATCCATATTAGAAACCGTGTGTTTATTATCACCTGCTGCTTTAGCGGCATCTTTTAGTCAAGAGGTTTGCTATGAAAATGGGCGTTTATTAGCGTTAGATTGTTTAAGTAAAAAAGTCGATGTCCTTTTGGCGCCAGGCATAAACATTAAACGCAGTGCTTTATGTGGTAGAAACTTTGAATATTTTAGTGAAGATCCTTATTTAACGGGCTTTTTAGCTAGCCGCTATATTCAAGGATTAGAGGACAATGGTGCAGCAAGTTGCGTGAAACATTATGCTTGTAATAACCAAGAATATTTCCGTTTAACGAATTCCAGTGAAGTGTCCTATCGTGCTTTAAACGAAATTTATTTATGGGCTTTTCATTATGTGATTCAACATGCTGCTCCAAGTTTATTAATGACTTCTTATAACCGGGTGAATGGCGTATATGTTAATGAATCTGATTATTTAATTCAAAAGAAATTAAGAAAGGAATTCGGTTATCAAGGTTTAATTATTAGTGACTGGACTGCAGTCGTAAATAAGGGGAAAACCATTCATACAGGTTTAGATGTGGAAATGCCGATTTCTAAAAGAACGATGAAAGAAATTGATGAAGGTTTTCATCATGATTTCTTTTTAGAAGATATTGAAAATAGAACGGAAGAAATTACAAGAACTGTATCACGATTAGCAAACAAAGAAAAACCAACAATTACCTATGATTTTGATGAGATTCATCAAAAAGCAAGGGGATTAGCGGAAGAGTCTTTTGTATTATTAAAAAATGAAAATAATTATTTACCATTTAACAAAGAAGAAAAAGTTTTAGTGTTAGGCTATTTTGCGAGCCATCCGCGCTTTGTTGGTGGGGGAAGTGCTTGGGTGAATACGCATCAAAACATTAGCTATCTACAAGCGCTTTTAAAAGAGAATATTCCTTTTGATTATGTAGAAGCTTATCGAAAACACGAATATACCTTAAATGAAGATGAATTACTAAAATCCATTCATCAATATCAAAAAGTTTTAGTGTTCTTAGGACAATATGAAGAAGATGAAAGTGAAGGTTGGGACCGTGGCTCTTTAAAGATGCACGAAGAACAAAAACGACTTTTATCCTTCTTAAAAGAGCATCATATTCCTTATGCTTCTATTGTGGTTACAGGATCTGTTATCAATATCGATGAATTAAAAAACAATGCTTCAAGTATTTTAATTGGCTATTTAGCAGGTGAAGGCACGTATGAAGCAATAGGAGATGTTATATACGGAAAAGTAAGTCCAAGTGGACGTTTACCTGAAACCTGGATTCGCTCTTTAGAGGCTAATCCAATTTATAAAGACTTTATCCAAAGCCCTATTTATTATTCTTATTATGACGATGATATTTTTGTGGGTTACCGCTACTACGATCAACAAAAAGATGATGAAATTAACTATCATTTTGGTGAAGGTTTATCCTATGCCCATTTTATTTACTCTAACTTTAAACTCAAAAAAGAAGAAAAGTCATTTAAAGTTGAACTCACGATTGAAAATACCTCTTCCTTTACGGCTAAAGATGTAATTCAAATTTATGTGGGTAAAAATGATAGTGTGATTTATCGCCCGCTAAAAGAATTAAAAGCCATTGCTAAAGAAGAAATCTTAGGTGACTCCAAAAAAGAAATTACAATTGAAGTCTTCTATCAAGATTTAGCAGTTTATGATGTAACTTCCGATGAAATGAAAATTGAAGAGGGAACCTATCAAATCTATATTGCAAAAAATGTGAAAGAAATTTTAGCAATGTTAGAAATTGAAATTCCAGGTGAAAAACTTCAAGAAAATAAAAAAATTCCTTCTTTAATAAGAAAAGAAGAACCTCAAGAGCCCGATATTACAACCCCTGTTTTAGAGGTAATTCATACGGAAAAATTCCAAAAAATGATGCATGACAAACACCCTAATTTAGATATTGAGGCATTTTTTAAAGCTCATTCTTGGATGATGTGTGAGCCGATAAAGAACATTACTTTTAATGGAGAGTTAGATATTGATTTTCAACATTTAAAAAAATACTATAAATAAAAAGGAGATTTTTTATCTATGAAATCATCAAAGAAAAATTCTATCTTACTTGTAGCCCTTTGTAGCGCTATGCTTTTTAGTTGTGGAGAAACAAAACCTGGTTCAACCACCGTGAATCCTAATTCTACTACAGTTGTAGCGCCAACTTCGGAGACAACTTCAACCAGTAGTTATCCTAAAGACTATTTTGGAAAAGTTGCTTTCCAAGATGTATTCGTTTATGGCGACGACTTTGATGGCATCGAAATACGTCCATTCTTTACGAAACCTGAAGAAGCAAAAGACGAAGTATTTGAATACACCATCAAAAATGATGGAATCTGTAGTATTGAAGACGATAAAGTATATTTTTTAAGTGAAGGTGAGACGGTTGTAACCGCACAAAGTGAACATTTAAAAGGATCATTCACAGTATTTACTAAGTCTTATTTTGATTTTAAATCACAAGGAAAGTTAAGAATTGATAGGGCGGTAAAAAATATGAAAGCAGAAGACACCGTATTCATCGGTGACTCCTTCTTTGAATTTTGGGCAAACAAAGTAAACATCGATGAAAAGTTTGATGATGCTTTTGCTAATTATTCCACATTAAATTTAGGTATTAGTGCGACCACCACGCATGACTGGCGGGTCATTAGCCGTAATATTATTGAACAAACAACGGTTCAACCCAAAAATATTGTTTTGAATATTGGGATTAACAATGTTGATGACGACAAAGAAGGTGGCAAAACTTGTGGTCGCAATATTCAACTTTTAATAGAAGATTATTTAAAAGCATATCCAGAAACTAACATCTATTATTTTTCAATTACGCGTTGTTCAGGGACATTTGCTTCAAAATGGGAAAGTCATGAAATAAGTAATAATTATATGAAAGCGTATTGTGAAACACAAGAAAAAGTTCACTATCTAGATGTTATGGCCTTATATGGTGATAATTATGCCCGTTATGAACAAGATGGCTTACATCCGAACCAAGAAGGCTATAATTTATTTAAACAATTGATTCTTGCTAACGTTAAAATGGAGACCAAAAATTAAAAATTGGAAAAAGCAACCACATTATTTTTAATGTTTGCGATAGTATAGCAATCATATTACAATGAAGTTGATGAAAGCGATTACAACATTTTTTCATGTTTTAATCACTGAAATTAAAAGGTAATTTAGAGGAGGAAAAAAACAATGAAAATGAAATTGCCTATTTTGGCCTTGTCTGCAATGTTGCTCGTCGGTTTAGCAAGTTGTGGTTCAAAACCAAGCACTCCTACTACATCGGTTCAAGAAGCCGTAACCGTTGAGTCGGTAACGATTTCCGGTTATGATGAAACACGTGTTTTAGGTGGAACAAATGTTAATTTGACAGCAGATGTAAAATCAAATAGAAGTGATTTGAAATTAAAGGTGACTTGGTCTACATCTGATGATAAAGTCGCAACGGTTAAAAATGGCGTTGTAAGATTCTTAAAAGTTTCAGAAAACAAAGAAGTTACAATTACCGCTACTAGTAATGATGATAATTCAAAATCAGCAAGTGTGAAATTTACGGTTGTACATTCTACGATTGACCTTGCTAATTCTAGAGGAAATATTGATTCTTCTATGTTCTTATCTGATGGAGTTCTTTCTACAGAAATAGGAGATGTTGCTTTAGTTTATGATAGTGTTTATAGCACAAAGTGGTATGTTGAAGCAACGATTACCTTAGATGATTTTTTAGAAAGTGACCTATATCCAAAATTTGGTATCATGACAGGTACAAGCGCAGGCGGCTATTGGAACGTCTCTGCAGAGAAATTTAAAAATGCATTCTTCTATGTTGATACGATGAAGAATAGCTTATCCACAGGATGGACTTCCTTTAACTTTGTAACTCAAACCGAATTACTTGATGACTGGGCATGGAGCTCACAAAAAGGCGGATTTAGTATTTCTAATGAAGACAAGGTTACCCGTGGCAACGAATTTAAAATGGGCCTATTAAGAGATGGCACTGACTATTATCTCTTTACAATGAAAGGCGAAGAAATCTTCTGCTATAATCACGTTGAATGGGACGGCATTGCCGCAGACGAACCATCTTATGCTTGGGTCGGCGGTTGGGCTACTGCAGTCACAGTAAAAGATTTCAAAGCTTTAACTGGTGATGAAGTTGATAAAATGTATGGTGAAGTCACCGAATTAAATCTCTCACTTGATTCAACCACATTATTCTTAAATGAAACTTATACTTTAAGAGTTAGTACCAATACATTAAACTTCAATAGAAATAAATTATCCTTTACTTCTAGCGATGAAACCGTTGCTACAGTAGACTCTACTGGTAAAGTTACGGCAACCGAAAAACCTGGGAATGCCGTTATTACTGTAAAATATGGTGACATTGAAAAGACCTTTAATGTTGAAGTTACCGATGATGCAAAATTTAAAGTTGTATTAGATGGTAAAATGGATGACTTAATTTGGACTGATACTGTTAAGGAAAATAAATATACCTTAACTTTAAATGGTGCAAATGAACACATTGACTTCTATGGATCTAGAAACTCCAAAGGTGTCTATCTCTTCGCTGATTACTGGGTGAATGCTCAAAAGAGTGGTAATGCTAGTAACGACTGGTGGATGAATGATAACTTTGAAACTAGATTTGTTGATAAATATGGTGTCATCGGTGGTATTAATCCAGACAAAATGGATGGTCAAGGTTGGATTAGTGGAAATAAAACATCTAATTACACTGATTTCTATGTTTCTTCACCAGCTGAAGAAAATGGACAATACCATATGGTGTTTGAAGTATTCTCCTCTTATGAAGATATGAATAGAGGAAGAACTGAAAACTTAGTTACCAAAGAGACTGTTATTGGCGTATCTATTGGTTCTAATCCAGCATCTGACTGGAAAGCTGTACCATGGTGGGGAAGCACTAAACTTGCTGAAAATCTTAAGATTACTGAAGATGGTCTTTTAGCTAAAGTTGATGAAACTTTAATTTGTCCAACAGAAGATAGCCACGTTTATGGTGCTTGGTATGTTGTAAACGCTGCCACTTGTACAAAAGACGGAAGCAAACGCCATGATTGTACTTTATGTGGACATTCTGAAACTGAAGTTATTGCCGCAACTGGTAATACGCATACTATTGATGAAAGCAATATTACAGTGGTAGAACCTGCTACTTGCTTAAAAGAAGGAACAGGAACAACCAAATGTACTTCTTGCCATGAAGATGTTGAAGTTACTTTACCAAAAGATTTATCTCACCATGAAGGAAGTTACGCTGATGGTGAATGGTCCTGCTGTCATAACCGTTTAGAAAAGAAAGTTACATTCAACTATCCAGCTAAAACTGATTGGCAAACCAACAACTTTATTCTTGGTGTTATGAATGGTAATGCGGATTGGACGATTACCTTAGATGTCGATATGATTCGTACGAATGGTAATAAGGATGCGGCTCGTGGATGGGCTGGTCAAGTTCAAGTCGAAAATGATTCTGGAGAATTTGATAATGATGATACCCACAAATGGGTTTGGAGACAAGACTGGTGGGGATGGGGATATTACAATCCTGCTAACGGAAAAGGCCTCCCAGCAGATCAAGCAAATAAAGAAGGAAACTGTGGCGGTTGGACTAATAACTTTGTTAATCAAGAAGAGGGCGGATTCGCAGCTTATAAAGATTCTGTTTTAGATAATTGTCATTTACTTCAAACAATTTCATTCTCACATGAAACGGGAAAAGTTAGCATTGTAACCATTGTTACTGCAAAAGCGGGCGATGAAGCAGGAAATTTTGCAACAGTAACCTATGAAAGCCTTGCTTTCCCAACTGATAAGAAAATGGAAGTTTGCTTTGGTATGTTATTCCAAATGGAAGGAACCCATACAATCAATTCTGTAAAGATTACAGGTAATATGGTTGAGGGTCCACATGCCAAAACTGGCGCAGTCGGTTTAGTAGATTAATTATTTCTAAAAATTAATATAAAAGAGAGAGAAATTAAGTCTTTTCTAACTTACTCTCTCTTTTTTTCTAGCAAAATTAGATCATCATCCATATTTTTAATTCAAATTTTTATTAGCACCCTATTTGAAGGTACTCAATTAACTTAAAAGTAGGTTTATTATTAGCATTTCTCTTTTCTTTAAAAAAATTGAAAGGATTGTTTTAGCGGTGCTTATAATTAATGTTTTCAAGTAACAAACTTGAAAATAAAGTGGATTTCTTTTAAAATATATATTGTTAAAATCATCGAAAGGAGAATCATAATGAATCCTCGATCAACAGGTTTAAAAAGTATTGCTTATGAATTAGGTTTATCGATTAATACAGTTTCTCGTGCTTTAAGAGATTGTGATGATATTAGTGACTCAACCAAAGAAAGAGTACGTCAAAAAGCCTATGAATTAGGCTATATGCCGAACAATGTTTCACAGTTTATTAAACGGGATGGCAAACGCTTAGTAGCGGTTATTGTCAATAGTTTAAAGAACATGTACTTTTCCATTGTTTGTGAAAAATTAGTTAGTATTTTCTCAGAAGAAAACTATGACTTTACGATTGTCTATGCTTCTAGTAAAAGACTAGAACTTGATGTGTTAAAGCAATGTATTTCCCAAAGAATTGATGGTATTATCACCCTTCTAGAACCTGAAGATTCTGTGATTGAAAACGCAAAATTAAATCATATTCCTCTTGTCATTATTGGACGTCAAGTGAATAAAGATTATATCGATGAAATCTATACCGATGATGAATTAGGCGGTAAGTTAGCCGCTAACTACTTAGTGAATTATCATAAATTAGATAAATTTGTTTATATTAAAGGCTCTTTAAAATCTAAGGTGGAGTAA
>FR897023.1 GCA_000437235.1 Coprobacillus sp. CAG:826 | reverse complement strand
TTACTCCACCTTAGATTTTAAAGAGCCAAATAAGAGTGCTTTAGGGCATTCTTTTTTTCATGAATTCAACAAAAAAAGTAGAGAGTTTTAGATTGGACTCTCTACTATATATTCTAGTATTTTAATTTTCTAATTTTTCCGTCTTTTTTATGAATGGAAATACTTCCGTCTTGGTTTTCCGCTAACTTTTTCGCATAGTCAATGGCTTCTTTTTGCGTGGCAAAGGTTTTAATTACTTTTTCACCTTTTGCAAATTTGACTTGCCATTTTCCGTCTTCTCTTAAAGAGATATGGTAGACTTTAGAGCGATAAGAAGCACTAGCGGATTCTCTCATATGTTCAAGGTCGGATTCAAGTGTAGATTCTTTTTTCGCTACTTTCTTTTTTGTTTCTTTTTTGGGCTCCTCTTTTTTAGGAGTTTCTTTTTTCGTTTCCTTTTTAGGAGTTTCCTTCTTAGGAGCGGCTTTTTTTGCGGTTTCTTTCTTTTCAGGTTCTTTTTTTGCCTTTGTTACTTTTTCTTCTTTGGTTGGTGCTTTTTTGGTAGCCATTTCATTTTCCTCCTCATTATTTTGATTTTGTTGATTATCTTCTTCTATGGGTGTTTCTTCTTTTATAGGAACTTCGTGAATGATTTCTTCTTTTGAGATGAGTTGAATGATTTCTTCAGGTTCATCGCTTTCTTCTATTTCTATATAATTTTTCTTCTTTTTCTTATGATATTTAATCGATAAAATAAGTATCACAATTAGTAATAAAACGAAGATAGCTAAAGAAACAATCATCCATACGGTTATATCAATATCTTCAATTGAAAATACGACTTCTTGATTGATATTTAGCCCCATAAGAGAAAACCTCCTTTTTAATATTATATCATGGTCAAGTAATGGTTACTAGTAGTAAATTGTGCTAAAATCATGTATGATATAAGGGAAAAAGAGGTTTTTTGTATGGATAAAGTTAAGATAAAAGTTCGTAAAAAAGATGCAGGCATGAGCATTAAAGAGTATTTAAAATCAATGCATGTTGGTCGCGGAAAAATTGAAGAATTACGCGTATCAAAAGCCTCTTTAATTAATGAAACGTATCAACCTTTAGAGTATATATTAAAAGAAAACGATGAACTCGCGTTTACTTTTCAAGAAAAAATTGATGTAAAACCATCATCTTCATTACCATTAGACGTTATTTATGAAGATGAAAATATTTTAATTGTAAATAAACCCGTAGGTTATATCGTTCATAGTGATGGAAATGATAACACTCCAACCTTATCTTCTTTAGTGGCACAATATTACTATGAACATAAAATATTCCGTCCTGTTCGTTATATTCATCGTTTAGATAAAGATACTTCGGGTATTGTTTTATTTGCTAAAGATTTTTTATCGGAAGCACAATTACATGCTGATATGGAACGTCATTTAATTATTCGTGAATATTTAGGTATTGTAACCCATAAAATGAAAGAAAAAGAAGGAACGATTCATTTAGCTTTAGGAAGAGACCGACATGCCAGTAATAAAATGCGTGTTTCTAAAACTGGTCAAGACGCGATTACACATTTTAAAGTAGAAAAAGAATATAAAGGCTCTTATTCTTTAGTGCGTTTCCGTTTAGAAACGGGAAGAACGCATCAAATCCGTGTGCATATGGCTTATTATAATCATCCTTTATTAGGCGATGAATTATATGGAGAAAAGAGTACAGAAATGCCTCGAGTGGCTTTACATTCTGCAAAAATTACATTTTTCCATCCGATTTTAAAAGAGTTTATTACCATTGAATCACCTTTACCAGAGGATATGAAAACATGGGAGAAAGGACATTTAAAATGAAAAGAAAATATTGGCTTACATTACCATTTTTAAGCTTATTATGTTCTTGTACATATAGCAGTTATTTAATGCTTACGGGAACGAAAAAAATAACCAATAAAGAAATTTCGGCATCCTATACGAAAATGGATGGATATTTTGGTAAAACCTTTAAAGTAAAAGAAGATTATGGATATCATTTTACTTTTACTTCAACTTCTAATGAAGATAATCAAGGAAGCCTTTCTTTAAAAGTTTTTCTCAATAAAGTGGAAAAGAATCATTATGAAGGGGAAACCTTAGCTTCATTTGATTTTTCACTTACTGAAGTCGGTAAATGGGATGTTCGTATTATTGGAGAGAATCATAGTGGAAGTTTTTCTTTAACATGGGAAAAGGTTGCACTTTCTAATTAATTTCTATATTATATATAATAATTCGATCAAGCACATAAGGTAGCTGGGCTTAGGCAACGGGAAACCGTGGGACGAAAAAGGAGGAAACTTTATGTGTGAAAAAACTATCAATGAAAAAAAGATTGCGCATCGTACGTCATTTGTCACGATTTTAGGCAATCTTTTATTATCCGCTTTTAAGTTTGTTGCTGGACTTCTTTCTATGTCACAAGCATTAATATCGGACGCAATTGATTCGTTAGGAGACGTAGTTTCTTCTTTTATTGTGATGATTGGTCTTAAGATATCTTCTAAAAAAGAAGACGAAGATCATCCTTTTGGTCATGAGCGTTTTGAACCAGTGGCAACCATTATTCTGGCTATTATACTTTTTTTAAGTGGGGGCTTTATTGGATATCAGGCAATAAAAGATATTATTGCATTCTTTAAAGATGGCGTGGTGCATGAATTATCGACACATGTTGTTATTGGTCTAGTTGCTGCGATTGTCTCCATTGCAGGAAAAGAAGCAATGTTTTGGTATACCAGAAAGGCGGGAAAAAAGATACATTCTGAAGCATTTATTGCAAACGCATGGAATTATAGAATGGATGCGTTATCTTCTATAGGCTCTTTAATTGGTATTATTGGTGCAATGTGTGGCTTTCCTATTTTAGATGCTTTCGCTAGTGCTGTCATTTGTATATTCATTTTAATTACTTCAATTAAAATCTTTGTTGATGCAATTAATCGCTTGGTGGACAAAGCTTGCGATGAATTAATGGAAGAAAAGATGCGTTCTGTTATCCTTTCCTTACCAGGAGTACTTTCTATTGATTTGTTAAAAACACGTATTTTTGGTTCCAAAATCTATGTAGATGTTGAAATTTCGGTCCGCTATGACTTATCCGTATTAGAAGGGCATAAAATAGCAGAAGCCGTGCATCATGAAATAGAAGACAATTTCAAAGATGTGAAACATTGTATGGTACATGTGAATCCAAACATCACATCAATCAACCAATAAAAGTAGTAAAAATGATAAAAATCTAGTATACTTATTTCGACGTGCAGCGGTGGCGAAATTGGTAGACGCGCTATCTTCAGGCGGTAGTGCTTATAGCATGTGAGTTCGAATCTCATCCGCTGCACCATTATATAAACACCAGTTAGTTTGATACAGCAAAAATGCATCAAACTTTTTTTCATAAGCAATTAGGTGGAAACAAATAACGGTATAATCACACAATAGATGGGTTAGAGTTGACTTTTAGAGCAATTTATGGAAAACTTAGAGCGAGATTATTTGCCATATAAATTTGCGGAGTTGCTAATTCCAAATGACCTATAAAAAATGCAAAACATAGGCAAAAGGAGTTGACAAGGTATGAAAAATGTGGAACATTCATTAGCAAGCAAGACGCAAGTCTACCCTTTGGGTGAATATAATAAAACTTTAACGCACTACTGCATAGAGAATAGCCTATGGGGCGGTGCGATTTCGCTTTTATAAGGAACAAAAGCACAACATTAAAATAGTTTAGGTTTTAGCTAAGGAAAAACCTATCTTTCAAATCTTACAAACGAAAAAAGTTAGGAAGAGGTGAAACATAATGAAAAAATTTTTTGAAAAAACAAGTATTGCTTTAATAATTGTTATGATGTTTATTTCCGCTATTTTTGGTGGCGAGGCAATTACAATTCATACAAACGCCGATAATACAAAATATAAAACGATCGTGAACGCTCAAGGCGTTAAGACAGAAAAAGTGGCAACGCAAGTAGAGTTAGGGAATTATATCAGCCTTGGTAAGTACAACGGCAAGGATGTAATATGGAGGTGCGTAAGTATTGATGAGAAAGGTGCGCTTATGCTTGCTGATAACATAATCGACACCCTTCCTTACGACGCTAAGACCAACGACAACAACCGTTCTAAGTCACACAGCCGTAACAATAATCGTGATAACCGCGGCTCTAACTATTGGAAAGACAGCAATATGCGTTCTTGGCTCAATTCTACGGCAGTAGCAGGCGAAGTGAAGTGGTTGTGTGGTAACCCGCCAAGGGCTGGTTATGTAAATGAAGATGCGTATGACCAAAAAACTGGTTTTTTGAATGATTTTTCCAAAGCCGAGATTGCCGCAATGAAGAACGTGACCCAGCGCTCTTTGGTAGCACACCCTGAGTACAATCTTGGATTTCATGATGGTAATGGTCGCTCTGATTTGGAATTTAATGAGAACATTGAGAATGTTGCCAGCAACTTCAACAGTGCATATGGCGAAAACTCGACCGAAAAGGTTTTTTTGTTAGACGTCCAACAAGTCAATAAAGTGTGGAAAAATTTCGGTAATTATTATATAGGTAGAAAAGAAGGATTTGCTTGGCCTTATTGGCTTAGGACGCCTCTTTCTAGTTGCAACCACCTAATGCGCTACGTGGGTAGCAACGGATTTGTTGGAAAAGATTACCCAACGAATGCTATTGGAGTAAGACCTGCGTTTTATCTAGACTCAGACTATTATGTAATAACCTCCGGCAATGGCAGTGCAATCAATCCTTATGTGGGCTCAACGCCTGATAAAATCGAGGACGACTATACCATAGCCGAGCCGGAAGAAAACCCCAATCAAGAGTGGAACGTAAGCCTTGACCAACAACTTAGACTTACCCTTGGTCCATATTATTCTAGCGACGGCAAATATGCCACACCGACGATTCCTATCTATACTATCCAAAAGACAAGAAGTGACACCGAGAATATGGTAATTCTTATTTGTGGCGAGGGTTATACCAAGAGCCAGCAAGAAAAGTTTATCAATGATGCAAAAAAAGTATGGGAAGGAGCAATTCAGTACGAGCCATATCGTAGTTATGCCGACCGCTTCAACGTATATGCGCTTTGTACGGCGTCAGAGTCGAGTTTTAATAATAGTGGTAGTACTTTTTTTGATGTAGTTATAGATAAAAAGGTTGGACCGATGATTTCAGTAAATAAAAGTAGTTGGAAAAACCATATTTTCGAACGATGTATAGGACCTGCATTCATTGAGCAAATTCACGACGCTCATATTCCTAATAAAACTGATCCAGATACGTTTATTTGGGACGATGATAAAATGTACTCGCCATTTTATTATGTGCACAACTATATCAATCAATTTGCTTTGCTAGTCAATACGGCTCAAGATTTTGGTGGTTCACATAGAAATTATAAACGTGGGATCCATTATTTTATAACCCCAGCCGATAACAATCGTGCGCAAAAGTCTTTTGCACATGAGCTTGGTCACGGGTTGCTAGAACTTGGCGATGAATATATGACTATGGCCGCAGAATCAACTGACTATACTTCGCTAAATGTGGCATACAATCACAATCCGGAACAAGTAAAGTGGAAAAAATTACTAGGATTTAGAAAAACTTTTACATGCAATACCCATCCTTCTTACACTGCTTACAATTCCAGTTGGGAATGTCTTATGCGTGATACCAACTATCAGTTCTGTGAAGTATGTAAGCTGCAAGGGTACAAGAGAATGTCGCAACTCATAGATGGCAAAAGCCTCTATGTCGCCGACCCAGAAGTTAAGAAATATACAGACAGGTATACTAACCCAACGGACTTTGCGGAAACGAATTACAATGGATATAATAATTTTATAAATTATCGGGATGGAGTTTTGCTTAGCGGCTGGGACAAAAACAAATTCAACACGGGTATGGTGGGCGAGAAAATTCAGCTCCGCACCATCGTGCAAAATCTTTCAGACACTATGGAACGCCAAGTTGCTATGAAATTGTGGATAAAGCATGCTGATGGAAGCATTGCAACTACGACTAGCGGGCAAAGGCTAGAAGCAACCCAGACTTTTACTATTCCTGTATGGAGCGAAAAGAGTAAGTTTTGGCCAAAGGGCGCTTTGGAATATAATGGTAGTGATTTGAATTCGGGATTGGAGAATTGTGAGCTGATTTACCAAATTCCATCGGATGCAGTGCTAAATAACGGCGATACCGTTGCCTTTGAAGTAACTGACGAAAACGGAAATGTGCTTGCTCATGACAACACCGAAACTCAGCCATATGTAAACGTTAATATTGAATATAAATTCGAGGACGGAAGTCCAATGCCTAATGCAAATAAAGCCGTAATACCTCTTGCAGTAGGAAGCTATGTTAATTGGACGGCTGTTCCATCGCTTTATGGCTATGCACTTAGCAGAGTTGAAGGTCTAAACCAAATTGTAAGCGGGAGCGGCCAAACGGTTACGTACTATTATACCAAAAAAATAGACACCCATATTCACGATTGGGGTGATTGGGTAAGCAACGGTAATGGAACGCATACCCGCACTTGTACGAAAGATAGTAGTCATACCGAAACAGCAAATTGTTCGGGCGGAACGGCAACTTGCAAAGACAAAGCGATTTGTGAAGTCTGCGGCGCGGAATACGGCGATATACTCGGTCACG
>FR897022.1 GCA_000437235.1 Coprobacillus sp. CAG:826 | reverse complement strand
CCTAGACCACCCTAGATTTTAAAGAGCCCATTTCTGTTACACGTTTTCTAGGGTTACTATAACACAAAATAAAATTTAATGTAAGAAATTTTTAGAAATGATTTTTAATTTGTGAAGCAATTGCGGGTAATGATAAATCTTCAGGATGATCATTATCAATCTTCTCTAGACGGAAGCCATCACCTTTAAAGTAACGAGGAATGACATGAATATGAAAGTGCATAACGCTTTGACCGGCTTCTTCATAACAGTTAGAGATAATGTTAACACCCTTCGCATGAAGTTCTTTAATTTGGATTTGACCAATCGTTTGAGCAACATCCATCATATGATGCATGAGTTCTTTTGGTGTGGTAAGAAAATTATCATAATGTTTCTTAGAAACAACAAGCGTATGACCTTTTGTAATTTGAGAAATATCTAAGAAAGCTAAAACATCATCATCTTCATATACTTTGTAGCAAGGAATTTCGCCTTTAATGATTTTACAAAAAATACAATTATCCATAAATAAACACCTCTTTATAGTTTTATTATACATGAAAAGGGAGGAATAACCCTCCCTTTTTTTGAAAATTATTTATTTTCGTCGAACATATCTTTGTAATTTTTTTTGAAATAATTATAGATATCTTCATCATGGAACACGATATTAGCGGCCTTTAAGTAGAAGATTGTAGCTTCAGATTGGTTAGAGGATTTGGTTCCTAACATCTTAGCAACTTCGTGAGCATTTGAGCGACGAGCAATCTTTTCTTGTTTAATGAGGTTAGCTAAATCAGCTTCACTAGCATCTGGATTTTCTTTTTTAATATCTTTTTCAACGTTATTTAAGTTTAAGGAAGCAGTATTTAATGCATCTTCAACAATAACAATGTAATAGGTATCAGAATCACGATCATAAATAATGATATCACTATCAGAAGTTTCTGCTTGTGTTTTAGCTGGAACTAAGTAGGTAACACCATTAATTTCACGAACGAATCCACGTAATTCTTCATCGGTTTTGTTTTTAATGATTTGGAAGTCACTAGCGGTACGGATATCGAATAAACGAGAACGGATGTCATCTGGTAAATCAGTTAAGCCACCATTTTTGATGAACCAACCTTCAGTAACGAGTTCTTTTTGTGCTAATTCAATATCTTTCTTTTCTTTACCAACTTCTGGTAAGTAAGAATAAGAGCCAGTATAAGAAGATTCTAACGTAGTGTCAACACGATCAGCAGATAATGGAATGGAGTTGCCATTTTCATCTTTTTTGTAGGTGTTATTCGCATCATCCCATTCAACTACTTTCTTAAATTCATCAACGATGTTATCGGCAAGAGTTCTAAGCTTGTAGTCGGAAATAATTTGTTTGAGTTCGGTTGATAATTCACCAGTTTCGTTAGAGTAGTCAACGCCTTTCCAAAGTTTGGCAAGGTTATTTAAATCGACTTCTTTATCAGTAGAAGAAACATAGTAATCAACGAAAGCATCGATAGCGTTTTTAGCAGCGCCTGGATGTTCAGAATCATTTGCGATTGCAATGTAACTTACTTTACGAGAATAAGCACGACCAAGAGAAGAATAAGCTTCATCTTCAAGGTATTTTGCAGTTAAAAGTTGAGTGTAGACTTCACGTTTTAATACTCTATCTTTATAATCCTTATAATTATAATGAAGAATATCATTTTCATTGACAACGCCACCCTCTTCTGTGCCGTCGCCACCACCAAGAGTACCATCTTCTAATGCGCTTGCTTTAGTTTCTGGAGTGAATACAACATCGCCGATATTATATTCAGCTTCACTACCATCAGCGTACTTTCTTGGAGTAATTTCATATAATTCACGAGTTAAAGCCAGGACTAGTTTAGATTCATCAAAGTGGTTATCAACTTGATAGGAAGAAGAAGAAATATAGTCATATAATTTTTCATTGACTAACTTATCAACTTCAGCATCAAAAGCTGCTTTATCTTCAAAGATTTTATCATCACCAGTGTAGTAGGATTCTAATTGCTTTTCAGCAATTTTAAACATAACATCATTGAAAACGGTTTTGTTGACCACACCATCTTCGACTAAACCATCATAAATAACGCCATAATTGTTGTTGGTCAAATCTAATTCAGAACCATCAACGAGAGTAACAAGCTTATCATCTTTATTTTCTGGACGAAGGGTAATTTCACCACAGGAAGCAAGAGATAAGAGCATCATAGCAGTTCCAAAAATTTTAAGTACATTACTTTTGTTCATAACAGCTACCTCCATTACTAACAGAATCAATTTTGCCTTCTTCAAAACGAGAAGCACAAACTAATGGGATTCTACGTTTGGCTGCGAAGGAATCTTGTTCTTTTAATAAATCAATATAACTATCCCAAGCATCTTTGTTAGAATTGATTGCATCACTCTTATTTCCAGCACGACGAACTTGGATGTATTTTAATAATGTTTCTTGAATCTTTTCATCGGCGATTTTAATAGATGGTAATGAATTACCGTCTTTATCGACTGGGGTAATTAAGTTACCTTCTTCATCGGTAGATAATCCAAGATAATATTCAAACATACGAGTATCAATCATGGAATCAAAGCCTTTAACTTCACTTTCAATTGCTTTTGAACGAGAAGAGTAGGTGCTTGTATCAGTAGATTTGATTGCAGTTACATAGGTTTTACCAATTAAATCGGCATCGCCATCTTTGGTTAATTGAGCTGGGGTTCTCTTATCATAGTAGGTGGTAAGTTCTTCATTGGTAGATCCAATAGCGGATTTTTCAACAACCATGAAGTGAACACCTTGATAGGATGAACCGGCACGGGTAACTAAGACTGGTTTGTTGACATCACCATCTGCGCAGAGAATTGGTTTATCAAATCCAGCAACTCTCTTGAAGTTTCCTACTTCTGTTTCATTGGTAATAACACTAATACCATGATCATTGAAATAGTAGTTGAAGTAAATGTTACGTGGGTAGTAATCAGCATCACCATCATTTACTTTTTTATTGGAGATTGGATTAGTAACCATATCAGCGACTTCGCCAATTTTTTGGGTGACGGAGAATGGAATAAAACCAATACCATCTTTACGACGTTGATAGGTTGAAGTTGCGACTTCTTCCGTACCATTCCAAGTAGAATCAGTGGTGATTGTTTCTTGACGGGAAGACCATGCGGTTTGCGCGTCAGTTGGAATAGCATAAGTGTTCTTTTGTAAGGAAACACCATAAGTGGTATCAGCAGTTGTGTCAGTGAAATATTGAGCACGACTATCTGCATTTTTATGAGCAAACAATGACTCATAAGCATAGATACCTAATTTGAATTCATTAACGAATGAAGTGGATGTAGTCATAACATCTAAGTTACCATAGAGACTTGCAGAACCAGTATCTTCAGAAGCTTGGAAAGCGACTTCACCAAAAGTTTCTGTAGTTTTCTTTACGGTACCATCTTCATTTAAGTTCGCCATACGACGTACTACGGAAGCAAGTTTTAATGCTTCGGATTGGGTGATTGTTCCTCTTGCAAGAGTACCCGCAGAAGCACTGACTTTAACCAAGATGTGACGGACGTGATATGGAAGCATTTCATTGAGATAATCTTCAAGCAATTCGTTGGAATTCAAATCATAATATTCATCTTGCAAATGGGATTGAAGTTCGTTATAGGTTAATTGTTCAATTAATTCCTTTTCGGATTCAACGCCTTTGTTTTCGAGAATTGCATTCCATTCCTTCTTGTATGAGGTGCCATTGGCATCTGCGTTGTTATGTGCCTCTTCTTTTAATTGGTCAACGGAAGCGTCGACCGCTTTTTTTAATTCGGTAGATTCAGCATAACTACGAGTGGCATTACGAACGATAACTTCGCTAATGGCATTATAGTAAGCTGCAACACCGGTCGCGTTTGATGTTGCTAATTGTCCGAATAAATCTTCGGTTGTATATTCTGTACCATCAATCGTAACGACTACTTTATCTGATTTCGTCAACCATTTATTGCTACCGCATGAAGAGAGTGCGACGGTTGAGAAACATGCTACTAGAGCTAAACCAAGTAGTTTATTTTTCATATACAGCTTTTCCTCCTTGTATAAAAATATAGCATAGTTATTTTATCTAATCTTTCCTTGTATTTCAAGAAAAATTTATATTTTTCTATTTGCCTTTTGGAAATACCTATACAAACGCGATTAAAATTGGGCGCTAAAAGGAGTTTTGTAATAACAAAAGGGACCCTTTCATAGAAAGCGCATAGTATAACGTGGATATAGGAGGAACTGCTATGAACACAAATACGACCGGTGGAGGCTGGGCCTTCATTCTTGTTCTCTTTATTCTCATTGCTATCATAGGCTGCGGCTGTGGTAACGGCGGCTTATTTTAGGAATTGAGCGAAAAAAGGAGGTGACAAAAATGGGAAATAACTACTTTGCCATTATCTTGGTATTATTCATTTTACTCGTGATTATTGGTTGCGGCGGTTGGTTCGGCTGCGGCTGCTAAGTGTAGAGGGGAGCAAAGAAAAACTTTGCTCTTTTTTTATGTTTCTAAGTATCCTTAGAAAGAAAAAAATTATTTTTTTATCGTTTTATTTGTAGAGTGACCTAGAGTAGTGTAAAATAATACAGGACCATGTTTAGGAGTGATAAAGAATGGCAGTATTATCAATCAAAAATCTTCACGTTAAAGTGGAAGAAAAAGAAATTCTTAAAGGAGTAAATTTGACGCTTAGTGATCATGAAACTTTAGCGTTATTAGGCCCTAATGGACACGGAAAATCGACATTACTCAATGTCATTATGGGACATCCAAAATATGTGGTAACGGAAGGAACCATTACCCTTGATGGCAAAGATGTTTTATCAATGAGTGTTGATGAAAGATCTAGAGCAGGGCTCTTTTTAGCCTTTCAATATCCTTCTGAAGTTCCTGGTGTTGTGAACGCTGATTTTTTAAAGGCGGCTATGAATGTTAGAAGAGAAAAACCAATCTCACTATTCCAATTCTATCGCGCTTTAGAAAATGCATCTAATGAAGTAAAAATTCCACTTGATATGGCTAATCGTTCTTTGAACGAAGGCTTCTCTGGTGGTGAAAAGAAAAGAAATGAAATTCTACAAATGATTTTACTTCAACCCGCCTTTGCTATGTTAGATGAAATCGATTCTGGTTTAGATGTTGATGCTTTACAAATTGTAGCGGAAGCCATTGTTAAAATGAAGCAAGAAACTGCTTGTAGCTTTTTAGTCATTTCTCACTATGCTAGACTCTATGATTTAATTCATCCTACCCGTGTTGCGGTTATGATTAATGGCCGTATTGCGGTAGAAGGTGGACCAGAAATTATTAAAAAAATCGATCAAACAGGTTATGAATGGATTCGTACTGAACTGGGCATTCAAATCGAAAAAGAAGATTTGGAAATGAAAGACGTTTCCATTGGATCTTGTGCAACGAAGGAAGTTTTAAAAAGTGGAAAATAAAGTATTTATCCCCACAGATAAAGTGACAATTTCTTTAAAACCAAATGCTTCTCAATACCAAATGGATTGGAATGAAAACCAAAAAGTTGAAAAGATTTGCGTTGAAGAAGGAAATGAAGTGTCACTTCTAGAAATCGGTAGTCCTTCGCACCCAGTCGAGTATCATATTGCTAAAAGAGCCATTTTACATTTAGCCATTGCTACCTTAGAAGACGCAGAATCTTCAAATCGAAAATTCGTGATTCATAAAGACGCGCATGTCATTGCCGCATGTGCTGATTTTTCTTGTGGAAATAAAAATGATTCTTTATTATTCGAATTACAAGAAGAAGGCGCTTCTTGCTTATTCCATTTAGCGACATTAGCGACAGAAACGGATAAAAAAGAGTTTTCTGTATCCTTTATCCATCAAGCACCCAATACGACCGCTACCATGAATAACTATGGCGTATGTGAAGGGAATTCACGCCTTGTTTTCTCTGGTGTTGGTCATATTTTACATGGTGCAAAGCGTGCAGAAACCCATCAAAATGCAAAAATCATGGTGTTTGATCCCCATTGTCAAGCTTTTGCTAGTCCAATTTTAAAGATTGATGAAAATGATATTGCTGCTTCACACGCTGCTTCGGTTGGTCGTGTAAATGATGATCACTTGTTCTATTTAACTTCACGTGGATTAAGTGAAGAAGAAGCTAAGCAACTCATTACCTTAGGCTATTTAAAGCCAATTCTTCCTTACTTTGATAAAGAAATACAAGAAGAAATTTCTTTATGTATGGAAAGGAGAATGAAGTAATATGGATATTAAAAAAATTCGTTCCGATTTTCCAATGCTAGATCCATCTAAACGCATGCAGAACCATCCTTTAGTGTATTTAGATAATGCCGCAACTACTTTTAAGCCTCGCTGTGTGGTCGAAGCGATGGATGATTATTATAATAATTTTTGTGCAAATGCACATCGTGGCGATTATGATTTGGCACACATGGTGGATACCTGCTATGAAGAAGCGCGTAAAACATTAGCTAAGTTTATTAATGCTCGTCCTGAAGAAGTAGTATTTACTTCCGGTGCTTCCATGTCTTTAAATCTTGTGGCTTATGGTTATGGTATGAAGTTTTTAACTTCCAATGACGAAGTACTTTTAACCCAGGCAGAACATGCTTCAAATGTACTTCCATGGTTTAAAGTGGCGGAAACTATCGGTTGTCATATCGGTTATATTCCTTTAGATGAAGAAGGAAGATTGATAATTGAAAATGTAGAAAAATCAATTACCGAACATACAAAAATTATTTCCATTGCTCAAGTTACGAATGTTCTTGGCTTCCATGTGGATATTAAAGCGATTTGTAAAGTCGCTCATGAACACAACATTATCGTGATTGTAGATGGTGCGCAAAGCGTACCCCATCAAGTTACAAATGTTAAAGATATGGACTGTGATTTTTTAGCTTTCTCAGGACATAAAATGTGCGGTCCAACCGGTACAGGTGTACTTTATGGAAAATATGAATTATTACAAAAAATGGATCCTTTAATGTCTGGTGGCGGTATGAACGCTCGTTTTGATATGTGCGGGGAAGTTTCTTATCTTTTACCACCACAAAAATTTGAAGCAGGAACACAAAATATTGCGGGTGCATTAGGCTTAGCTAAAGCTGCTGAATATTTAACTGCTATCGGTATGGAAAATATCGAGGCTTATGAAAAAGAATTACGGGCTTATGCGATTCAACGTTTAGAAGAAGTTGAAGGAATTACGATTTATAATCGTAATGCCGAAAGTGGTATTATTACTTTTAACTTGAAAGATGTTTTTGCGCAAGATGCGGCAACGTATTTCAATTCGAAAGGTGTATGTGTCCGTAGTGGCCAACACTGTGCTAAAATATTAATGGATTTCTTAAAATGTCATGCGACGGTACGCGCAAGTATATATTTCTATAATACGAAAGAAGAAATTGATGCGTTAGTGGAAGCATGTAAGACAGGAGGCGACTTTTTAGATGCCTATTTCAATTAATCCTCAAATGATGAGGGCTATTATTATGGATCATTATGAACATCCCCATAATAAAAGAGTGCCAGAAAATAAAGATGAATATCGTGTAATCCATATGGATTCTGCATCTTGTATTGATGATATTTACGTCTATCTTTTAGAAAAAGATGGTATTATTCAAGATGTATGTTTTGATGGTGTAGCGTGTACAATTTCAACCGCTTCCACTTCGATCATGACGGATTTAGTCATGGGAAAGAAAACTGAAGAAGCTAATTATATTATTGAACAATTCCAAAAGATGATTCATGAAGAACCTTTTGATGAATCAGTTTTAGATGAAGCAATTGTTTTCATTAATACTGCCAAGCAAGCGTCCCGTATTAAATGCGCAACGATTGGTTGGCGTGGTTTACATGAATTATTAGAAGATGAGGAGGAATGTCACCATGGATCATGAAGAAAAACTTCCTTCTGAAGAATATCAATATGGTTTTAAAAATGAAGATGTCTCGATTTTAAAAACCAAAAAAGGACTTACCGAAGAAACTATAAGAGATATTTCTCGCTATAAACATGAACCCAAATGGATGCTTGAATTCCGTTTAAAAGCTTTTAAAGCCTTTAATGAATTACCAATGCCTTCTTTTGGTCCAGATTTATCTTTCTTAGATTTTAGTTCTTTTACTTACTTTATTCGCCCAAGTGAAAAAGTAGAAAAGGATTGGGATGAAGTTCCAGAAACCATTAAAGAAACGTTTGAACGTCTAGGAATTCCAGAAGCTGAACAAAAGTATTTAGCGGGTGTTTCCACGCAATACGAAAGTGAAGTCGTTTACCATAACATGCTCAAAGAAGTGCAAGAAAAGGGCGTTATCTTTTTAGATACCGACTCAGCTTTAAAAGCATGTCCAGAATTATTTAAAAAATACTTTAATAGCGTAGT
This sequence comes from Coprobacillus sp. CAG:826, assembly GCA_000437235.1. Lineage (GTDB taxonomy): Bacteria > Bacillota_I > Bacilli_A > RFN20 > CAG-826 > CAG-826. Next base: position 17,930 of record FR897022.1, on the reverse strand, counting down.
AGATTATCGTGATAACAAATTTGCGGCCTTAAATGGCGCGGTTTGGTCAGGAGGATCTTTTATCTACATTCCTAAAGGAGTGCATTTAGAAAAGCCACTTCAATCCTACTTCCGTATTAATAATGAAAAGAGTGGACAATTTGAACGTACTCTCATTATTGTGGATGAAGGCGCCGATGTACACTATGTCGAAGGTTGCACAGCCCCAACCTATTCAAAAGAATCTTTACACGCCGCCGTTGTTGAAATCATTATTTTAAAAGGTGGGAAATGTCGTTATTCTACTGTCCAAAACTGGTCGAATAACATTGTCAACTTAGTTACCAAAAGAGCGGTTTGTTATGAAAATGCGCAAATGGAATGGATTGATGGAAACATCGGTTCTCAAGTCAATATGAAATATCCTGCTTGTATCTTAAAAGGTAGAGGCGCAAGAGGAACTTGTATTTCTGTCGCAGTTGCAGGAAAAGGACAATATCAAGATGCTGGTGCCCGTATGATTCATTTAGCACCGGATACTTTCTCTACAATTATTTCTAAATCCATCGTTCGTAATGGTGGTGTCGCTAATTACCGTGGAAAAGTACTCCATGGTCCTTTAGCAAAAGGATGCAGAAGTCACGTAGAATGCGACACATTAATCTTAGATGATGCTTCTAGAAGTGATACAATTCCGACGAACGTTATGCAAAACGATGATGCATATATTGAGCATGAAGCAACAGTATCTAAGATTTCTGATGAACAACTCTTCTATCTCATGTCTCGTGGAATTAGTGAAAAAGAAGCAACCCAAATGATTATTATGGGCTTTATTGAACCATTCTCTAGAGAACTTCCTATGGAATATGCCGTAGAACTCAATCAATTGATTAAAATGGATATGGAAGGTAGTGTTGGTTAATGCTTTCTTATGATGTAATTGTTGTGGGTGGTGGCCATGCCGGTATGGAAGCCGCAATGGCGAGCGCGCACATGGGAGCAAAGACACTCCTTTTATCTTTAAATATTAAAATGATGTCCAATATGCCTTGTAATCCTTCGATTGGGGGATCAGCAAAGGGTATCGTTGTTCGTGAAGTTGATGCGCTAGGTGGCATGATGGGAATCGGTGCAGATCATGAGTATTTGCAGATGAAAATGCTAAATACGGGTAAAGGTCCCGGTGTCCAATGCTTAAGGGCGCAAGCCGATAAAAGAACCTATCCAGCTTATATGCAAAGCTTAGCGTTACATTGTGAAAATTTAACAGTAAAAGAAGGCATGGTGACGGAAATTCTTCATGATGATCATCATGTTTTTGGCGTGAAACTAAGTGATGGAACTTCTTATGAATCAAAAGCGGTTATTTTAACTACAGGCACTTATATGGAATCACAAATTTTAGTGGGTCATACGTCTAGAAGTGCTGGACCTGATGGGGAAAAACCTTCTTTAGGGTTAAGCCCTTATTTAGCCAGTATGGGCATTCGTTTATTCCGTTTAAAAACGGGAACACCACCTAGAATTCAAACGGATTCTATTGATTTTTCAAAAGCAGAACCGCAATATGGTACACCAGGAAATTTAGCCTTTTCTTATACCACGCACACGTTTAAACCTTTAGAGGAACAAGTTCCTTGTTATTTAATCTATACCACACCAGAAACCCATCGAATCATTCAAGAAAACTTGAAAGAATCGGCAATGTATGGGGGAATGGTACATGGTATTGGACCTCGTTATTGCCCAAGTATTGAAGACAAAATTGTTCGTTTTAAAGATAAACCTCGGCATCAACTTTTCTTAGAGCCGGAATCATTACAAATGAATTCAACTTATCTTCAAGGCTTTTCAACTTCTATGCCAGAATGGGTACAAGAAAAAATGATTCGTTCTCTTCCTGGATTAGAAAATTGTAAGATTTTAAAATACGCTTATGCGATTGAATATGACGCTATTGAGCCTACTCAATTTGATAGTAGTTTAATGATCAAAGCGTGGCCAGGACTCTATGGCGCTGGTCAAATTGTGGGTACTTCCGGTTATGAAGAAGCTGCTGGCTTAGGTATTATGGCCGGTATTAATGCTGTACTTCGTATTCGTGAACAAGAGCCTTTTGTTTTAAGAAGAGACGAAGCATATATTGGCGTAATGATTGATGATTTAGTAACGAAAGGAACCAAAGAACCTTATCGGTTATTATCTTCTCGTGCCGAATATCGTTTGTTATTACGTCACGATAACGCTGATTTACGTTTAACGGAATATGGTCATCAACTGGGCTTAATTTCTGAGGAAAGATATCAAAAGTTCGTCGATAAAAAGAAAGCCATTCAACAAATTTTAAAGATTCTTCATGAAACCTATTTAGGTACGGGAAAAGAATTAGAAAAATATTTAGTATCGATTGGTTATGAACCCTTAAAAGGCGGTATTTTAGCGTTAGAACTTTTAAGAAGACCGAATGTCAGTTATTTAGGCTTAAAGCCTTTTATTCATGAATTAGATGATATTGATTTAGATGAAGAAGGTATTCATCAATTAGAAATCATGGTGAAATATGAAGGCTATATTGAAAAGCAAAAAAAAGAAGCCCTAGAATTCCAAAAATGGGAAGCCATTAAATTACCAGATGATTTAGATTATCTTCATATGGATGGTTTAGCGTTAGAAGCTAGACAAAAACTTCATGATATCCATCCTCGTACTTTATCACAAGCTTCTCGTATTAGTGGAGTAAATCCTGCTGACATCGCTATTTTATTAATGATGATTAAAAGGAGAGAGAATCTATGAATTGGGACCAATTGAAAGAAGAATTAGCCAAAATTCATCTTTCTTTATCTGACCATCAACTCGAACAATTTCAACAATACTTATCGCTTTTAAAAGAATGGAACGAAAAAATGAATTTAACTGCGATTATTGACGATGAAGAAATTATTGAAAAACACTTCTATGATTCTTTAAAATCAGCGGAAGTTTTTTCCTATGACGATCAATCTCTTTTAGATGTAGGTTCAGGCGCAGGCTTTCCAGGGATTCCTTTAAAAATTATGTTTCCTGATTTATTTGTAACGCTTCTAGAACCGACGGGAAAAAGAGTAGCGTTCTTAAATGAAGTCATTCATGCTTTATCTTTAAAGCAAATTGTGACCGTGAATATGCGGGCAGAAGACTATGTAAAAGAAGCGCGTAGTTATTATGATATCGTGACCGCTCGGGCAGTAAGTCAACTTCCGCTTCTTGTAGAATTATGTGCGCCTTTATTAAGAGTGAATGGCACTTTTATTGCTTTAAAAGGTATGAAAGGAAAAGAAGAGCATCTCTTAGCGGAACATGCTTTACAAGAATTATGTTTATCATTAGAGCAAGAACAAGAATGGGAATTAGGCAAAGGGGACCATCGCATCAACTTGTTCTATAAAAAAATAAAAGAAAATCCAATGAAATATCCTCGTCCATATGGACAAATGAAAAAGAAACCTTTATAGTGAATGCGTATAGTGTTTTAGGAGTATAAAAATGTCGAAGATTATTGCAGTGGCAAATCAAAAAGGTGGAGTTGCCAAAACCACAACTTCCATTAGTTTAGCGTCCTCTCTTGTCAGTCTTGGTAAGAGAGTTCTTTTAATTGACCTTGATCCACAAGGAAACGCCTCTCGAGGGGTAGGACTTGATATCGCGCTTTTAAGCAAAACCATTTTTGACGTTTTAAGTAAAAATAATGATATCAATCGTTTGATCAAAAGAACGGTGATGAAGAACTTAGATATCGTACCCGCAAACCTCAAATTAGCGTCTTTCGATAGTGCTTTATTAGGAAAAGAAGCTACTACCTTCCTTTTAAAGAATGCGATTCAAACCTTAAAAAAAGAATATGATTACATTATTATTGATTGCCCACCAACGTTAGGAATATTAAATGCAAATGTCTTCGCAGCGGCCCATTCCATTTTAATTCCAGTCCAATGTGAATACTTTGCATTAGAAGGAATAACCCAAATGTTAGGAGCGATTTCTAATATGCAAAATTCGTATAATCCAGACTTAGAAATCGAAGGTTTTGTCTTTACGATGTTTGATCCTAGAAATAAAATGTCGATTGAAGTTTCTTCAGAAATTCGTGGGTTATTTAAAGAAAAGACTTTCCAAACCACCATTCCTAGAAATATTCTTCTTCCGGAAGCGGCTTCTAAAGGCATTCCAATTACCGTTTATAAACCGAAATCTAAAAGTAGCTTAGCGTATTTAGCTTTAGCAAGAGAATTATTAGATAAAGAACAACAAAAACTTTTATAGTGAAAGGGTTCAACGTTGTTCTTTTTTTTATGCCTTTTTCATTTATTGAAATGAGGTGGGAATCATGCAAATTTTTAAAATACTTCTTTTATTTTTTTATCTTTTTTCCGTAAATAAAATGCCAGTTTCCACTGAATCTATTTGGGCAAGATCTTATGTCATCATAGAACAAACACGAGGCGAAGTTTTAGAAGGAAAAGATATCTATCTATCAAGAAGTGTAGCTTCCATTTCTAAAATTATGACAGCGATTGTTGCAATTGAAAGTGAAAGTCTCTTTCAAATAGTAAAAGTAGGGGATGAAATCGACGAAGTGGTAGGAAGTTCTTTATATTTAGAAAAAGGAACCGAAATCCGCATGATTGATTTGGTTTATGGTTTGTTATTAAGAAGCGGAAATGATGCGGCTATGATTATAGCAAAAAATGTCGGTGGAGAAGTTGAAAAATTTGTAGATAGGATGAATCAAAAAGGAAAAGAAATTGGAATGAATCATACCACCTTTCATAATCCTCATGGTCTTGATATTAATGAAGAAGGCAATATTTCATGCGCTTATGATATGGCACTTTTGATGCGTTACTGCTTAGATAATGAATTGTTTCAAGAAATTACTGGAACCAAGAGATATCATTGTCCTAATATTGGCATATGGGAAAATAAACATAAATTATTACAAAAATATGAGTATTGTATTGGTGGAAAAACAGGTTTTACATCTAAAGCGAGAAGAACTTTAGTTTCAGCGGCAAAAAAAGATGGCCTTCAACTCATTTGTGTGACTTTAGATTGTGGCGGAGATTTTTCTTTTCACCGTCAACTATTTGAATCGTACTTTCAAAGGTTTGAAGGATTACCTTTATTAGAAAAAGGAAATAACTATATTAACGATTATGTGTTTTATACAAGAAAGAGTTATACCGTCTTTATTCCTAAAGAAAAAGCCCATCATTTGCTTGTTATATATGCTTTAGATGTAAATCGAAAAACGATTACGTTTCGCATTGTCTATCAAGATGCCACGGAAGATGTTTATGGACCTTTTTCCATTGAAAGTTTTCAAAAAATAAAGTAGGTGAAATCATGAACCGCGTGTGGATAGGAATTATTATTCTTTCTTTAGTTTATGGAATTTCAACGGGTAGAGTAGAAGCAATATCTAATGCCATTTTAGCGTTACCGATGAAAGGTTTTACACTTTGCATTACTTTAGTGATGTCGGCTTGTTTTTGGACAGGTATTATGAATATTATGCTAGAATCAGGAGTCATTGGTTGGGTGGCGAAAGCACTTGATCCTTTATTACGCTTAATTATGCCGAATTTAAAAGATGAAGAAGCTAAAAAATATATTTCTTCTAATATAGCGGCAAATATGTTTGGTTTAGGTTTTGCTGCGACTCCAAGTGGATTAAAAGCTATGAAAAGATTAAAAGCTATTTCTCTAGAAGAAGAGCATGTTGCGAGTGACGAAATGATTACCTTTTTAGTTTTAAATACGGGAGGCGTAACGTTAATTCCTACGAGTGTATTAGCCATTCGTCAAGCGGCAGGTTCCACCAATCCCGCGGACTTTGTATTTTTAGCGATTATTTCTACCATGCTTGCTTGTGTGGTAGGGTTATTATCCGACCGCTTTTTTAGAAATCAAAGAAATAAAAGGAAAAAGATATGATAAAACTAACGATTTTCTTTGTCCCTGCACTCATTATTCTTGCAATTGTTAGTGCGATCGTAAAAAAGAAAAATGCTTATAGTGCATTTATTCAAGGCTCCAAAGAAGGATTAAATCTATTTAAAGAAGTTTTTCCTAGTGTGATTGCTATGTTATTGGCGGTTACGTTATTAGATTCTTGTGGTTTATTAGACGACTTAGCGCTTTTACTAGAAAGAACATTTCCCCAAATTAAAATGATAAAAGATATTGTGCCGATGCTCATATTTCGACCGATTTCAGGCTCGGCTTCTTTAGCCGTTTTACAAAATGTTTGTACCAAAGGACCAGATGCTTTATCTTGTAAAATTGTATCAACCATTCAAGGAAGTACCGACACGACTTTATATGTTTTAGCTCTCTATTTTTCGACCGTAGGCATCACTTCATGGCGACATGCTTTAAAGTCGGGCTTAATTGCGGATGCTGTAGGTATGTTGACAGCCATTATTTTAGCTTTAATATTTTTAAAATAATGAAAAAAGAAGTAATTTTATAATATTAAGCGGAAAATACAAAAATAATCAATCTTATTTTTGACAAAAAGTAATTGACAATTTTTTTGGTTTTTGCTAATCTTTCGTGTGCTTTTAAGCGAAGGAGAAAATTTTATGAAAAAATTAGCAAAAATTTGTACGTCATTAGGACTTGCATTTATGGCTACAGCTTTTGTAGAAATCAACCCTGCTTCCACAGTAATTGCGCATGCAGAAGATACTACGAAATACGTAGCAGAGGATGGAGAGGGAAATAAGTACACAAGTATTTATGATATTTATGTAGATGATTATACATCTTCTTCTATCAAACTCTTAAGCGATGTATATTTGACACATCGATTATCATTTGGAAGAGGCATTAAAACATTTGATTTTAATGGGCACACGGTTTATGTTACAAGTGATTACAAAAATTTAGATTCAAATGAGCAATCAGCATTTTATTTTGAATATGCTAGAGATGCAGTTCAAATCGTCGATACGGTTGGCGGTGGTGGTATTAACACTGTCATTGATGGCTACAAGGGTTATGTTCCATGTTTCCACACCTATAGTTTATGGCTTACCTTAAACATTCAAGGTGGCACTTATGTTGGACAAGGTGAAATTGTTTATTCCGAAAAAGGTGATATCAATATTTATGGTGGCTCTTATGAAGTTAAGGCTGTAAATGAAGAAGCAGGGAATCAATTCTTATTAAATTGCTATGATCTTAACGCTGGTAAAACGGCAAATATTAAAGTATATGGTGGAACTTTTAAAAACTACAATCCAGCCACCGATAGTAATGATGGCTCTTTCTTAGCGGATGGTTACGTTATGTCCGTAAATTATACCGACGATGGTTATGAAACTGTTCCTACGAACACTATTCCTACTATTGCACAAGTTTCAATTAATAGTACTTATTATGCAACTTTAAATGACGCCCTTAAACAAGTAAAAAGTGGTGAGACCATTGTTTTCAATGAAAATGCTGCAACCGATGGCGTGATTGAAGGCCCAGGAATTCAAATTACTTCGGGACACAATCTTACAATTGATTTAAATGGTTTAACTTATGAAATCAATAACGGTATGACAGGATCAGCAGGTTCTCAAACTAATGGTTGGCATTTATTAAAAGATTCTAATATTACCATTAAAAACGGAACATTAACGAAGACAGTTCATTATCTAGAAGGATCAATGCTCATTCAAAACTATAGTAATTTGACTTTAGATAATGTAAAACTCATTGGTGATGATAATGTCCGTTATGTTTTATCTAGCAACCATGGTAACATCGTTTTGAAAAATAATACAGAAATCACAGCAACTGAAGGTAACACGGCCTTAGATATTATGTATTGGCTAATTCCATCTTACATAGATGGTGTTAGTTTAACGATTGCAGATAGTTCAGTAAAAATTAATGGTGTAGTTGATTTTTATGCCAATGATGGAAAAATTACTGAAGAGAATAAAGACAATATGAAATTTATTGTTCCTAATGATTATACTTTAACACTAAAAAATGGACTTCAACTCGTTTCATCAGAAGATGGAACACACCAAGAAGTCGTAAGAACTTCAATTTATAACGCTCAACAATTTGCCAAAGAATGGAAATCCGCTCGTGAAGTTGAAGGTGGATTATGTGGTTTAGTTGGAACAAGCGATATGACTGAACTTCTTAGTAAATATGATGCTTTAGATGAAGATGGCCAAGCATATTTAGCAACAGTAAAAGATGCTGATGGATGCACGATTGGTGAATCGATTGCTTACTTTAAAACAATTCATGCCGCAAAAACCAATACTGCACAAAACAGTAATCGCTTCTTCCAAGCGGAATCTTCTAAAACGGTTCAACCTGTGATTATCATAGCAGTAATCGGCTTATTATCCATTGTTGGATATTATTTCATTCAAAAAAGAAAATTAGCTTAATATTTTTTTAAAATTAAATCTAAAAAGATGAGGTTCATTAATCCCATCTTTTTTTATGCTAATATATAAGTAACAAAAAGTAACGTGCATATCACTCAACTGATTTATATAGTAAAAGTAGGAGGTCATATCCATGAAAGAATTTAATGAAGTATTGAAAGAAAAAAGAAAAGAAAAGGGCATAACTCAAGAAGAGCTAGGAGCAATTGTCCATGTCTCTCGTAGTGCGATTGCTAAATATGAAAATGGCCTTGGTTTACCCAGTGAAGAAGTGATTCAACTTTTACTTCATTATTTTGAAATGACAAGAGAAGAATTATTTCCTCAAAAAGAAAGCACAAATCAATTGGTGGAAAAGAATAAAACCATCCATCGACAGAAGAAAATGATTATAGCCGTGAGTGTACTTTTAAGTGTTTCAATTCTTGCTTTAGCGGGAATTGGAATTTCAAAAATAGGAAAAAGAGCCCATTCTGGTGGTATGATTATTTTAAAAGCTAATCATATAAACACAAATTACTCTACACAAACAAAGAAATTTAAGGCTTATGAAAAAGAATTTGGATATCGCAATGTGAAAAGAAATGAGAGCAACGAATTTATTTTAGCTTCCGGTGGCCAAATATGGAGTTATGATGGTAGATTAGATCATTTGATGGGTTATTATCATGGAGAAGGAACTTCGCTTTACGTTTATGAAACACCGCAGAATGCAACTAAAATAGAGTATATCCAAAGTGGTAATAAGTATTGTTTTAACGCCTCCATGTATCCATATTCTAATTATCAATTTGTGATTACGAATGAAACTGAAAAAGAAATTAACATTGGGTTTATTGAATTTTGGTGTTAGTCTTGCAATCTATAAAAAAAGTTTTATAATAAAAATGCTTCAGGATTGGGTGTAATTCCCTCCCGGCGGTAAACCCCGCGAACCTAAAGGGTTGAACTAGTGAAATTCTAGTGGCGACAGTAAAGTCTGGATGAAAGAAGTTTTTTATTTTCTTTCATTTTCATCCTGGAGACAGGATTTTTTTTATGAAAAGGAATGATAGAAATGGAAGAAGCAAAGAAAAAATGGAGTAATAAACTCATTGCACGCGTTGCTATTTTTAGTGCAATTACAATTATTTTATACATCGTACCGATTTTTCAATTTAAGTTACCGAGTGTTTTCCCGAGTTTCCTAGAATTTCACTTTGATGAAATCCCCGTGATGATTGCGGGATTTGCTTATGGCCCTTGGACTGCTTTTTGGATTTTACTCATTCGAACTATAGCAAAATTACCATTTACTTCAACGGTTTGTGTCGGAGAACTTGCGGACTTTATTTATTCTTTAGCGTTTGTTTTACCAGCAAGTATTGTGTATCAAAAACATCGAAATTTAAAAGGGGTCTGTTTAGGTTTCCTATTTGGCTTTTCATTACAAGTCATTGTAAGTGCTATTTGTACATGTTATTTCATGATTGATTTCTATCTTTTCTTATTTAAAGGCTTAACAAAAGAAACCCTATTAGCGTCTTGTCAAGCCATTAACCCTAGAATAAAAGATATCCATGGATCCTTAACTGTATGGGCAATTATTCCCTTTAACGTAATCAAGGATTTAGCGGTTATTTTGGTGACGTTTATGGTCTATAAAAGTTTAAGTCCATTACTTAAAAAATAAAAAAAACTCGGTATTTCTACCGAGTTATTTTATTATTCAACAGTGATTGCTCCGGCTGGGCAGCTTGCGGCTGCGTCATCGACGTCTGCGTTATCGGTGGTGTCAGCAATTGTTTCGGCTAAACCATCAGGTCCCATTTCGAAGACATCAGGTGCCATAGAATTGCAAAGTCCACATCCGATACAAAGGCTTTGATCTACTGTAACTTTCTTTGCCATTCGTTCGTCCTCCTTTTTTTAGACTAGTTTCATTATAAAGGTTCTAGGGATAAAAAGCAATGAAAAGACAACGAAAAAACATGGTTTTTTTCAAAAGAAAGCTATGCTTTATAGAAACAATTTATGGAAAATATGATGAATATAGAAAAAACGTTTTTTTGTTTTTTCCTTGAGTTGAAAAAAATTCTACAAAATACAAGTTAATATAGAAAAAACTTGTTAATTCTATTAGAATAGAAAGGGAGATTGAGGAGGCGAGATTTATGAAGTCTAGAGTAAAAGCCTTTAACAAATACCGCCTTCAAATACAAGCGATGGACGATGGGGATTTACCCATCGCCAAATATCAAGGAAAACACTATAAAGAACCAAGCAAAGAAAAAAAACAAGGAAATAGGCCTTTGATTTTACATGAGAAAAAAGAAATCAATTATGTGAAAGTCTTTGTAATCACATGTATTAGTTTATTGGCATGTTTAATTGTCTTAGGAATTATTCTTGCCTTAAAGGATTAAAAATGGAGGAAGCAAAAAAATGAAAAGAATCGCTATTGCTATTGACGGACCTGCCGCAGCAGGTAAATCTACGATTGCTAAAATTGTAGCTAAGAAATTAGGCTATGTTTATATTGATACTGGCGCGATGTATCGCTCGGTAACTTGGTATGCCTTACATCAAGGTGTCGATTGCCAAGATGAAAAGAAAGTTTGCGCTTTAGTGCCAGACATTCATATTGAACTCAAAGAAAATGGTATGGTTTTATGCAATCATCAAGATGTCACAAAAGAAATTCGTTTAGACGACGTGACCAAAAACGTTTCTTATATTGCTTCGTATCGTGATGTTCGTTTAGCAATGGTTGATTTACAAAGAAAAATGGCTGAATCGGTCTCGGTTGTAATGGATGGAAGAGATATTGGAACTTATGTTCTTCCAAATGCAGAAGTGAAAATCTTCCAAGTTGCAACAGTACATGAAAGAGCCAAACGTCGTTATTTAGAAAATTTAGAAAAGGGAATTGCTTGTAACTTAGAGGAAATTGAACAAGATTTAATTCGCAGGGATAATATTGATTCAAGTCGCGCTTTCGCACCTCTTCGTCCCGCCGAAGATTCCATTTTATTAGATACTTCGAATATGAGTATTGATGAAGTGGTAAACGCAGTAATTTCTATTATTGAAAAGAAATTAGGTGAAATGGAATGAGTTTAGGAACGGTAGCTATTGTAGGAACCCCAAATGTAGGTAAATCTACGATTTTTAATCGTATTACCGGCGAAAGAAAATCCATTATTGATGATCAACCTGGTGTAACAAGAGATCGTATCTATTCCAAAGCAACTTGGCTAACGAAAGAATTTCGTTTAATTGATACGGGCGGAGTAGAAATTGAAAACCGTCCTTTCCAAGAACAAATTCGTGCACAAGTGGAAATTGCTTTAGAAGAAGCAGATGTAATTCTTTTTGTTACCGATGGAAAGTTAGGCATTACCAAAGATGATCGTATGGTAGCAAAAATGCTCCATAAATCAAATAAACCCGTTGTTTTAGCGGTTAATAAAATTGATGATGGAGCGCATGTCGGTGATATTAATGAATTTTATGCTTTAGGTATTGGTGACCCCATTGCGGTATCCGGTGCCCATGGTATTGGTATTGGCGATATATTAGATCAAATCATAGCGCTTTTACCAGAAAAAGAAGAAAAAGAGTATGAAGGACAAATTTGTTTTTCCATTATTGGACGTCCCAATGTAGGAAAATCAAGTTTAGTGAACGCGATTTTAAATCAATCTCGGGTCATTGCTTCACCCATTGAAGGAACGACAAGGGACGCTATCGACACCTCTTTTAGAAGAGAAGGTAGAGATTATGTGGTTATTGATACCGCGGGATTAAAAAAACGCGGCCGTATTTATGAAGCCGTGGATAAATATGCGGCTTTACGTGCTTTAGCGGCCATTGATCGTAGTGATATCGTTTTATTAGTGATTGATGCAAAAGAAGGCATCCGCGAACAAGATAAACATGTCGCGGGTTACGCTATCGACGCGCATAAAGCGATGATTATTGTTGTGAATAAATGGGATGCCGTTACTAAAGACCATAGAACTATGTCGGAATTCACTAAAAAAGTAAGAGAAGAATTCAAATTTTTAGATTATGTGCCAATTGTATTTGTTTCGGCTTTAGAAAGAACAAGAATTCAACAAATCTTCCAAGCGATTGATGTGGCTTATGATGCTTATCATAGTCATGTTTCTACTTCGGTCCTTAATGAGATTATGCAAGATGCCCAAGTGATGAATCCAGCGCCTTACTTTAATGGAGGACGGATTAAGATTTTATTTGCCAACCAAGCCACCACTTGTCCACCTACCTTTATTCTCTTTGTGAATGACCCACATTTTATGCATTTCTCGTATGAAAGATATTTAGAAAATCGTATTCGTAATGCCTTTACTTTAGAAGGAAGCCCCATTCAATTTATTTTAAGAGAAAGAAAATAATAGCCATTCGCCCAAATGAGCATATGATACATTGGGTGATGAAAATGAGTGAAGATTCTATTTTTGATAAGGTGGAGCAAAGAGCACATGTCAGCCGTGATGACATTTTGCACTTAGCGAAATCGGTTTCCGGTCAAGATTTATCGAATGAAGATAATTTACGATCTTTAATTCAAAAAGTGGCACGAATGGCGGGAAAAGAAGTTACGGAAGAAAAAACCGAAAAAATTATTACCGCGATAAAAAAAGATAAAGTGCCAAAGAGTATGGATAAACTTTTATAAAAGAATAGGGGACGCTCCCTATTTTTTTTACGTTCTTAGTTCTAGTTTTTTTGCTTCTATCATACATAGATTATGAAAAGGCCTATGGCCATAGGAGGAAAAAGAATGGATGCGTTTACCATTTTTAAAGATATCGGAGCGAGAAACAATGGCGATGTTTATTTAGGGGTCGTGGGCCCAGTTCGCGTTGGAAAATCGACGTTTATCAAACGATTTATGGAAGTGATGGTCTTGCCGCATATTCCCGAAGAAGAACAAGCAAGAGCAAGAGATGAACTTCCACAATCGGGAAGTGGAAAAACCATTATGACGGTAGAACCAAAATTTGTTCCCGCGAATGGTGTCACTTTACCCATTGATGAAAGTTTAAATGTAAAAGTCCGTATGATTGACTGTGTCGGTTTTGTCATCGATAAAGCTTCGGGATATTTAGAAGACGGAAAAATGCGAATGGTGAAAACCCCATGGTTTAACGAAACCATTCCATTTGATGATGCGGCAAGAATTGGTACCGAAAAAGTCATTAAAGAACATTCCACGTTAGGTATTGTCGTTATTAGTGATGGGACGGTAACCGAATTTAAAAGAGAAGATTATATCACTGCTGAAGAACAAATCATTGCAGAAATGAATTCAATTGAAAGACCTTATGTTGTGGTTTTAAATTCAACTAAACCATATGAAAGTTCTACTTTAGCTTTAGCGGAAGAATTAAAACAAAAATATGGCGTGCCCGTCATTCCTTTAAATGCAGAATTGATGAAAGAAGAAGAGGCGATAACGGTTTTAAAAGAAGCCTTATATCAATTCCCAGTTACGAGTATTGATGTTGCTTTACCGAAATGGGTAGCGGTTTTAGATGAAGAGCATCCTTTAAAAGTGAGCATTCAAGAATCAATTGAAAAAGCAATGAAAGAAGCACGTATTGTTCGCGATGTCGATAAAATTACGCAAGTCATCAAAGAAAACGAAAATTTAACAAGCGTCAATATCGCAAATGTGGATACAGGCACGGGCACCATTCTTGTAGAAATGCAAGTGGATGACAGTTTGTATGAAAAGGTATTGAAAGATTTGGTAGGCTGTGAAATATCGGATAAAGCCGAATTAATGGCAGTTTTAACCGAATTTGTGAAAGCAAAGAAAAAATACGATCATATCGCTTCTGCCTTAGAAATGGCGGAAAATACCGGATATGGTTATACGAATGTTAGCTTTGATGAAATGAAAATTGAAAAGCCATCGATTCTAAAAGCGGGAGGAAGATACGGCATCAAAGTTAAAGCGACCGCGCCGACATATCATATTGTGAAAGTGGATTTAGAAACATCATTTGAACCGATTTTAGGCTCTAAAATGCAAAGCGATTACTTCGTAGATTACTTATCTAAAGCCTTTGAACAAAATCCGTTAGCGGTCTTAGATTGCGAAATGTTTGGTCAAAAATTTGGGGAAATCATGAAAGCAGGAGTAAGTTCTAAATTGGCGACTTTACCAGAACCTGTCAAAATTAAAATGCAACAACTGCTTAAAACAATTGCCAATAAAGGCAAAGGAAACCTCATTGCTTTTGTCTTCTAGAAGCGAAAAGAATTAGAGATTTATCTCTAGTTCTTTTTTTATAAAAAATATTTTCTCAGTTAGTTTTTTCTAACTTTTGTAAAAAAAGTATTGATTTATCTATGAGGTAAGTCTATAATCATGATAGTTAGTGCGAACTAACTTAGGAGGAAATGTTTTATGCCAATTGTACTAGCACCGTTAAATACCGATTTAAGAATTGTAAGAATCTTAGCGACGGATAAACTCAAAAAACATTTAGAGAGTTTAGGAATTACGATTGATGCAACGATTCGCATTTTGTCTCAATCAGGAGGAAATGTGATTTGTGTTGTTAAGGAGGGTCGTTTAGCTCTTGATCACGACATTGCTTCCAAAATTCTAGTAGCGTAATGGAAGGAAGGATAAATATGCTAAAACAACTAGATGAGTTTACATTAGGCGAGACTGGCCTAATCAAAAAAGTGGGTGGCGAAGGTAAAATTCGTCGACGCTTATTCGATATGGGAGTTACTCCTGGTGCGGAAGTAACCTTACGTAAAAAAGCACCATTAGGTGACCCATTAGAGGTTACCATCCGTGGTTATGAATTAACTCTAAGAAAAACGGAAGCTCAACTTGTAACAATGGAAATTAAAGGGGAAGGTGAATCATTATGAGTAATATGAAAACCTTTGCTTTAGCTGGAAACCCAAACTGTGGTAAAACGACTTTATTTAATAACTTAACTGGATCTACCGCTCACGTCGGTAACTGGCCAGGTGTTACGGTTGATAAAAAAGAAGGTACCTATAAGAAGTTAGAAGAACATGTCGCGATTATTGACTTGCCAGGTATTTATTCTTTATCTCCTTATACACCAGAAGAAGTGATTTCTCGTAATTATATTTTAGAAGAGAAACCCGCTTGCGTTATTAACATTGTTGATGCAACCAACCTTGAACGTAACTTATATTTAACAACACAATTATTAGAAATGGATGTTCCTCTTGTTGTGGCTTTAAATATGATGGACGTTGTTGAATCTCATGGTGACGTCATTCAAGTGAAAGATCTTGAAAAGAAATTAGGCGTTCCAGTGGTTCGTATCTCCGCTTTAAAAGAAGATAACTTAGACGAATTAATGAGAGTTGCCTATCAAGAAGCTTTAAAAGGTCGCCAAGGTAAAACATTGATTGAAAACAAAGAAATACTTCATTTAATCAATGATGTTACCATTGCTTTTAAAGGAAAAGGCGTTGTTAATCCCTTGTTCCACGCTGTGAAATTAGTGGAAAATGATGAAATTGAAGCAAAAGATCATCCAGATTTACTTCCAATGGTGGATGAATTTAAAAAATCATTCCATGATGAAATGTTTGATGATGACTTCGAAGCTTTAATTGCTGATTCTCGTTATAAATACATTTCTAAAAACTGTGCGCCTTTCTATAAAAAGAAAGATCCAGAAGCTAGTGTGTTAACAAAATCCGATAAGATTGATAGAGTACTGACCAATAAATGGGCGGGAATTCCAATCTTCTTAGCTATCCTCTTTGTTATTTTCCACTTTACCTTCTCAGAAAATTTACTTTTCTTAGGTGGTTTATTAAAATTTGATCATCCATGTTTTAAAGGAAGTATGTTTGAAGGACTCTTCTTTACTGAAGCAGGTATTAATTCTCCAGGTGTAATATTAGCAAACTTCTTCACTAATATTACCGACTGGATTACGGGTTGTGTAAGTGGCTGGTTAGAAGAGGGAAGTTGGCTCCAAGGCTTTATCTGTGATGGTGTCTTAGGTGGCCTATTTGCTGTCCTAGGCTTCTTACCACAAATCTTATTCTTATTCTTATTCTTCTCGATTCTAGAAGATTCTGGATATATGGCTCGTGTTGCCTTTATCTTAGACCGTATCTTTAGAAAATTTGGTTTATCTGGACGTTCCTTCATGCCAATGATTATGGGCTTTGGATGTTCCGTCCCTGCTATGATTAATACTAGAACCTTAGCCGATGAAAAAGAAAGAACCGCAACGGTTCGTGTTATTCCATTCTTCTCCTGTGGCGCTAAATTACCAATTTTAACCGCTATTGCAGGAGGTCTAGTACAAGCCTTTGGCATTGGAAATGCCGATATTATTACCTTTGCAATGTATGTCATCGGCATGGTAACTGCAATTATTTGTGTAATTGCTATGCGTCATACGACAATGCGCGGCGATGTTCCACCATTTATTATGGAACTTCCAGCTTATCACGCTCCACAATTTAAGTCTTTAATGATTCACCTTTGGGATAAGGCTAAACACTTCGTTAAAAAAGCCTTTACCATCATTCTTGCTTCCACCATCTTAATCTGGTTCTTATCGAACTTTGGTTGGGATTGGAGACCTGTCGATAATATGCAAAATTCTATTTTGGCTTCTATCGGGCAATTCATTCAACCTTTGTTTACTCCATTAGGATTTGGTTCACAACTCAATTCCTTAGGTTGGGTCTTCGCCGTTGCTGCTATCACTGGTTTAATTGCCAAAGAAAACGTTATTGCTACATTCTTCTCATTAGCAGGCGTAATTATTACTGCTTATGATAAAGGAATGTTATCACCAGAAATTGGTCAAATTATTGAAGAACTTCGTAACTTATCTGAAGCTACCGATGATGGTATTCTTGAATCCTTAGTTATGATTAAAGGTACAGGAATTACCGCAGCTGGTTGTATTTCCTTTATCGCCTTCAATATGCTTACGATTCCTTGCTTCGCTGCTTGTGCTACCGCAAAAGCCGAACTTCCAAAAGGCAAGTTCAAATGGACAGTTCTCTTCTGGATTGCTGTTTCTTATATCGGTGCTGGTATCATCTATACATTCTTATCTATGTTTAGTTCTGACACACTTGCGTGGGCAATTCCAACATTCGCTGGAATCTTAGTTGCCGCTGCTGCTGCCATTCTTGGTGTTGTTTATTACAACAAGAAACATCCTGTAAAGAGAGAAGCTTAATCTATGACACCATTGGAAATTACTGTTATTGTCTTAACGGTTTTATTCTTAGGTAGTGTAATAGGAACTTATATCTATAAAAAAGTAAAGCATTTACCAACAGGCGAATGTGCGTCGTGTGCTTCAAAAGGAAAAAAGATGGTAGATGAATATCATCGGAAATATCCCAAAAAAGAACAAAAGGAGAGCTCGAAATGAGTTCTCCTTTTTTAAGGAGAAAAAGAAAAGAGAAGCGTTCTGCTCCTCTTATTTTGGCTCTTTAAAATCTAAGGTG
>FR897021.1 GCA_000437235.1 Coprobacillus sp. CAG:826 | reverse complement strand
AAATGTTATTACTGGTCGACTCATTCCAGCCGGTACCGGTTTACGTTCGGATGAAGAAGAGGAAGAAATAATCGAAAATTTTGATATAACTGAAGCTATGGAAAAGATTGAAAGACTATATGATGAAGATTAATTATTAAAGAAGTATAATATAATTCAATTGAACCAATAAAAAAGATGAGATCATCATCTTTTTTATATACAAGTATTTATCACTAAATAATGACCAAATTCTTTAATTTCATATGAAGATAAATCTGTATTTTGGTATTTGTTATTGTTTGTTTCAACAATATAAATGTTATTTTCTTCAATTTGATAAGGTAAAGAAAAAACAAAGTTTCCAAATGACTTAACTTGTTCAAAGGCGGCACCTTCATTTGCGTATTGTACGGTTTCTATAAAGGTGTTTACATCAGTTTCATCTGCAAATAGTGCATATACGTAAGGCATATTGATATTGGAAGTTGTGTAAATAGTGCAGTTTTCATTTAAAGAACTTGCATAGCGGCATGCTTCATAGAAGTCTTCATAAAATTGATAAGAAATTGAAGCATTCCAAGAAGTGTTATAAATAACCATAAAAGCGATAAAGTAAGCGGCATAAGAAAGAGTCATCACTTTCTTGAATGAGCTTACTTTTTTGCTAATGGAATATAATCCTAAGAAAGTAAAGAAGATTAAAGGTGGATAAACAATATTAAAACGATTGATATTCACATCCACTATACAGCTCATCATGATAGAAACAATGAAGAATATTCTAAATATCCAAAGAGTTTCTTCATTTTCTTTTTCTTTATGGAATAGACCAAAAAGGGTAAAAGGAAGAGATAAGAAATAAATAGTACCAATTCCTTCAATTTGATTCCAAGGAAGATGATCATTTTGTGTGATAATAAGTTTTAATCCTTCTTTTAAATGTTGAAATGAATCTTTAAAGAAGGTAGAAGAGAAGATATTTGTTACCGATTGAAAACGATTTTGATTTAAATGAGGAACAGTAAACCAAAGTAAATGAATATCGTTTTTATTATAAACATTTACATAGATAAATAAAATAATAGGAATAACAGTAAGTCCAATGATACCTAAATAGATAAGTGCTTTATAATATTTCATTTTGTATTTAAAGACGAATAAAGCAAGAACTGTAATAACAAAGAAGAATAAGAAGAAATAGGATGTTCCATAAGAATAGGAAGATAAACCTAAAATAAAGGAAGAAATATAAAACATATAATCTTTCTTTTCTTTATATCCTCTAATGAGAAGATAAGCACCATAGAAAACTAAATCAGGAAAGATATTGGCTTCTAAAGCCCATCGAGATTTCATTAAGTGCCAAGGATTAATGAGCACAAATAACATAAAGAAAAGAGATACTTTTTCATTCTTTGTTAATCTTTTACATAAGTCAAAAACTAAAAAGAGTGTAAGGGAACCAATCATTCCCATAGGTAGACGTAGAGAAATTGGATTTAGACCAAATAGAAGCACAAAAGGAATCATTAAATAAGAATATAATGCATTTTGTCCGCTTCCCCACGCAATTAAATGAACAGGCATAACGATACCATTACGATCTTTTCCAAAATGCGCGATTGCGTAAGCATCATATCCAGCACTGAGTTCATCTTGATTTAATCCTCGTGGTAATAAATCTAAAAACATCGTTCTAGATAGTATACCTAAAACGAAGAAAGCACTAAAAGTGAGTCTTAACTTATTTGCTTGAATATATTCTTTTAATGGAACTTCTTTTCTTTGTTTAAAATAAGGAAAAAAGAAATAAAGCGCACCAATAAGTACACTAATAAGAAATATAGATAAATTACTAAATATGGATCCTACTTTGCTCATAATTTCCTCACGTTTTTTTAATGTTAGCATAAAAAAAGAAAAATAGCGATAAATGACTAAGGAATTGGAATGTATAAATTGACGAAATATAAAGAAAGGTATAGAATTATCACGTAAAAAGCTTGGAAATCTTATATTTTTTATTGAATTAACTTAAAAAAAACAAAAGTGACGCATTTAAAAGATTTACAGATGATTTTATGATTGTATTTAAAGAGAGGGAAAGCATATGAGCGGAATCGTTTATTTTTTATTATTTTTATGGTCAATCGTGCAGACTGTAGCATTTTGGCTTCCCATTATCGCAATTGTTGAAGCGTGTAAAGTTTCATTTAATTCAGATGCTTTTATTTTTTTCGGACTCATATTTATTGTTGTAAACTTAATAGTAGGTTTTATTACGATTTTCGTTATTGGGCAATTTGATAAAGAAGATGAAGAAAAACATCTCTTTTTTAAATCGGTAGTGAATGGATTATGTGGTTCAATAAGGCTTCCTATGCATATTCTCATTCGAATTATTGCGATGTTTAATCCTAGTTTACCTTTAGATTGGGGCGCTTATGATAGTGATAACTGGGTGTCCACTATTATTTATTCGGCTACCTTATTAGATATTGAACCATCTTGGGGAGATTTTCCTGAAAGAATTAGTGATCATGAATCGTCACCTAAATATATAAGAAAAGCAAGAAAACAAATTGCTAGCAAATCTCACCATGCTTTAAGACCTTTTGTTGTTGAAAATGATGGAAGAGTGCATGGCCCTGATGACGTTTTAGCGCAAGCACGTTCAGTGGCTGAATATTGTTCTACTTATGTGGAAAGTAAAGGGAACCAAATTGATATTCAATTTGGCGCAAGACTATCAGGAAATACACTTTATTTCAAAGTTGATCTTCGTCAATCAAGAAGTAAACCATTTTCATCTCAATACGACTTAGAAAGTTTCCAAGATCAAGTGATTGCGTCTTTGGAAATGAAACAAAGAGAAATTGCAAATCTTATGAAAAAATATGCAGAAAATACCGAATTTGACCGAGAATATTCGGTTGAATTTGAAAAAGGTAGATGGGATATTTAATCTATAAATAATTTCTTTGAAATTATGTAAACTCTAAAAAGAAGGCGAAACAGTGTGATTACACCTTCTTTTTTATGTTGAAGATAAAAGGGAAAAGTTAAAGTATCATAAGAGTATCATGATTTTTTAATACTAAACATTTATAATAAGTACTGAGGTGGGCGCGATGTTTAAAGATAAACTAAAAGAACTTCGAAAACATAGAAATCTAACACAAGAAGAATTAGCTAAAGAACTCTTTGTTACGCGCTCAGCTGTGGCTAAATGGGAACAAGGTAGAGGATTACCAGAAGAAGAAACGCTTCATCGTTTATGTGTTTTATTTCAAATAACCGAAAAGGAATTAATGGCAAAAGACGAACCCATGCAAATGATTGAAAAAATGGATAATAATCGTAAAAAGTATCTGAGTGTTATTTTATCTTTAATCATGGTTTTTGTGATTGGTGCCGTTTCTGCTATATGGTACGTCACTTCCCAAGAGTCTAAAAATGGATTAAAAAAGAATCAATTTTTTTCATCAAAAACACTATCAAAGTATAGCTTAAATACACTGAACCCCATAAAAACCGATGGTAGTGATGCTTACCTTTCTATCGTAGATAATGAAGAAAGAAACTATTATTGTAATGTTGAATCTCAAGAAGTAGCAGATCAGTATGCTTCTTATGTTTTTTCCTTTTTACAAAATAGTTTAGATGTTTCTTTTATTGGGTATTCAGTCGATCCAATGAATGAAAGTAATATAGAAAGATTTTCTAAAAGATATGTTAAAGGATCATCTTCCTTTGATGATTATTTAAATACAGAAGGTGAATCTTTTAAAGAACACGCTTATAATTTTTATTATGGTACTTTTAAAAATCGGAACCATTTGGCAAAGGAAAAAATGGCTTTTCATTGGTTTCAATTCAATATAGAAGTATTGATAATGGTATACAATGTGGGATATATATTAATAATAAGTTTGTTTATTTTAATGTTGAAATTACCATAACTATCGTAGGTGAAAAAGGAGATTTTTATTCTTATTATCTATATGATGATTACTATAATTTAGAAAAGATAGCTATTGATCAAGATAATTTCAATGAATACTTTTTTGTATCTCCTTCATTTTATTCTAACGATGATTTAACGAAGAAATTCCGTTTTTTAGTAGGACAAAATACTTGGGAATCCGCTAATGCAGAAGAACATGAAAACTATTATTTTATTTGTGATTTTTCTATATATGTTACGGCAGGAAAAGAAAATAAAGAAACAAAAGAAATAAGAATAAAACACGGAGAAGCTTATGGTGTCGCTTATTTTGAGGATATGGATTTTTCAGTTGATCTAGAAACAGGAAAAATTAAATTATTATATGATGCCGAAGTTAAACCAGGGTTTATTTATAAAACAATAAAGAAATAATTATAAAGGTATTTTTGATAATTCAGATTATGAAATAGCAAGAGAATATTTTGAATTTGCAAAAACAGGAAAATTTAGTGGAAGGGCATATTATAAATGGTGAACTAAAAAATTGATTAGAAAATTCATCTTTTTTTATTTATTAATTCATGGCTTTTTCCAAGAAATAGTTTTCTTATGTCCGTTTTTAGAATTTAAAATTGAAAATATAAAAGAAAAAAACAAAAAGTGATAAATAGATGAAAAAACGTTTTTACAAAAAAAGTGTAAAAAGTTATTGACAATATATTTGTAAACTATTATTATGGAATTATGAAAAAGATTACTGATGTTATTACGATTTCGGAATTATCTAGAATGTTAGATTTAACTAGACCAACTCTTTATAAGTACATAACACTATTTGAGAAAGGAGATTATAGTAAACTCAGTTTCAACTTAGTAGAACTATTTAATTTTATTGTGGATGAAGCTGCGACAAAACGAGATATCTATGACTATATTGATAAGAAATATGTTGTAGAAAATGATCAAATGTTGTTTGATAAAATCAAAGTGCTTATAGGAAAAGATGATAAATATAGAAAATTTCTATATTATATCGTCAACAATATTGATGAACTAATGAAAGGAATGGATGAATAAATATGTTAGAAGTAGCAAATGTAGAAACTCAATTAAGTGAATTATACGTGGGGATTACGTATTATCGATTAAGAAAAGAAATAGAGTATTTAATAAGAGTTGTGAATGAAAAAAGACCACAATATCCAAGTGCTAATGATGGCTTTTTTAGCCAATTAAAGATGAAGGGAAGTAATGCATTTAATAAAGGAGAGTTTGAAAAATGTAGCAAACTCCTAGAAATAGCAAAAGCCTATTTAAATGATTTTAGTAAAAAGAACGAAAAGTATTCATACTGTTTTAATTGGACACGTGAAAGAATATATGAACTGGTTAGAAAGATTCGTGAACAATCAAATAATACTTTTTTACCACTCGTTGAATATGCAACGGATATTATTTTAGATCGTAGTTTAGAATATAGAAATAATAAAGAATTCTTCGGCGATATGTCATGGATTTTCTTTAATAATCCTACAGAATTTGACTTAATTAATAAAGATATATCCGAAAATTATGTAAAAATATTAAATGATAATGCACAAGCTAAAAAGAATGCCCTTATTATTACAAGCGTGATTTGTCTTCCGATTATTGTTGGTTTGGCTGGTGCCGCTATTGGTGGGTTTGGCGCTGCAGCAGCAACTACTACACATGGATTAAAAGCAGTCAGCTTAGGATTAGGCATGGCAGGAGGCGTTGGAATATTATGCGTATCTTCTGTATTATTAACCACAGCTATTGGAACGTTATCTTATCGCCGATTAAGTGCGATTCAAAGAAACAAGATTAGAAGGGAATTCGCATTACTTCCTTCCAATAAAGTAGCAGCGTCGCTTGCTAAATCACTGGCCATTTTATCCGTTTTACGTAAATATAATGACAGTGCATATGATGAGTATTATCAATCATTTGTTGAACAATTAATTGATTTTAGAACGGATATAGATATGTTCTTATTTATTGGAAAAGAAAATGAAGAAGATAATAGTAAAAAAATTGACATTTTTTATAGAACAGAACTTTTATTAAAAAAACAAGTTTTTGCTCGTTAAAATAGAAGCGTGGAAAAATTTTAATCATTAATAAGACTTTACTATCCTAAAAGCCCATTTTGGGCTTTTTTTTTCTTAAAAACGGAGGGTTAAAAATAGGTGCAGTTCAAAAAATGAACCATTAATTTTGTATTATAAAAACTACTTTTAAAAAATGTTCTTAGCGTACATATATGAAATTTGCTACGGTATAAAAAGAAAAGACTATTACATAAGAGAGAGGAAAAAAAGCAATTTCTTTTGTTGTAATAGTCTTTTTTGCTCACCACTTTTCAATGGTTTTTGCCTAAATATAAAGAGAACAATTATCTTTTGTATATAGATTGAAGGGTTAATACTGTTATCGCATTAGCGGTCGTTTCAAACGCATCATCGTTTAAATCTCTAACTTCACCATTTATCTTAGCGATACTATATCGAGATTGATTATAATCACTAATTTTATAGGTACCAGGTTTAGCAATAACAAGGTGAGAAACGATTTTAATATCGCGGAAATAGGGCTCAATAAAGGTTGGATAATCATCCAAATATTGATAGAGCTTTTCTTCTTGAACAATGAGTGCTGCAAGGTTATTTGGACAAGTAAACCGAATATATACTTTTAATCCTTTACTCGTTATGACTTCATTGTTATATGGAATAGTGAGCGCAGAATCCAAATAAAACTCAAAATAAGAAGAGTAGAAAATATTAATATTTAGTGCTTGATAAAGATAGGTAAAAGTATCTTCCAATGTTCTTCCAATTAAAGTAGGGTAGACATCAATAATTTGATGTTCTCCATAATAGAATGTGACTAGTCCATAAGCTTCTGTAGGAGTGTCTTCAGAATTTCCAAGATAAGAGAAATTATCCAATAACTTGCCATTACCTTCATATTGAATCGTTTGTACATATATATTTGTTTTATCACTTATGAGAGTACCATCTTCTTCTTTTGTCGTATGATAATTGTGATTTTTACTATAACTGGTGACATAACCATTAGAAACTTCATAAGTGATGGTGATTTCTTCTTTTACTAACCAATTTTCCTTTGTTTCTTCATTGTATTGAGAAGATTGAATCGTGGTAATATGACCAACATGAACCATGTTTTCATCAATTCGATAAACAAAAGGAACAATGGACTTAATTTTACTATAGTAGACATAACGGTTTAAACTATTTTTTGCTGTTTCTAAATAGGAACAATATTCTTCAAAAGTATTTCCTTGCATAGGAATAAAATAATCTAAACGACTTTTATTCAATTCTTTAGGCGTAAGGCGATAAAGCGTTTGATAGGTGTATTCATCCGCTTTTGACATTCTTCCACTAGTAACGTAGATGCCTTCATTATCATAGCCATCATTCGAATAGAAAATATAATTACCTTCTTCTTTTTTAATTGCGAAGGAAAAGCGTGTGCTATAGCGTTCATTATCTCCTTCATGCTCTTCATTATCATAATAATAAAGACCATTTCCTAAATAAGTTTCATTTTGGGTGACGTTTCTTTCATTAGAACGTTCTTCTACTTTTGTATAATAAGGCCCTTCATAAGTTAAAGAAGCGTCAAAGCCGAGTTTAAAAAGTTGGAAATTCTCTTCGTTAGAATATTCGCTTTCATACTTACAAATTTCACAAATTTTATTTTTGCCACCTTTTTTAAATTGATGTAATCCTTCATCCATACGTTCATTACAAGTAGAGCAAGTACGCCAATGATAGGTTTCATCATGTGCCCATGAAGAAGTATCAATTTGATGCGTATGACCTGAAGACGATGCGGGTAGATGAGAAGAAGTGGAACTCGTTCCACAAGAAACACCAATAAAAGCGCCACTTAACAATACCAAAGTGGTGGCGAATGATATACATGATCTATGTTTCATATGTTTCCCCCTGAAATAAATAATAAAAAACCTTTCCCCCGTGAATCATTATATGTAGTGAAGAGCGAAATTATTTCTCTTGACTACCATGATATTTCTCGATAATTAACTGTACAGCTAGCTTAATTACAGAGACTTGTGACTTTAAATAATCTTCTTCTTCAAAAAGTGCATAGTGTACCGACGCTCGAATGAAGATAAAAATGATTGGTGTTAAGATATTGCTTGGAATACCGATAACTTTTTCCAGTCGCTTTGCGTATTCATGATAACGCTTGTCAACGCCAATAAAGAATTCCGTACCTGCTTCTTTATATTTTGGATGGGTGTACACTTGATACATCAAACGATATTTCTTTCCATGTTTTTCTTTTGTCCAATAAGGAATTTCATCTAAAAAACGTGGAATATCGTGTACACTTTTTGGCGCTAAGAGCATAAAATCATCTTCAACTTTGGCCATGCAATACGCAGTGGACTCAACGATGAGTTGATCTAAAGAAGAAAAATAACTATAAAGATTGCCAGGTGACATATTACAAGCTTTGGCTAAAGCTTTTATCCCCGTGCCAGCAAGACCGTTCTCACAATAACAGTCGAAGCATCTTTCCATAATCTCCTTTTTCTTTTCTAGTTTCGTCTCTTCTTTTATCATGGTCTATCTTCCTTTTTAAATGAATGACTGAACGTTCATTCATTAATTATAATATAGAAAGTGACGAAAAAAGTCAAGAAAATACTAACTAACGGTAGACAAAGAAAAATAAATTGATAATTTTGCTTCTATATTTTGCGCCTTTATATTTTCTCAAAAAGAATATACAATAGGTTGAAGTTATTATACTGTAGATGGTTGTTTTCTTTTTTTTACAGTTTATAAAAAGAGGTGATAAATTTTATAAAGATATGCAAATGAAAGTTATGAATGTTGTTTTGCTCAAAACATGATAAAATAATTACAAATACACTTGAACAAGTAATGCATGATTTTTAGCATATACTGAAATAGTGTTAGAAGGGGGAGTTATATATGGGAAAAGTAAATTATGAAGTTCAAATCGTTGAGACGATTCAAGAATTTTTTTCTTATGCTCAAAAAGGATATTTCGAGCTCAAGATGACACCCTTTTTAAAGAAACAAATCCTCAGTATTTTTCAAGCCAAAGACTATTTTAAAGAGAATGAATTATTGTGGTATGCGAAACTTCTTTTAGAAACAAACGAAGAAAAAAAGGTGCTTTTGGCTAAAGAAATTTTAAAAGATCTTTCTAAAGAACATCACCCTATGGTCGGTGTAATTTTAGGAGAGTATTATTATCAGATCCATAATATGTCACTAGCGTTTGGTTACTTTCTTTTAGCGGCCCATAGAAAAGATCCTAAAGCAGAATATTTTATAGGAAAGTTTTATCAAGATGGTATTGAATTAAAGCCGAATAAAAGGCTGGCACGTAACTGGTTAAAAAGATCGTCGGATCAAGGTTATATTCTCGCAGATTATGCACTAGCGGAATTCTATTATAGAAGAAAAAAGCCTTGTGTTCGCCTTGCTAAAAAATATGTAAAAAGAGCGGTGAATGCGCATTTATTTAAAGCTTATGATTTATTAGGTACTTTCTATTTAGAAGGCTTTGGCTATAAAAAGAATGAGAAGAAAGCTTTCGCCCTTTTTTTAGAAGCTGCTGAACATCAAGAATTAGCGGCGATGTATCATTTAGGCTATTGTTATAAATTAGGCTTGGGCACTCAAAGAAATGATAAAGCGATGCTTTATTGGTATAAAAAAGCGGCCGAACATCAAGAAGTCCATGCTCTTTATGAATTAGGAATGTGTTATCTTTGGGGTATTGGCACTTTAATTAGTTATCCTAAAGCCTATGGCTATTTTAAACGCGGAAAAGAATTAGGGTCCCATGATTGTATTTTAGAATTCGCTAGACTTTATGAAGAAGGAAAGGGAGTAGAAAAAGATCAAGAAAAAGCTTTTAAAACGTATTTAGAATTAGCAAAGCAGGATGATATCAAAGGCTTATTTGAATTGGGTCGTTGCTTCTATTATGGTATTGGAACAAAAAAAGATTTGAATGCCGCAATTATATTTCTTTTAAAAGGAAGAAGAGAAGGCGTTATTGGCGCCGAAAAACTTGTTCGTTTATATTATCGCTCTTATAAAGCGAAGGAACAAGAAGAAAAACCAACGAACTTAATAGAAAGAGTCTTTGTAGAAAAAGCTAATTTTGTGCCTTTAAAAATAAAGAACTTGAGTGGCGCCCTTTCTAATCAACCGAATAAAAAGAGTGAAAGAACATAAAAAATCTACTTTAAAATTAATGAAAAGGCTTTCTTGAGTGTTTTTATCGATTTTTGTTATCATAAAAGAGTAATAAAAGGAGATAAAAGAATGAGAAAGCCTTTATTTTTGATGAGTTTAGTCCTATCAATGTTACTTTGTGCATGTGGTAATTCTACTTTGCCTACAACCAATACGACAGAAGAACCATCCGTAACAACAGTTACTCCAACTACTTCCGAAGATGAATCAAAGAAAGTAGATGTGATTTTTTTAGCGGGTCAATCCAATATGGAAGGACATACCCATATTAGCGAACTTCAAAAAAGAGTTACTCCTACTCAATTCCAATATTATTCTAGCGAAATGACGACACGGATTAAATTTTATTGTGATAATGGTAAAAATAAATCGAATGGTTTTACCAAAGTTTATTTAGGTCAAGGCTTTAATGCTTCCCGTTATGGACCAGAAATTGGTATTGCTGAGACGTTAGAAAAAGCCAATTTAAAACGCGAAGTGATTCTAATTAAGTTTTGTTTAGGCGGTACGAATATTTATTCGGATTGGAGATCTTTTTCATCCAGTTCATCCAATACGGGCGCCAAACTTTTTAATGAATTTTTAGATTTTGGTGATGCAGCTATTGCGGAATTAGAAGAAATGGGATTAGAAGTGAATGTCCGTGGTCTTTGCTGGATGCAGGGAGAATCAGACGCTACTCAAGATCGAATGACAGAAAAATATGAGGAATACGAAAAGAATTTATTTGCTGATATCTATCAATATTTTGAAGATAAAGTTGAAAATGAATTCCATATCATTGATGCCTATATTTCTGATTATTCCACTTGGAAAAATTATGAAGCCATTAACCAAGCAAAAGAAAACAATGCCACTAATAATCCAAATCATCATATCGTTGATACATTAGGTGCAGGATTAAAATATGATTCTGAACCAACGGGTGGAGTTGATTATTTCCATTACGATTCCTTATCGATGATTCAATTAGGTCAAATGTTTGGTGAACAAATTATTGAATACGCTTTAAAGGATTAAAGATTTTAAGAAACAAAATTATGAAAGAGCACTGGAGCATTTCTAGCGCTCTTTTTTTCTTGTTTATCTAGGTGGTTTTTCATTGAGGAAGATAGGAAAAAATGATAGGATATAAATGTTAAAAGGAGAGAAGAAAGATGCGATATCATTATGAAAAAGTTGAAGCAAATACGATTGAAGAATATCTTTCTTTTATCCAACTTGGATACGTAGATATTGTCATTGATGAAACGAAAAAGAAGGATTTATTTTTAGCATTAGAGAAAAAATATACGAGTTCTGA
Organism: Coprobacillus sp. CAG:826; assembly: GCA_000437235.1. GTDB lineage: Bacteria > Bacillota_I > Bacilli_A > RFN20 > CAG-826 > CAG-826. Next base: position 38,612 of record FR897021.1, on the reverse strand, counting down.
CGATTTTATGATTGAATACGCTAAAGATTTATTATGGGGCTTCGGCTGTAAAAGAGAGGAAGAAAAGGGAAGACTTATATTAAAATCCTTGATTACCAATTTACATCCTTACGCTTTAACGATTCTAGGTGCTTTTCTTATGGAAAAGAAGGAATATCAACAAGCTGAAACCTACTTATTTAGTGCTCTTCAATTCGAGTTTGCACTTAGTGGCTATTTCTATGGGAAAATGCTTGAAAATGGGTGGAATGGCCATAAAGACGTAAAAAAAGCAGAAACCTATTATTTAATGGCGGCAAAAGAAAATGTAAGTAAAGCACAATATGCATTAGGAAAAATGTATCAAAAAGCGCAGGAATTTGCGAGTGCTTATTTTTGGTTTTCTATGGCTTCAAAACAAAAAGAAAAAGACGCTACTTATGAACTCGCTAACGCTTATTTTTATGGATATGGTATCAAAAAAGATGAAGAAAAAGCTCTCAAATGCTATCAAGAAGCTTTTGAACAAGGTTATTTAGATGCTGCTAAAAATATCGGTTCCTATTTATTTTATCATCCTGAGCTTGATACGAATGGGGAAATGGCGATTGCGTGGCTTTTTCAAATCAAAGATAGAAAAGATGCGGAAGTTCATTATATGTTAGGCTCCCTTTTAGAAAAACAAAATCGTTTAAAAGAAGCTTTTGAATTTTATTTATTGTCCGCAAAAGAAAATCACGTAGAAAGTGCTTTAAAAGTTGGGCAATTTTATGAAAAAGGAAAAGAAACAAACCCTAAGCTAGAACAAGCAATTTTTTGGTATGAAAAAGCGGCTTTATTAGGTAATGAAGAAGCGAAAACTAGTTTAAGAAGAGCAAAAAAGGCTTTAAAAGAAGAAACCGAGAATAAGCAAGTAATATTAAAAGAAGAAAGTCCTAAAGAAACGAAGGTAGATTACTTATCACTCGCTATCCAAAAAGAAAATGAAAATGATATTATTGATGCTCATCATTTTTATGAGTTGGCTATCAATGAAGGAAATTTAGAAGCTAAGAAAAAAAGAGAAGAAATGCAAAAAAGACTAAAAAAAGAAAAAAGATGCCCACACTGTGGTAGTAAACTAAAAGGATTCCTTTTTAAATACTGCCCAACATGTAAAAAAGGGAGGTAGTAGCGATGAACTATATTATTTATTTAACGAGTAAAAAAGAATATGGCGTAAAAAAAGAAGATGGTAAACGTGCTTTAAAAGTCTTTAAGACCAAAAAAGAGGCATGGGATTACGCTAAATCTTTAGCGGATAAAAATAATGGGAAAGTGATCGATCAAACCATTTTATCTTCTAACAAAAAGAAAACGAAGAAAGGCAAGAAGAAAATAAAAAAGATGGTTCTTTCTTTTGTTGTTTGCTTTATTTTGATCCCAATTTTTTATTTAGTAGCGGACCATTATGGGTGGCTAAAAAAAGAAGAATTTATCCCAATTAAACCAACAGCGGGTGTGGTTTATGATGATTTCCAAATTCATATGATGCAGCTAGGTAATAATAAAAATGGCGACGCGATTTATATTAAAGCCGGTGAAAATGATATTCTAATTGATGCGGGTGTGTTAGACACAACAACGATTAAAAATTATATGAAAGGTTACATAACGGATAACAAGTTAGAATATTTAATTGTTACGCATGGTGACTCTGATCATATTGAAGGTATGGTTGGTAGTGGAAAGAATCCTGGAATTTTAGATAGTTATGAAATCGATATGCTGATTGACTTTTCTTACACTACAAAAAATCTCAAAACTGAAAAAGGCAACTTAACAACGTATGGCGAATATGTTGAAAAAAGAGATGCATTAGTAAGTAATAATAAACTTAAACATTTTACCGCTAAAGATTTTTTTGATGATAGCCAAAAATCCAAAGGACCAATTTCTTTAGGAACTGATATTGAAATGGAAATCTTATGGAATAAATTTTATTTTGAGCAATCTTCGGATGAAAATAATCATTCGGTTGTTACTCGTTTTCGCGTAAAAGATCGTTATTATCTTTTAACAGGCGATTTAGAAAAAGAAGGAGAAACGGCTTTTGTAGAACATTATAAAAATGACAATATGCGGGTTGATTTTTATAAAGCGGCTCACCATGGATCAAAAACTTCTTCCAATGACAACTTTTTAAATCTCATTCAACCTTCAATATGTGCGGTATCTTGTTCAGCCGGAAATAGTGAATATACCGCAAATTACTTAAATGTGTTCCCAACCCAAGATTTTGTTACGAGAATAAAAAAATATACCACGCAAGTTTATGTGACTTCAAATGGTATGGGCGACAAAGAAGAAGCCATGAATGGTAATATTATTATCTCATCGAATGGTGAGAATACAGGCGTAGCTTCAACAAATGATCAAAATGAACTTAAGGAATTAAAAGATACAGAATGGTTTAATATGAAAATCTACGTAAAAGAAGATAATAGTTTTGTTTCGGGAAAAGCGAAAAAAGATTATTTCACCAAAGATACCGAAGGGGTAAAAGAAGTACCTTTCCGTACATGGTAAAAAGAAAACACTAGGCATTTTGAAAACCTAGTGTTTTTTAGTGATTTACTTTAATTTGAGCGTTTTACCATCAAAGGTGTAGTTAATGTCATGTGTACCAAATGTAGTGATATCTCTAAAATTGGTATTTGTCGAAGAAAAAACAAAATAAGCTTGTTTTACTTCGTCTTTTTCGGTGATTTCAAAATAAGAACTTAAATCCGTAAATTGAATACTATCTAGAGTTTTACTCGAATAATGACGATCATAACCTTTAATGGTTACAGTTTTGGGAAGTAAATCTTCTTTTGTAAAGGAATAAATCGTTTGTAAATTATAGTTATCAGGTGAGTATAGGGGATCTGTTTTAGAAATAGATAAATCATAACGATCCGCTAAAACGGCTTGACTTTCATGACCATAACGCACTTTAATCACAACTTTGTCATTCGTCCATTTAGAAAGATATTGCAAATTAATACGAACGCTATTGTTTTCTTTTGTGCCATCACCGATACCAAAATCGACGTTTCGGTCTCCAAAGGTTCCGCAACTCGTTAAAGAGGCAATAAATAATAGACACAATAAACTTTTTTTTTTCATAAATTTCTCCTTTTGGTTTAAGAATTTTACGATATTATTATATCTATTCTTTTTGCTAAATTAAAGATAAACTTGACATGATTTCGGATAAAATAATGACTAAGATAAATTATTTAATTGGGCTTATTTGTAAGGAGTTTGCAGTAAAATAGCATAAAAAAGAATTTTTCTTGACAAATCAAAAGAAAGTTCTTATAATTTTTTTGGTTAGACATAACTAACCTATAGAAATGTAAGGCTCTTATAATGGAAATGATTCGTTTTGAAAATGTAACGAGAACTTATCAAATTGGAGATTGTGTACTGAATGCTTTAGATGGTGTCAATGTTTTTTCAGAAGAAGGAATATTTGTGGTTATTCATAGGGGCCTTATGAGCGGGAAATCAACGTTATTAAATTGGTTAGGCGAATTTTTTTATATAGTTTAGTTGCCATGAGTTTTATGAAAGATGTCGTGAAGTAGCAGCATTAAAAGTCATCATTTTCAAAGATAAAAAAAGTAGGGAAACTATTAATTACGCAAAACTTATGGATTTCTTTAGTTGGTTTAATTATTGGTATTCCCTTAGGTATATTAACACTCAAATATGTAGTGGTTGCCTTAGCAAGCGAATACGAAATGGCGGTTACTATTTCATAGTTAACTTATCTTGCGAGCACAATCTTAATGTTAGGTGTCCCACTTGTTGTTAGTGTGTTCGTGGCGAGAAAGAATAAAACGATTCAAATGGTTGAATCCTTAAAATATGTAGATTAAAGGAGAAAAGATTATGGGATTATTTTTTAACAAACACTATGAAGAAGCCGTCATCCATGTTGAAGGCATGAGATGCGGAATGTGTGAAACACATATTAACGATGTTGTACGTCGTATTGCTAAAGTGAAAAGCGTAAAATCCTCTCATCGTACGGGTGAGGTTAAAATCCGCTACGAAAAAGAAATTGATTTAGACGCAATTAAAGAAGCAATCAAAAAAGAAGGATATGGTGTTGAATAAAGAGGTGAAAACCTCTTTTTTCTTTTATGTATAAACGTTTTGAAACATCGAAAAAATTTGACATATAATAGAATAAGCACTATAATAAAATTACCTAACGGGTAATTTGAAGCAGGGTGATTCTATTGAAGATAAAGTATAGTAGTCAAAAATTAGAAAATATTTGCACTGACGCCAAAAAAGCATCTAAATATTTTGGGGGAAATCAATTATTAGTTGTTGCTTTGCTAAGTAAAATTAATGCTTTAAAAAACGCAGAAACTTTAAAGGATATCATTGCACTTCCTACCATGCATTTTCATTCTTTAAAGAATAAAGGAAAGAGAAATAATTTGTTGGTTTTTTATGCGATTGATATCAAAGGAAGAACAGAGCCTTGGCGTTTGATATTACAACCTTTAAATGAGGATGAAACACCAAATTTATCTAAACAAATAGAAGATATAAAAATGACAAAAATAATTTTTGTTGAGGAGGTAAGCAAACATTATGAGTAATTATGTGGAATATAAAAATCAAATTGCTTTTCATCCAGGATACTATATTAAAGAATACATCGATGAACTTGGATTGACGCAAGAAGATTTTGCAAATCGCTTAGGAACGACTCCAAAAAATATAAGCATTCTCATAAGAGGAGAACAAAGTCTTTCTCTTGATATAGCCAATAAACTATCGAAAGTCATGGGAACGAGTGTTAAATTTTGGCTAAACCTACAAAACGAATATGATGAATTATGTTTAAAGTTTAAAGAGAAAGAGGAGTTAATAGCGGAAAAAGAAATTTTCCAGAATTTGGATTATTCTTATTTTGAAAAGTATTTTCAAATGCCATCTTTACCAAGAAAAGTAGATGAACAAATTACGCAAGTTCGTTCTTTGCTTGGTGTAGCTTCTTTAAAAGTATTTAAAAATCCAGATATGTATACAGATTTTAGAAGCGTTGCTTCAGAAATTACAGAAATTAATGTAATAAAAGCCAATATAATGGTACAACTTGCTATGAACATGTCTTTAAAAAACAAAGAAATTTCTAAATTTAATAAAAATAAGCTAGAGTCAATGATTCCGTATATTTTAACTTTGACGGAGATGGAAGACGATTTCTTCCCGTTATTAGAAAAATGCTTGTTCGAATGTGGAGTTCATCTTATTGTAATGCCAAATTTGAAAGGCTCAAAAGTGAATGGCGCAACTAAGAAAGTCAATCATCATATCTTATTGATGATTAGTAATCGTAATACGAATTCTGATTCCTTTTGGTTTACTTTATTTCATGAAATAGGGCATATTTTGCAAAGCGATTTAGGCATTTCTTATGATAAAGAAAGGAAAGCGGATCGCTTTGCAGAAGATCAATTAATTCCATGGGATGAATACCAAGAATTTTTGAAAAAAGGGACGTTTACAGCGTATTCTATCACTGACTTTGCGAAAAAAATTCATCGCGATCCAGGTATAGTGGTGGGAAGATTAAGAAATGACGGTTATATTCGTTATGGTGATCCCCGCTTTGAACATTTAAAAAAACAATATGTGATTGCATTTTTATAAATATTTAAAAACAATAGTTGAATATCCAATAATCTCACGAATTTTCGTGGGATTTTTTTAAGCATTTTCATAGATTTTATAAGACAAAATGCGTATAGTAAAAGTGAAAATAGAAGACACTATTTTTGGAGGTAAAAAAATGAATAAAGTGACAAATGATATATATGAAGTAGGTGTAAATGACCATTTAATCGATTTATTTGAAGGACAATATGCCGTTAAAAATGGTATGTCCTATAATTCTTATGTTATTTTAGATGAAAAAATTGCTGTTTTAGATACTGTCGATCAAAACTTTGCTTCAGAATGGCTAGATCAAGTTGAAGAAGTTTTACAAGGTAGAAAACCGGATTATTTAATTATTCAACATATGGAACCTGATCATTCTGCGAATATTCTTAATTTTTTAAAGACGTATCCTGACACTGTGGCTGTGGGAAATGCCAAAACATTTACCATGATTCAACAATTCTTCCACACATCTTTAGAACATTTTCTAGTAGTAAAAGAAGGAGAAACATTATCATTAGGTCAACATGAATTGACTTTTGTTTTTGCACCGATGGTCCATTGGCCAGAAGTGATGATGACCTATGATAAAAAGGATAAAGTATTCTTCTCAGCAGATGCCTTTGGTAAATTTGGCGCCTTAGATGTCCAAGAAGAATGGGTGAATGAAGCTCGTCGTTACTACATTGGTATTGTTGGAAAATATGGTTTACAAGTACAAAATTTATTAAAGAAAGCAAAAGGATTAGATATCGCCATGATTTGTCCTCTTCATGGACCTGTTCTAAAAGAAGATTTAGGCTATTATCTTCATCTTTATGATCTATGGTCAAGCTATCAAGCTGAAGAAAAAGGAATCGTAATTGTATATTCTTCAGTATACGGAAATACGAAAGAAGCAGCTTTGCTATTAAAAGAAAAACTAGAAGAGAAGAATGCCAAAGTTGTTATCTATGATTTAGCGCGTAGTGATATGAGCCTTGTTATTAGTGAAACTTTCCGTTACGAAAAAATCGTATTTGCAGCCATTACTTATAACACTACCATATTTCCATTTATGAATACCTTCATTGAAGGATTATTAGAACGGAATTTCCAAAACCGAACCATTGGCCTTATTGAAAATGGCTCTTGGGCACCCATGGCTAATCAAGTGATTAAAAACAAATTAAGTAACGCTAAAAACTTAACTTTCTTAGAACCGATGATTCGTATTCTTTCGCATATGAGTGAAGAAAATAAAGAACAAATTGAACAATTGGCGAATGCTTTAATCCAATAAAACTGGTGGAGATGCCAGTTTTTTTCTTCTTTTTCTTCATACTTTTTCATATTTTAAATTAGGTGAAATTTATGAATATCTTAGATTATTTCATTGTAGTCATATTATTGTTTCTAGTTTTATTCGCTTTAAAAAATATAATCAATGAAAAAGCGAATTGCGTTTATTGTAAGCACAAAGAACAGTGTAGAAATAATAAGAAAAAGGAGAGAAAAAAATATACAGAATGATAAGAATGTATAGAAAAACAGTGAAAAGGTGAGGGTTATTTCTATGCAAAAAAAATTATTTATGATAAAATAAAATTCCTTAGATAAATATCTAAGAAGTAAAAGGAGTTATGTATGAAAAAAAGTTTTCCCTTTTTTATTTTTCTAACCCTTTTATTAGGTTCATGCTCTTTAGATATTAGCATTGGTACATCTAATAAGGGTTCTACGTCATCTTCAAATAATACCCCAACAACTTCTCTACCTAATAGTTCCTCAAATTCGGTAACACCAACGACTAGTGCAGGGACAACCTCTACTGGAGGTACTATCACCTCGGCAACGCCTTCCATCCATAATGGCGCACAAGTGTTAAAAAATAATGGTTACACCAATACATTACGCGATAGTAATGAGCAAATTGGATGGAATACATTAAATTCCACGGGCAATCAAAAAGTATTAGTAGTTCCTGTCCACTTTAAAAAAGAAACTAATTGGTCAACAAAGATGTTAAGCGACCTTGAACTTGTATTTTTTGGTGAATCGAAATATACCGCTTGGGAATCCGTTTCATCTTATTTTAATAAATCAAGTTATGGAAGTTTAAATCTAACAGGTGAAGTGTTTGATACTGTTTTAGAAGTTGATATGACGGCGAGTAGTTATAATAGCAATTACATCAACTGGTACAATAATGGGGGCTCAGTTTCCTATGATCCAGGAAAATATATTGGTGGACTTTTCTACAATAGTTTAAATAGTAATGATATGAAAAAATTACAAGAATACGACCAAGATAAAGATGGTTATATTGACGCAATTATTTTCTGCTATTCAAATGCCTTTTCTAATGATGGCTCCGGGGCGTATTGGGCTTGGTGTTCCTCTGCCGATAATAAGGCAAATTTACAAGGACCAACCGTTAACAATTATATGTGGCTCAGTTATGAATTCATTCATGAGGGATATGGAAACAATGCAATAGATGCTCATACCTTCATTCATGAAATGGGACATATTTTAGGATTAGATGATTATTATTGCTACGACAGTTATGAAGAAGGTTATGGTGGTAATTATCCATGGAATTGTGCAGGGGAACTTGATATGCAATCTTATAACGTGGGTGACCATAACATTTATTCCAAATTCTCTTTAGGTTGGCTAGAGCCAAAGTGGATTAAAGAATCTGGCGAAGTGAAATTACGCCCATCTAACCAATATGGAGATGCTATTTTATTAAAAGACAGTTGGAATGGAACCATTTTTGATGAATATATTTTAATTGAATTCTACACACCGGAAGGACTAAATGAAAAAGATGCAACCTCACAATATTCAGGTCGCGATAAAATGTATTCTCAATCAGGCTTACGTATCTATCACGTCGATGCGCGTTTAGCGAATTTAACATATAATAGTCGGACTGGTTTAGTTTTTAAAAACTATGCAGTGACTGCTGAAAATATTGTTTCTGTATTTAAATCAAATAACTATGGCTATATCCCAGCATCCAATTCAGTAGAACGTTCTTATCTTTCCTCTAATCAAGAAAAAGATCGTTTACTTCATTTGATTGATGCAGGCGGAAATAATACTATTGCTAAAGGTCTTTCTAATAGAGACAATCATGGTGGTACTTATGCTAATCGTAATTCTACCATTTGGCAAGAAGGTAAAACCTTTACCGCAACGAGTGCTTTCTTCATGAATGGAAATAACACTTTCAATGATGGCTCAAAAGTGGGATATTCTGTTACCGTTGGTGCAATTGAAAACGGAGAAATTACGATTAATATCCAAAAACTTTAATTTCGAGAAGCGAATAAACAGGGCTCTTTATCATACGGGTCCTGTTTTTTTTTTGTTTTTATTTGCGTCAAAAAATGATATCATTATATAAAGCGGAGGATAGAAAATGGAGAATTTATTTGAAATTCAATATCAAAAGAAGTTCCCTTTTGTAAAAGTGTCAAAACAAAATCTTTTTTCAATTTTTTTCATTGCTCTTTTAACGGGGGTTGTTGCTTTTTTATACGAAACTTTATTAGATTATATTTTAAAAGGCGTTCTTTGTGACCGGGGCTTTTTAATTGGTCCTTTTTTACCGATTTACTTTTTTGTTATTTTGTTGGGTCTTCTTTATATTAAAACACCGAAAAGAAATGTGAGAAATTTCTTCTTAAGTGCTTTGGTTATAGGAGGAGGTATTACTTTATTAGAATTTATTGTGGGCAATGTTTTCGAACTTTTATTTAAAGTGCAATTATGGACATATGATGGCTTTATGCCGCTTTCATATAAGTATATTAGTTTAACTGTATTCTTGGTTTGGGGAATTTTAGGCGCAGTCTTCTTATTCTTCATTATACCTTTATTAAGAAAACTATCGTTAAAGATACCAGAAAAGGCATATTTACCGATTTTTATTACTTTTTTACTCATTTTCTTAGTCGATTTTACTACCACTATAGTTTTAATTGGAATCAATCATTGGAAATATAAAGAGCTTTTTCAAGTAGCAGCTTCAACGGAATTAACTTTATTTATGTTAGGTTTTGCGGCGGGGTTAGCGGTCGCTATTATTTTAGGAAGATTTATGTATAAATCCTTCTTTAAATATCGTAAAATCGGAGTGGCTATTTTTGCATTTTCATTAGTACCTTTAGTTTTTTCTTGCGTTGATCAAATTCAAAGAGTGAATACGCCTTTCCTTATTTTCATGGCTAAAATGGGCTTTATTATTGCTGCATTTTATATTTACTTTATTTTAGCTTTACCTTGGGTGTTCTTAATCCGTTTTATTATTTATCGCTCGACAAAAAAAGAAATATATCATTCAAAAAAAGCAAGATCTGTAGCGTTATATTTATCGATGTTTTGTTCTTTTTCCATGTTAGGGTATGGAGGCTATGCTTTAAAAAATCCAAGTATAACGCATATTAATGTTGGAAATAACGATAACCTTCCATTTAAAATTGTAGCGGTCTCAGATGTCCATTATGGCACAACTGGCGCTAAAGTGGATTTAGATAAAATGGCAAAACGATTAAATGCTTTAGAGCCAGATTTAATTTTTCTTTTAGGCGATATTATTGATAATCATATTGAAAATATTAATCAAGAAAAATTTATAACAGCGATGAATGCTTTAGAAGCAACATATGGTGCATACGCTATTCCAGGTAATCATGAATACAATTATAATACGCACACAGAAATTATGGATTTATATGATAAAACGAATGTTCATCTTTTAGTGGACGATGTAGCAGTGATTGATCATCGTCTTCTAGTGGTTGGAAGGGATGATTTTACTTGGTCTTCTAGAGCGTCTTTATCATCATTAACGGAACACTACAATGATTTACCTATTATTGTATTGGATCACCAACCACAAGATTATAAAGAAGCGGAAGAAGTTGGGGCGGTGTTACAACTTTCTGGACATACACATAATGGGCAATTATTTCCCGCTAACTGGATTGTCAATTTATTTTATCGATTTGTCTATCATTCTTCTCACTCAAATGGTCGTTATACCCGTGGTAATTTCACGCTTTATGTAACAAGAGGTTATGGTGCGTGGGGCTTCCCACTTAGAACAACGGGAAAAAGTGAAATTTTAGATATCCGTTTATTCACAAGTGAAAAAGGAGAGAAATAATTATGATTCTTTATATGATTTTGGGAATGGTTTTATTGTTTTTAGGTATTACTTTATTTGTACTTATGTACCATTATAAAAAGAATAAGGTTGCTTTAAGAACCATTACGTATTTTTTATGTTCATTATTTGCGGCTTTCTTTTTTATTCTTGCAGGACACGTAGAAAAAGAAACGATTACCATTCAAAGTATTGCAAATTATTGGAAAACAGCGTTAGATATGTTCGGGTTTAAGTTTGGAATTGATGATACGATTTTAAATATATTCCTTCTTAAAGATACCTCAAAGAACGTAGCGAATATTCTTTTCATTATTGGTTATTGTCTTTCTTTTATTGCCTGTGCTTTTACTTCCATTTCAGCAATTACCGCCATATTTTTCCGTTTTTTAGGAAATCAAATCCGTGTACGTTTAGCTTTTCATCATGATTTAGATATCGTAATCAATCCGAAGCTTCCTTCTGATTCGTATGTGAATGATTTAGTAAAGAATAAAAGAAAAATGCTTCTTCTTTTTACTTATCCTTTATCGGATGAAGAGAAAAAAATATTATCCGAACAAAGGTTGCCATTTATTGAATATGAAGATGTTGCTTTAGCGCTCGAGTTCATTTTTAATAGAATAAAAAAGAACAACCATCACTATTGCTTTATTTATTATGAAGAAGAAGAAAATACACGCTTTAAATTTTTGGTGAACTACATTGATTGGATGAAGAAAATAGAAGAGAAACAAAAAATAGCTTTTAATAAGTTTAGAGAGCGTATGGCTCTATATATTTCATTTACCAAAGACTATTATTCCTCCGTGGATGATTTATTTGGAATTGATGTGATTGCTTATCAAATTCATCTCTTTAATAAATATGAAATTTTTTCTAAGGATTTCCAACTTCGTTATCCCTTTGTACATGTTTTAGAAGAAGACGATATCGTATCGGGTTGCTTAAAAGAGAATATTGAACCCAAAATTATTTTTGTGGGTTTTGGACATGTAAATCAAGAGATATTTAAAGGAGCGGTTATTAATAACCAGTTCGTTAAATTTAGCAAAAAAGAAAAGAAACTTTGTGCAGCGCCAATTACTTATTATGCTTTTGATAAAGATAATAGTGAGAAAAAAGACAAAAGTGCTACCTACTTATATCGCTTCTTTAAGGAAAAGAAAGGCGATTTTGAAGTTGCAGAAGTTCCTTATTTAGTGGGTGATTTTCAAAATATGGAAGCTAATCAAGAATGGAATGCTTACACGGAAGGCTTTATAAAAGAATTACAAAAAATATTGCAACCATCTAAAGAAGGAAATGAAGTTCGTGCCCAAATTTTAATTTCTCTTGCGCATGATATGAATGATTTGGATTTAGGAATGAAAATTCTTCGCTTTATTTCTTTGGATGAAAATTTAAAAAAACATGTTCAAGTTTATGTGCGAATGAAATCTTCTCAAATGCAAGAGCAAGTACAAAAACTGGGATTACTTCATTATTATGGACAAGATGAACTTTTAACTCACGATCATATCGTAGATGAAAAACTTTCTTTCTTACAAGAAAAAACGCATTCTCTTTACGCAAAATATTCCTTTGAAACAGGACTTTCAACCTTTAAACTTTGGAAGGATAGAGAACCCATTCAATTCCGTAGAAATGCTTATGAAAGTTTAAATGATATTGTAAAACTTTATATCCTAGGTTTTAAAGTTTCTTATTCTAGCAGTCAAAAGGAAAACATTCCTTTTTCAACTTTCCTATCTCATCTTTTCAAAAATAGTAATCAGTATTTACCCTTATTTGACGAGAATTATGCAATGAAGGACCAGGATGCTTTAACAGAGATCACAAAACAATATTTAGATTTCTTAACTCAAGATAAAGAAGATGAAAAGGATGACGCTTTCACTTTGTATGCGCTAGGGTATCAGGAAAAACTTCGTTGGAATGCTTTTTTAATTATGAATGGATACGCAATGATGAATAAAAAAGATATACGGATTGAATTAAATCGACAAGAAGATAATTCATTTACCTTTATCAATGCAAATAGTAGCTATAAAGTTGCGTATTTCTATCAAAATCAACCAGCAGAAAAATCCTATTATATTAATTTAAAAGAACATGCCTGTTTAACGTCTGTACGAGGCTTAGAAGCTTATCATATCTATTTAGCGTCTTTGATTCAAAAACGCTTAGAAGCGCTTCAAAACGATACGAAACTAGAAGATTATATTCTTTTATTAGAAAAAAAGTGGCTAGGACATGATGCAGAGATTGAACTCCTTTCATCAACCACCTTTAAGTTAAACGAAAAAGAATATACTTTAGAGAGCTATTTAAAAGAACTATCTCATTCTTTAGCGGATACGTATAAATATGATTTAAACAATATTTTAAATCTTTATCAAAAATATTTTACCAATTCGCATTTTACCATTGAAGAAATTAATAAGGAGTAAGAAGTAAATGAAGTTTGTATCCTTTAATGTCAATGGCATACGTGCCATTTTACAAAAAGATTTTAAAACAATTTTCGAAAGTTTTGATGCGGATATTTTCTCTTTAAATGAAACGAAATTTACCGAATTAGAGCATTTAATGTTTCCTTTTGAACCGAATGGATATCATGTATATTGGACGAATTCAAAAGTGAAAAAAGGATATTCGGGTGTAGCGATTTTCACAAAAGAACTTCCTCTCTCTATCCATTATGGACTAGAAGAAGGAAAGTATGATGAAGAAGGAAGAATTATCACTTTAGAATTCGAAAAATTCTATTATGTTGCTTGCTATGTTCCTAATGCTGGTGATGGTTTAAAAAGACTACCATTCCGATTAGAATTTGAGCAAGATATGGTGAATTATCTTTTAAAACTACAAGAGAAGAAACCGATTATCTATGCCGGTGATCTAAATGTTGCTCATCAAGAAATCGATTTAAAAAATCCAAAAGCCAATATAGGAAATGCAGGATTCACCTATGAAGAAAGAAATGCCTTTACCGCGTTATTAAGTCATGGCTTTATTGATAGTTTCCGCTACTTACACCCGAATGAAATTCTTTATTCTTGGTGGAGCTATCGCTTTCATGCTCGTGAAAAGAATGCAGGATGGAGAATTGATTATTTTGTAATTAGCCCATCTTTAACACCCTATTTGGTTGAATCAACAATAGACACAAGTATTTTAGGTAGTGACCATGCGCCGATTATATTGGAAATGAATTTATAAGTAAATGATGAAAAGTACTCTTACATAGATCAGAAATGATAGAGTATTTTTTTTATAAAGTAAATCGCATATTTTGATGAAATGCGCGTCATTTATTAAGCGCTTTCATAATATAATATTAAAAAATCGCTTGAAACTTTATGAAAATTCATGTAGTATGTAGAAAATTAAGATTTTATATCTTTTTGGAAAAGATAAGAATAACCAAGGAGGAAGCATGATGAAATTCCTGAAAAAATGCATTTTTTTTCTTATTCCGTTTTTTCTCATAGGCTGTGCAGATGGATCATCTGATTTAAAGGAATCAAGTTCAGGTACAGTAAAATCATGGAATGAAAAAGAAAAAAATGTTTTACAAAATTCTTTAGGGGATTACTACAATATCCCGCTTTTTAAAGCAGATACTTATTATTCACAAAATATAGAGAATAACGGCGTAACCCTTGCAGTAATCAATTGTTTTGATGGTTTTGATGAGCCTACAGCAGAATTCATTTACACAACAAAGTTAAAAGAAGAAGGATATCAAATTACTGATGCTAGAGAAGAAGAATCTTGCATTTACGGAATAAAGATTGTAGTTGAAGACCAACTTGCCGTGGTTATGCAATACGCCTATCGTGAAGAATATCGCCAAATGCAACGCTATAGCTATTTTGCTATTGTTACTTACCTTTATGAAAATACAAAGCAAACAAATCCAACTTATGATGTGTTTCCTAAAAATGAAGTTTATGGATTCTTAGGAGAAAATATTCCTTCTTATGATGATGCCTCCTCTTATGAAGTCGTTCATGACATTACAATTAACAATAATCCTACCATTGATATTTATTGCCATAACGCTAAGGATGATGCGGATACTGTATATAAGAAAACATTAGAAAATGCTGGATATACTTTAGAGGATGTTGGAAATGTCTTGATTGCCACAAAAGAAAATTCGGACATCAATATTTGGTTTTATATGGCTTATGATAATATGTTCTTTATTCGTGCCTATCACGCGGATGTTGTTGTTTCTTAGTTTAATTGAGAATTCTATTCTCTTTTAATAAATGAAAAAGTAAATGAAAGGAGATTTATTTTATGAAAAGACAAAGTTTTATGTTGATGATGACTTTGGTCCTAGGTGGACTCGTTCTATCTGGCTGCGGAAAAAAGATCCGGCCAACGAGTTCAGCCCATCCGACGACTACTGGTGGAGGTGAAACCTCTTCTTCGGGTTCTCGAAATTTAGCTAACGCTTTAAAAGCCGATTATTCCAATATGACCGTAGAAGTATCCTTGGCTTACAACAATGATGATATGGGCATTATGGAAGAGTACTTCCAAGAGGTAATATATGAGGGATATACCATTATTCCACCATTAAGTGATGGAGATCCTGCGCTTTATTATCACGATTATAATGGAGAAAGTTATTTATACTTCGCTGATAATTATGGTAATGGTGATGCTTGGTTGAAAAATGGGGCCTATGATATGCCACTTGGCGTTGAAAATACTTACTTTTCTTGGGACTACAGCGTAAAGTACTTAGATGCAAGTAAAGCAAGTTATTCGGCTGGATACTATGTAATTGCCGATAGCGACGCAATTAAAACATTAAATGAAACAATGTTCCGTTTTGCATGGTTCAATGATATTGAATATGTGACCTTAATGGTTGCTGATGGACATGTAACGAGCATTGTTGGCTTATGCAGTTTAGAAAATGATAAAGAATACGTTAAGATTAAAATGGGGAATTTTGGAAATACCGGTTATACAGGCTCTCTTCCAGAAGCACCTAATAAAGATAACGTAAAAACTTATTATGAATATTCAGGTACAGAACCTATCGTTGATAAATACATTTCAAGCTTGACGGTAGCCGTAGAAGGAACTTCTGTTTCTGATAGTGAATTTGATGTTATCTTAGACATCGATAAAACCCAAGAAGTATCCGTAAGCTATTTGCCAGAAGATGCGAACAAAACCGATATTACTTGGCATTCAAGCAATGAAGATGTCGTAAAAGTAGATTATCATAACACGAGTAAACATCGTACTTTAGTAGCGTTAAAAGAAGGAACCTCTGAAATTTATGCAACTGCGAAAGACGCAAATGGAAATGATGTTGTTTCTAACAAATTAAAAGTCAAGGTTAATCCAGTTGCAGCACAAAATAAAGAAGGTTGTGTGTATGACTTTAATTTTGTAAATATTGCGAATGATTATGTAATTGCAACTAATAATATTGATACTAAAGCAACCCATGAAATTCAAGCCAATCGTGCAGTACTTCGTGCTTCTGATAGTGTGGAAAATCGCTTTGAAAGTGGAAGACAACTTCTATGCTTAAATCCTTTAGACACGGATTTTTCTAAACCATCGGGATCTTATGTGGTTTTCAATTTTGATGATCAACAAGTTTCAAGTATTTCGTTATATTATGGCTTGATTTATAGTGGACATAGCAGTTATTTAAGTAAAGTGAATCAAGCAAAAATCCTTGTTTCTAATGATGGAGAAAATTGGACTGAGGCTTATGATTTCTTAGACGAAATGAAAGCGAATATTTCTTCATCGAATAAAAAATTATTAGAAACGAGTTTTGCACCAAGTTCCTATGTGAAAATCTTTATGGGAGCAAGTTCGGTAGGTAACCAATTCTTATTTGCCATGGATAATGTAGCCTTTATGGCCAATAGTGAATGCCATAATCACGTAGATGCCAGTGAAAAAATTGATGTAACGGGTGTTACGATTACAAGTACTGCGACAAAAATGAGAGTGGGAGATAGTTTAACTTTTGTTTCTCAAGTAGAACCAAGTAACGCTACCGATAAATCGGTAACTTGGGCAACTTCAGATGCAAGCAAACTTTCCATCAATGAAAGTGGTGTCGCAACGGCTTTAGCGGCTGGAACGGTCGAAGTTTATGCTACAAGTATAAATGGAATTGAATCGAATCATATTTCTATTACTATCAAAGAAAAAGACCATTTACCAAAGGATAAAGTGGGCTTAACTTATGTTTTAGATGAAGAATTAATTTCAAGTAAGTGGTATGATTTCAAAATTAGCATTTTAGAAAATGATCAAGTGCATATCATAGTTTTACCGGATGGTGAAGCGCAAATCGATTATGATTTTACCTTAGATTATTATGATGAAGAAAGTCGCTATTACGTATTTTCCAATCAAGGCGAAAATACTTTCAAAATTAAATTTGTTATAAATAGCATAAATTGCGAAGTTTTTGCTAAATTAGGTTCTATTGAACTTGGAAATACGCATTTAAATGAAGGAGCAGCGTTTGCCCAATATTTTGCGCTTACCAATATTACAACTACTTTTGATAGCAAAGAAATGATTGTAGGTGCTAAAGAATTACTTGTTGCTTCAGCAGTACCAAGTAATGCAACATATCAAAGTTTTACAAGAAGTAGTTCTCATCCAGAAGTTGCTGATTTTGAAGATGATGAAAGCAATTATGTTGTTGCTAAATTAGCGGGAACCACAACGATTACCTTTACGGGTGAAAATGGAGTGACAAAGGATGTCACAATTGTTGTAAAAGATAAAGTGAAAGTTGCTTCTATCACTTTAGATAAAACAGTCATTGAAAGTCTTGAAGTAGGAAAATCCGAAACGGTTACCGCTACGGTTTTACCAAGCGATGCCACAAATAAAGATGTTACATGGTCTTCAGAAGATAAGAAAATTGCTACCGTTGATGCAAATGGAAAGATTACAGCAGTTAAAGAAGGAAAGGTTAATATTATTTGTACTTCCAAAGAAAATAGCGAAATTAAAGCAACTGTGGCCGTTACTGTAGTGGCGGGAACGGGTGTATTACCTGCAAGTATGGAAGGAACATATGAAGATGATGGCACCTGTCTAGCCGGAACTTTAACTGTTACAATTAATGCTACCACTGGCGTCATGTCACTTTCTTGTGAAGGCGTAGGATATTCAGACACATATACTTTTGTTTCGGAAAGCAAAGGTAACTATACATTTAAAAATGAAGCAGGTAATGAGATTTCAATTTACCGTTTCAGTGATCATATTCGCTTAGATAGTGGTACAATTGAAGAAATCTACTTCTATGATGATCCAATAGATTTATATATGAATTAATTGGATTGACGAATTATAAAAAAATCATTTAATGAGATAGCCTTTTGGCTATCTCTCATTTTTAAAGGAGAGATACAAATGAAACGATGTGTAGCCCATTTATCGTTATTGATTATATTTTTGGCCCTAACTTCTTGCACGGGTGATCAGCATTCAAGTAGCGAAGAATTTCATTCTTCATGGAGAGTTGAAAACGTAAAAGAGGCAATAGAAGCATCCATTCAGTATGATATTCCTTATTTGGAAGCGAGTTCTTATTATGCTAAAACTGAAAAAGATGAATATAATGAGCCACAACTGATTCTAGGTCTCTCTTTTGAAAATGATGACGATTTACTAACGGCAATGGACAATTACTATGTTGCTTGTGAAGAAGCTGATTGGGATGTAAAAATTGAGACAGTCCGTAATTCAAATGGCGCCAATATAGTCGAATTTAACTGTGGATTTGCGGATAAAGTGATTTCTGAAGATTTAGCAATTGAAATTCAATTTGTAATAGGAAAAGCCGATCCAGAAACTACAAAAGACCAACTATGTATAATTGCTTTTACCTATGTTCCTGTCGACCAAAACGTCTGGCCAACACATTTATTAGAACATTATCTAGGATTTGATATTCCCCATTTTGAAAAAGAAGGAGCTAGTTATAATGCTCAAGTTTCTATGGATGAACAATATAAAGTCCCTGTGGTTGACATTTGGATAGGTAATGTTGATGCGAGTGCAGAATCTGAATACTATGCCATTCTTGAAGCGGCTGACTATGTAATGGATGATAGTGATTATGAAAATGGAAATGGCTATTATGCTTTTAGCAAAGATGGGAGTCACGCAATCTGTTTTTACTATAATTCTTATTATGGGTTTGTAATTTACGTTTATCCAATTACAGACGCAATGAAATGAATAGTTTTCAACAATATTAGATATGAGGAAAACCATGTTACGTATAGAATTAGAAGACAACGAGTATCCAAAGCAAAAATTAACGCATGTTAGAAAAATTGCTCGTGCAGTTGTTCTTTCAAAAGAAGGAAAAATTGCAATTATTCATTTAAAGCGAAATGATATTTTTGGTGATTATGATTACTATGAGCTTCCTGGTGGGGGCGTGGATGTGGGAGAATCATTGGAAGACGCTGCGATAAGAGAAATTGAAGAAGAAGTGGGTGTTGTTGCCAAAATAATCACTCCGATAGGAGAAGTAGTGGATGCATATAATTTAATCAACCGACAAAATGAGAATCATTATTTTCTTCTTCAAGAAATAAAAAAATGTGCACGTCATTTGGAATCATATGAACAAAAATTTTTTCAAGAAGTTTTATGGGTATCGTTAGAAGAAGCAATTCGCATGTTTCTAAACATGCCAGATTCTGGTGTTTCTAAGTTAGTAAAGAATCGAGAACTTCCCATATTAAAAGAAGCATTGAAGTACTTAAAGAATAAGTAGTAGCGCTATTTATTCTTTTTTTAATTCGTAAGTCTATGTTCTTGTCTACGTTAATTTTACAAGTTTTTTACATTTTTTTTACTTCTTTTGAAAAGATTGAATATTTTCTTCTTTTTATAATGTGAGTGTGAAATGAAAGAAGGAGAAAAAAATGAAAAAATTAATAAAAGTATTAGCCTTGCCAGTAATGAGTGTAATTGTGTTAGGCGGTTGTTCACAAAACTTTGATGAAAATAAGGAGATTAAAATTTATACAAGAGACACTTCAAGTGGAACGCGGGATGGTTTCTTTACGGGAATTGGTTTTGAAGAAGCAGTAAAGGATGACACGGTTTTAAAAGAAGGAAAAATTCGGGTGGATTCCAATGGAGATATGATTTCCGCGATTGAAAATGATCTTTATGGAATTGGTTATATTTCTTTATCTAGCTTAACTGAAAAATTAAATGGTATTGCTTATGAAGGAACGGAACCAACTGAAGAAAATGTCATTAATAAGAATTACCAATTAACTCGTAATTTTAATTATTGCTTTAGAGCCGAATATAACAATCAACAAAATAAAGAAATCGTTTTAGCTTTTATTAGTTATATGAAAACCGTAGAAGGAGAAGCTACTATCAAACAACATGGTGGTATTGTAAATACTGTAGCAACCCAAAGCTGGGATGAAATTAAAGAAAATTATGCGATTGCAAGTCAAGATAATTCAAGCCTTACCATTACAGTAGGTGGTTCAACGAGTGTTCAATCCATCGTTAGCAATTTGTTATTAGAATTTTCAAAAAAATGTGGAAATTTCAAATACATTTATAATCCTACTGGATCTTCAGACGCTTATAAAAGAACCAATGGTAGTGAAAAAGATGGCGCGAATGCCTGTGACTTAGCCTTTGCTTCTCGTGAATTCAAAGATAGTGAAGCCATGAGCGATGAGCTAAAAGGTATGATGTGTATCGACGCAATTGTCGTCGTCACTAATAAGAACAACAAGACTTTACAGAATATAAATAAAACAACCTTAAAGAGCATTTATGACGGAACTATCCAAACATGGAAAGAGGTTAAATAAACCTCTTTTTAGTGCTTCTAAAAAGAAGTTAATTGGTGATAAAATCTCCCAATCTCTTTTTCAAATTATCGCCATATTCTGTAGTCTTGTTGTTATCTTTATTGCCGCTTTTATATTAATCAAGGGTAGCACTCCATTTATAAAAAAATACGAGATTAACGGAAATCTATATTCCGTTAATCCCTTTCGTTTTATTTTTGGAATGACATGGTTTAAAAGTCCGAATGTCTATGGCGTAGGATTTATTATTCTTAATACTCTTTTTATTACCATACTATCTTTATTAATTAGTGGACCAATATCTATTCTTACGGCATTATATATCGTTAAGATTTCCCCTCGATGGCTCAGTAAGATTTTAAATACAGTAGTGGAATTATTAGCGGCAATTCCTTCGGTTATTTATGGTTTATTCGGTCGAGGTATATTAACTAAAATTACGAACGGATTAGCCAATTTATTTGGATATCAAAGTGCGGGTGGCTTGGGCCTTTTAACGAGTGTAAGTGTACTTTCTATTATGATTATTCCTACTATTACCATGCTATCCGCAAGTGCAATTCAAGCGGTGAAAAAAGATATTGAATTAGGAAGTTTAGCTTTAGGTACTTCGAAAACTGAAACTTATTTTTTAGCGGTTTTACCCGCTGCTAAAAGTGGCATTATTCAAGGAATTATATTAGGCGTCGGTAGAGCCTTAGGCGAAGCGACTGCGGTTAGTTTAGTATGCGGAAATAGTACGCAGGGACCTAATTTAAATCCTTTTGATCCGACTTCCACTTTAACCACTACCATGTTAGCGAGTATTCATGAAACCTTAGGATTGGATTATGATATTCGATTTAGTGTGGGTTTAGTGTTGATTATCATGATTTTCGGTGTGAATTTATTATTGAGTTATATGAAAAAAAGATTGGGGCGAGTAAAATGAGAAAGATAAAAGATAAAATCCTTCAAGGAACCACTTATGCCTCAACTGCTTTAGTCGTTTTATTTTTAGTAGCAATTATTTGTTACATTTTATTTACTGGTGGAAAGAATTTTCAACCCAAGATGTTTACGAGCGATTATTATGAAACGCCTTATTTCATCCATGCAAAAACGGAAAGTAATCTGTTTCATTACGAAGATAAAGAAGAGGTTTTTTATTCTTCCAACTGGGGAATAGGAATAAAAGATACGAAGGATCTAAACGGGAAAGATGTGATTCAAATTGTTGAACTCGATAATTTATCACCTTTAAAAAATGCAACAAATAAAGAAACAAACGAAGAATTTGTAATAAAAAAAGGTTTGCTTATCAATCGAATTACGATTAAAGATGAAATAGGTAATACTCGATTATTTACTGCAGATAAAGGTGCAAAAGCGATAAGAGATGCCTTAGATACTTCTACCATTTTAGTTGAATTGTATTTATTAAAAATGGGTGGAGGTATAAGAGGTAGTTTACTATCTACGCTTTATCTTATATTAATAACTCTATTGATGGTAATTCCTTTAGGCGTTATCACCGCTATATATTTTACGGAAATAGCGAAAAAAAATAAAATCAATCAATTTCTGCTATCATTAATTGATATGATTTCAGGAATTCCTTCTATTATTTTTGGTTTATTAGGTTTGATTTGCTTTATTCCGATTGTTTCAAAAATGACTGGAAGTGGTGGCGGTTCTATTTTAGCGGGCGCTTTTACCATGACACTAATGCTTTTACCGGTTGTTATTAAAACGACAATGGAAGCGATTATGACTATTCCTGAAAGTTACAAATATGCTTCTTTAGCGCTAGGCGCGAGTATGACGCAAACCATTTTTAAAGTGATATTACCGAATTCCATTCGCGGTATTTTAACTTCAATCCTGTTAGCGACTGGACGCATTATTGGTGAAAGTGCTGCGTTAATTTTTGCAATAGGAACTTATATTTCTGATCATGTTAGTTTAAGTGGCCAATCTACTACTTTAGCGGTACATATTTGGACTTTAATGAGTGGTGATAACCCAAACTATGCTTCAGCGTGCAGTATCAGCATTGTAATTCTAATTGTAGTATTCATCTTAAACCTTTCGATAAAATTAATCAGTCTTCAATTTGATAGAAGGAGGGTGGAATAATGGAAAAAGTATTTGAAATACAAGAGCTAAATTTATTTTATGGAACGAAGCATGTATTAAAAGATGTGAATATGTCTATTTATAAAAATAAGGTAACCGCATTTATTGGACCTTCAGGATGCGGAAAATCAACGTTACTTCGTTGTTTTAATCGCATGAACGATTTTATCGATGGTTGTAAAATTACCGGGTCATTAAAATATCATGATGAAGAGATTGAAACCTTGAATCCAATTATGCTTAGAACGAATGTGGGAATGGTGTTTCAAAGTCCCAATCCATTTCCTATGAGCATTTTTGATAATGTCGCTTATGGACCGAGAGCAAGCGGTATTAAAGATAAAAAAGTTTTGATGGAAATCGTGATTGATTCTTTAAAGAAAGCTGCTCTTTATGATGAAGTAAGTGATCGACTAAAAGATAACGCACTTTCTTTATCAGGTGGTCAACAACAAAGATTGTGTATCGCTCGTTGTATTGCTATGCATCCAGAAGTTATTTTAATGGATGAACCCACGAGTGCATTAGACCCAATTGCGACAGCTAAAATAGAAGAACTCATTGATACATTAAAAAAAGATTATACGATTATTATTGTTACCCATAATATGCAACAGGCAACAAGAATTAGTGATTATACCGCATTCTTTATGTTAGGAGAAGTTGTGGAATATGATGAAACTAGAGAAATATTTGGTAATCCTAAAAACAAAAAAACAGAAGATTATATTACAGGAAGGTTTGGTTGATGACTATGAAAATGGAAGATGAAATTATAAATCTAAAAAAAATGGTCGTGAAGATGGCGAAATTAGTGCATGGAAATCTTTCTTTGGCGATGGAAAATTATTACTGTTACCAAAAAGAAAAAGCAAGCCTCATCCGCGATGATTTAGTGGATGATAAAGAAAGAGAAATTGAAGAAGTGTGTTTAAATTTAATGCTCAAAGAACGGCCTTTCGCTAGAGATCTTCGCTTTATTTCTGGCGTATTGACTTTAGTTGCAGATTTAGAACGATTAGGAGATCATGCTGAAGATATTGTAGGCTTTGCTTCAAAAATGCAAACATGTAAACATGAAACCATTTTTTCTTTAGATAAAGCTTTTCAAGAAAGCATGAAAATGGTTACCGATTCCATACGCGCTTTCGTACAAGATGATATCTCTTTAGCGGAAAGTGTCATTAAAAAAGATGATGAAGTAGATGCGTTATATGAGCAAAGTGTAAAAGATATGATTGAAAAATTAAATGATCATATTTTTTCAAGTGATTTTGCTATTTACTCTACACTCGTGGTAAAATACATTGAACGTATCGCGGACCATGCCGTCAATGTTTGTGAATGGGTGATTTACATTCATAATGGCTATTATAAAGATACGCAAATGTTCTAAAGGAGGCGGCCATCATGAATCTTATTTATTCGGTTGAAGATGATTATGACATTGCTAAAATCATTAATAAGACATTAACTAAAGCTGGCTATGAAGTACAAAGCTTTTATGATGGAAATAGTTTTTTTGAAGCCTTTATAAAAGAAACGCCACAAATGGTTTTACTTGATATGATGCTTCCTGATATGGATGGATTAGAAATTTTAAAAAGAATTCGTGAGGTCAATAAAGAAATCTATGTTCTTATTATCAGCGCTAAAAGAATGATTACGGATAAAATGGATGGCTTTGATTTAGGAGCGGATGACTATATTGAAAAACCTTTTGATTTATTAGAGCTCATCAGTCGAGTGAATGCGCATTTTAGAAGAATTGAAAAGCCTTCTATTATAACTTATCATCATATTCAAATGGATGTGGGCGCTCATCAAGTGAAGAAATATGATGAAGAAATTAACCTTACTGTAAAAGAGTTTGCTATTTTAAAAAAGCTCATGGAGAATCAAGGAAAAGTTGTAAGCAGAGAAACGTTATTAGATGAAATATGGGGGAATGATAGTGTTTTAGAATCAAGAACCATTGATATGCATGTGAAAAGTTTAAGAAAAAAATTAAAAGAAGAATCACTCATTGAAACGATATATGGAGTGGGGTATAAGATGCCATGAAAAAGAAATTAATATGGATGTCTACGCTTCTAACTTCTTTTACGTTAATTGTTTTTTTAATATTCTCTATCTTTTTTACTGCCAAAAACAATCGCCAAAATAATGAAAAAGTTTTAAGTGACCTTGTTTTAGTTTTACGAGATAACTACATTCATGATGAATATGAAAAAAGTGCTGAGATTGTCACTCGTATTGATAATCGTTATCGAGTGACGATCATTAACGATAGTGGAACAGTAGTCTATGATACATTTCCTGAGTTAATAGAAGAAAATCACCTAGATCGTCCGGAAATCCAACATTTAGGAAAGATTAGCTATCGCTATTCAAAAACTTTTGGGTGCAAAATGCTTTATAAAGCAACTTATTTAATTGAAGAAAAACTCTATTTAAGAGTGGCAATCCCCGAAGCTAAACTAAAAGCAGCAGACCATGTATATATTTTTGAAATGAGTATTATAGCTTTTGTAATTCTAGGGATTGATATTGTCATTATTACCTTGAGTTCAAGAAAACTGACTGAACCATTAAAAAAAGAAATTTATCGTTTGAATCAATTAACCGGAGATCAACCACCTCTTTTAGATGATGATATCTTAAGTTTATCAAAGCAGATTGAAGATGTTTCCACTTTAATTGATGATAAAATGCAGTTGATTAATAAAGAAAAAACACGACTAAATGATTTAATCAATAATTTAAATGCTGGGATTATTGTGTTACATGGTGAAATAATCGAACTCTATAACGTTTTAGCAGCCAATCTTTTTCATTTAAAAAAAGATGAACTTATAGGAAAGAATTATTGTTATGCTATCCTTGATTATCATTTCTCTTTAAAAATACAAAATGTGATTCAAAATCATGTAGAAGAATCCTTTGTCTATCACGATAATCAAAAAACTTATCGAATTATTCTCACGCCAATTTCCAATCAAAATGAAACCCTTATTTTTATTTATGATATCAGCAAAGAAATGCAACTCAATCAAATGAAAGAAGACTTCTTTGCCAATGCCTCTCATGAATTGAAAAGTCCGCTCACAACGATATTAGGTTATTTGCAGATGATTGAAGAGGGGATATTGATAGAAAAAGACGATATTGAAGACGCACATTTAAGAATCACTAAAGAAGCAAAACGAATGAATTCAATTATCTCGGAAATGCTGAATCTTGCAAGTTTAGAAGCGAATCAAAATGAAAAAAATATGACAGAACTATCGCTTTTTGAAACCATTCAAGATATTCTCACCTCATTTCAAAGGGATATTGAACAAAAAGAAATTACCATAGAAATAGAAAAGAAAGAAGATTTCAAAGTGAAAATGAATGCGATGGATCTTTATCATCTTATTTCTAATTTAATGAGTAATGCAATTAAATATAATAAGCAAAGTGGAAAAATTAAAGTCACCGTTCAAAAGCCATTCTTTTTGATTTCGGATACAGGAATAGGAATTCCTTATGCGGAACAAAGTCGAATTTTTGAAAGATTCTATCGAATTGATAAAGCGAAATCAAAAGAACTTGGAGGAACCGGTTTAGGATTAGCGATTGTTAAACATATCGTGAATAATTACGATTTAACATTAGATCTTCAATCAAAAGAAAATGAAGGGACGACTTTTAAAATCGGTTGGATAATCATAAAAAAACAATAAAAAAAGCGGACATCATCTCCGCTTATTTTTTCTTCTTTTTGTCTTTAGAGCGTTTATCTGAAATGATTTTCATTTCTTTTTCAGTAATCATAGTTACGCCATTTTGTTTTGCCCAATCGACGCAACCTTGTAAAACAATTTTTAAAAACGGACGTGGCACTTTTACAATACATTTTAATGCGTCATCCGTAAAT
Source organism: Coprobacillus sp. CAG:826 (assembly GCA_000437235.1). Lineage (GTDB taxonomy): Bacteria > Bacillota_I > Bacilli_A > RFN20 > CAG-826 > CAG-826. The sequence continues at coordinate 11,836 of FR897021.1, read as the reverse complement.
GTAACATCCGTGTTCAATCTTTTTGCGGCATAACGAACAGAAGTTAAATCGACTTCTTTATCGGGAATGCCTACAGAAATCGGCTTTTTATAATCGGAACACCAGAAATATTTCGAATCACGGTAACCCCAGTTCGTTGGAAGAGAACAGAAATTTTTACGAGTAACGCCATGAACAATAGCGTCATAATATTTTTCTTTTAATAAAATCTTATCAATTTTTAAGATGAAGTGAGCACCATATTTAGAAGTGATGCCGTTAAAGTTATGATAAGGCTCTTGATACTCATCTTGAACTTGATCATTTTGGGCATTATCCAATTCTTTTACCCAAGTACATTCAAATACTTGAAGCGCTTCTTCAATGATTTTTGGATAATTTCCTTCAGGATCTTCTTTTTTCCTTTCTCCATCTATGGTAGTGAATTTAAAATCTTTCATTTTTTCTTCTGGTGTATCACCTGGAAAGCCTAGACGGACATGCTCTACAAAACCTTTTTTAGAAAAGGGTAGAAAGTTAATCGTGCATTTCTCGTGTCGTAATATTCCTTTAGCGGTATTAGAAGTATTTCGACATTCTAATACCATTGCATAATAATCTTTTCCGGCAATGTAATAAGGAAATACTAAAGAATATGCACCAAAAGAAGTGAGTTTTCCTTCTTCATCTAGAGTACCAATTAAACAAAGTGGCATAGGGAAGAAAGAGGAAGATTGATAAAAATTATCGACGATACGAATACTTTTAAACTTTTGTTTCATAAAATAAACTCCTTTCAATTAATCAAAGTTCTGTTCATATTTTATTCCATAATGATTGAGACTTGCTATAAATTTTCCGTCCGAAAAAGAGGTTCCATCATCTATAAAAGACATTAATTTTTTATTATTTCTTCCATAAAAGATGATTTTAAGAAAAAGGGCACCATCCTTTTTTTCAAAGACGATTTTTTCAATGTCGGAAAAATGGCATTTTTGTTTCTTTACTAAAGAAACATAGGTATATTCTCCATCTTTTAAAATAAATTTTTCTCTAAAATAGGCAATTACTCCAATCGTTCCAATGATGGCAAAGAAAGCAGGAAATGCGATGATGAACCATAGATTCATTACATGAAGCAAATTTAACAAGAGTATAGTTAAAGTACCTAACCATCCGAGAATAAAGAAGAAGAGAATGATTTTAAATTGATTTTTTGAATTTTTAATTTCAAAATTCACACTTTCATCTGGGTTGATTTTTGGGGCTTCGTTTTCAATGATTTCTAGGATTTTATTTAATACGTCTTCTTTGGTCCAATCTTGTATATCAAAAGTTTCTTTTTCTGTGACTAAAGATAAACCATCATTAGAGGAAATAACACTAACACCAAATGGATTTTTCTTTTCTTTTATTAATTCAACGATGATAAGATAGACGCCATTTTGTTCTATAGAGTAATCATAATCCACGATGCAACTGGTACCATGGAGTAAGTCATTTAATTCTTGAAATTCATCATGAATATAAGAATCAATAAAATCAAAAACGACGTTATCATTTTTGTGTTGATGAATTAAATTTTCTAATTTGTTTTTTGGGTTAGCGGCAAATTTCTTTTTCTCGCTTTTAATTTTTAATGAAACATAAAGAAAAATAGAAAGTCCGGCCACTAAAAGAATGATGCCAATGATTAAAAGAGGGGTGATGAATGTATCATCTTTTCCATTACTTAAAATTAGCATAAATAAAGAAAGCACTACAAGTACTATACCGGTTATATTATATTTTTGGTATTTTTTTGCTGGCATTATTATCACGTCCTCATTTCTTTTATTGTACACGCATATCCCACTATTTTCTATATATTGGGGATAATAAAAAGACGATTGAATTGCTCAATCGCCTTTTTACGTAAATAGATTAGATTAGTGGTAATTCATCAAGATTGAATGGCATGGTTGCACTACCGATTTTGTTAATAGTCAAAGTGGCATCAAACCAGTCACTCATAAAATGAACAGAGGCAACATGACCATCTTCAGTAAGTTGAATGGTAAAACTTTCCGTTCCAGATAATTCATAACAATTTTGAACACCTTGTAAAAAGCCAAATTCTTTTAAAGAATCTGCAGAAACCTCAGAAGAAATCTTGAATTCATTAGCATTTTCTGTTGGTGTATAAAGAGAAGCAGCAAACATTAACCATTTTGGTAAACAATCTTCTTTTTTATTTTTACATTCAGCTTTTCCAAGACCATTTACTTTTCTACTATAAGTAACTTGATAAAAAGTACCATCTTCCGCTTCATAAAAACCATTTTGATAGGCTTCTTCGTTCACATCCGCGCAGAAAGCACCTTTGCTATCTTTATATACTTTATAAGTATAAGAGTTATCAATAGAGAGCGTAGCTTCATAATCACTTGCATTCATTTCTTCTAGTGCGGTCTTCAATTTAGCAAGTTTAGCATCATCTTCGGAGATAACAGGTGTTGGAGTAACTGGACCTACAACATCTTCTCCTGTAGCAGAAACGGTAAGATCAAAAGTATAAGTGCCATGACGTAAAGTTTCACTTAAAACAGGAGTGGCAATATGCACACCAGTAACTTTTTCATCATCAGCAAGAAGCGTCACTTCATCTAAAGTAACTTTTCCTGTCGTATCTTGGAAGGTATACCAGGTTAATGCGGATACGAAGTCACTAGCTAAAGCAGCTTTTTCAGTTAAATTGAAAGAAGCACTTTTGCCATCTTCGCTAATGAGTAAATCATGATTTGAAACATTAACAAATGGATTGGTGTAAGGAGTGAAATCATATTCGTTGCCATTTTTATCTTTTGGACGAGAAATTTCTAGTTTGTTGTTGTTATTAATATAACGTAATTCAACAGTGTTATCGGTAGACTTAAATAAGGTTTGGGTGAAGTTTTCATCAAAGTCACCATTATAGGATAAAAGATAACCTGCATCGGTAAATTCAACATTTAAATTTGTGGTAACTGGTTCACCAGTAGTAGGAGTGAATTCACCAGTTTCTTCGTTTAAGTTATAGAACTTATACGTAAGAGTTCCACTTAATTTAAGATTACCTTTCATATAATTGAATTTTTGAGCAAAATCGATAGGCTCGGCGACAGTAGAAGTGCTTGTTGAAGAAGGAGTGCCTTGACATCCAGTTAAAACAAGCATGGATAAAACAAATAATAAGCTTTGTTTTTTCATAGTTGTTTTGTATTCTCGTTTTTAATGCCAATTAGATTAGAGAATACTTGCTCCTTTCATTACTTTACAAAATCTAACTGGATTGCCCCCCCGTTTTTAGTATCTCTTATTTCCATTTCGTTATGTTAAAAAGTCATCCTATGATGAAATATAAGAGGTAGTTTCAATAGATAAGATAAAACATCTTCAACATTTTACATAAAAATATTGTTAGAACAATCTTATCTAATGAATTTAAAGAGTAAATTAAAAAAAATAAACTCTTCTTCTTCTTTTATAAAGAATAAACAGAGTTTAGCATATTTGATGAAGCAAATCTATATATATTTCTTTAAAAGCGCTTTCTTAAAGAAATGTTTTAAAGCAAATGAGCAAAAAATGAAAGTACCCTAAAAATTGGACAAGAAAAAGGCTATACAATTTTTAAAAGAGATTTAATATGAAAGAATAAGATTATGTAACTAGAATAATAAAAAAGATTTACCGGAAGGAAAGATAATAGTCTCTATCTACTGCATGGTCAGTAAGCCAGTCCTTTACATCACTTTGAATTGAACTTTGGATAGATTCTAATTCATTTTTAATGTCACGTTGAAAATCGTCTGCTTCTACTTGGCTTTTTATCCATTCTAAGTAATGAGTTTTTACATTAAAAGAAAAAGTGATGGTATTTCCGTTAATACGAGCATTCATCTCAATTCTAGCTTCGGCGCGTGAAGAAGAAAAAACACTCCTTTGATGTTTGTAAGCAATCATCTCCATTTCTCTTAAAACAGCAAAGTAACCATAAACTTTTTCAGGTTTCTTTTCTTCTGGTCTAGGAGAAGGTGAATAGGAAGATGAAGAGGATGAAGAAGTTGAAGAAGAGGAAGATGAACTGGAGGATAAACGATCACTTTGATAATGCTTTTGTCGATAATAGTTCGTTGATTCATAAGAATGAGTTACACGATCACTGGGTTCACTTACATCAATAGAACATAACGTAAAATAGAAAGTGTTTTTGAATCGATTATCAAAATAACCGCCACGCTTTATTTCTGTTTTACCTTGAAACACATGAATCGTGGTGATCAGTTGAGCAAAGAAACGAATAGGAGAGAGAAGGGCGTCTAGAAATATTACTTCAAAGCCCTTTAAACCTCTAACGAATTTATCGATAATAGAAAAAATAAATAGAATAATATAGGTAATAATCCAGAAACCAACATGAGATAAAATATGCCCAAATTGATTTAAATGTGTTATATAACAAACAAAACAAAACCAAAAGAAAAAAGACTGAATTAAAGCAAAAAAAGTACTAATGATACCAAAAAATTTTTTCATAAAATAATTTTCCTCTCATTATTATTCATTTTACAAGTTTAGAATTCATGTTTTCCAATCATACAACCAGGGCTGATTTCAGGAATTTCATTTTTCTTTGCTTCAGCTAATTTGTTGCAACATTGGAATAAAAAGCCTTTTTCTGTACGTTTAATTTGAGAAATCGGATGATATAAACATATCGTTCCTTCCTCATTATGATCGTGAAAGATACGGAAACAGTTTTTACAAAGTTTAATATCACTCACTCTTTTATTTTCCTTTAAAATCACTTGATTTAATGTATTTAACATGGTAGAAATCGAAGTAGTATCTTTATAAAGCGCCATTTCGCTATCATAGGAAGTATAAAAAGAAGATTTTTCTATAAGAGGTTTTGTTGCACTAGAGACAACAAAGTAAGGCATTGCTTTTCGTCCTTTTCTTGTTGTTACATAGAGTTTCCTTTCTTCTTCAACATACTTTCTTCCTTCATTTTTGGTATCTAAACTTACGGCTATGATAACATCGGATTCTTCCATAGCTCTTTCTATTTCTAATGAAAAAGTAGCTTCTTTTCTTTCTTTTAAAGAATAAGGGCAATAGAAGGTATGTATTCCCATTAAGTCTTCTAATGTATGATAAAGCCACATAGAAAAATAGTATTCTTCTGTATAGACTTCTTCATCACTATCTTCTCTTTCTAAACGGGGAAAGGAAATAAAAGCACGATATTTATTCTGGGTCACGTTGATACACCTCAAATTCTTCTTTGGAAATCTTAATAAATTGCATAGAGCCAGTTTTATTATTGTCATAGCCATAATAATGGCCTTTTAAGCGTCTTTCTTTTTCGAAAAGAGAAAGATCACATTTTAATAAAACGATACCTTTTACCTTACTTCCATCTTGATTTTCAGGCTCATATTCATAATAAAAGTAAAGTTCATTTTCTTTTAAATCGACAGTGGTTGAAACACTATGGCAGATTTTATTTGTTTTATAGCCAATAGTAAATCCTTGAACCGCTAATTCTTTTCCTTGAGGAAGAATAGATACAACACGGAATGAAGCAGGTGATTTACTTTTTTGGCTATGTTCGCTAGGCGTGGATTCATATAAATAATAACCAATTAAAGCTTTTTTAATACTTGCCAATTTTGCTGATTGTGTCCATTTTTTAATGGGTAGGTTGGGTAATTTTTTTCTTCTTTGAACTAAGAAAAATTTTGTATATGTGTGATCGGAGTTTGAAACAGAATTGTTTTCAAACAAAATAAGATTCTCTCTTTTTTTGCCTTCAATATTTCCAAAGCAAATGGCTTTTTCTTCGGGATGTCCTTCTAAATAATTCATTGATTCGGTAGTAGAAGCTAGGCGCTTATAAACAGCAAAGGGAATCTGATGCGCTACAAAAGAAGAACACTGATTAAAAGTTGGAACATTACCATAGATTGTTTCTACTTCCGTTCCTTTCATGCCTTGATGAGATTTATGCATGTATGCATAAAGAACAATCTTACTGGTTTGCATATCAACAACCTCATAAGAAGGTGAACATAAAAAATTCCGAATTTGAGGAACGATACCTGAATCGCTATTAGCAAAAGGAACAAAGGCCATATCGGCTTGACCTCTTAATAAAATTTGTTTGATTTCATCTAAATCTCTTCCAGAAAGAAGCTCAAAATTTCCTTGACTACAAGAAAAATGATAAGCATCTTGAGTAATTAAATCATCGTGCTTTTTCTTTAAATATTCATAAAGAGCAATGTAGGTGTTGCTTTCTCCATATCCGTAATAAACGATTCGTACTATAGTTTTCATCTTTATCTTTCCTTTGTTTCATTATATATTTTTTTTGTATGTAATAAAAGACTTCGTTAATTAGTTATGAATAAAACAAGAAGATGAACTAATGACCATTTTATTTATTTTCTAAATTTTGCTTTTTAAGAATTCTATATGTGGGTCGATAAATCGCTACAGCAATGAGCATAAGAACCATAGTGATAAATAAACTTACAGGATAGGAGACTAATATGCAACGGAAAGAGTTATACTTTGGAAAAACAAAGGCAATCCATGAAATACGAACACCACATACGCCGATTGCGGTTAATATAGCGGGAACAAGAGATTTTCCCCAACCTCTTAAATAACCAGCTGTGACTTCATAAGTCATACTAAACAAGTAAGCAGAAAAAATGAAAACTAAGCGTTGATATCCAATTTCAATAATTTCTTTATTGTTATTAAATATGGAAAGCAAAGGTCGACCAATCAATAAGATAAGAAGTACAGCAGAAATCGTTGCAATTAAATCTTCTAGTAAACATAGCTTATATATTTTTTGGCATCTCTTATAATTCTTAGCTCCATTATTTTGACTGGTAAAAGTCGTACAAGCTTGGCTAAAAGAATTGAAAATATAATAAGCAAATATTTCAATGTTATAAGCAGCACTTGATCCCGCCATGACATCAGCACCAAGTGAATTAATAGCGGTTTGAATTACAATATTTGAAATTGCAAATAATGCGCCTTGCATTCCAGAAGGGAATCCAATTTTAAAAATGTCAGCAAGACTATTAGAATATATTCTTAATTTTTTCCATTCAACTTTTATGCAGTCATCCGTTTTTAATAAGAGAATAAATAGAATAATCGCACTGATAGCATTTGAGATAATTGTTGCTAAAGCGACGCCATTTACATTCATTTTAAAGAAAATAACAAAAATTAAATTTAAAATGATGTTGATGACACCCGATATCGCTAAAACCACAAGGGGAACTCTCGTTCTACCGATGCTTCTAAAAATAGCGGCTTCAAAGTTATATAAAAGAATAACGGGTAAGCCGATAAAATATATTTTTAAATAAGATAAAGCATACGGAAGTACATCATTCGGAACTTTAAGCACTTTTAAAATATCAGAAGCAAAGATTTCACCTATAATAGCGATAATTATTCCACATAGAAGAGACAATATGATAGAGGTGTGTACAGCTTTGGTAATTGATTCTTGTTTCTTTTCACCAAAAGCTTTAGCAATGACGACATTTGCACCCAAAGAAAAACCAATAAAGAAGTTGACGATAAGACTGATAATAGGACTATTTGCGCCTACAGCGGCCATTGCGATATTTTTTAAGTCACCAGTAAAATTACCGACTACGGCAATATCGGAGGCATTAAACAATTGTTCTAATATAGCGGTAAGAGCAATAGGAAGAGCGAAAAGCAATATTTTATCCCACAAGGAACCGTTTAACATATCACTTGATTTCTTTTTTACTAACATAAAAATGCCTTCTTCCCCAATAAAAACTCAAATTACTGCATAATAATAGAACGAAATAGGATTATCGTCAATCATTCTTGTAAAGAATATGTAACTTTATAAAAAGTATTATTAATATTGAATGGCTAACTCATCTAATACTTGTTTCCATTCCAATGTAAAATGCTAATAAAATCAATAAAAAACATCATCGGTTGTATCCATTTTCCGATAGGTTATTCAATAATTCCTGTTAGATTATTGAAATATTCTTGTATGAGTAAAAATGCTTGAGATAATGGATATCCATCGACAAAACAATGGCTTACTGTTATGTTTAAAGTCATTATAATCTTCCCGTTTTCCTCACGATATTTATCCCAACAAACTCTAGGACAAGAAAGGGAAGCGTAATCGTTATCAATCAAAGGATGAGTCATACTTTCGATTGAAAGCCAAGGAATACATGTCATATAAAAATCATTATAAAGTGTAGAATCATTATAAGTTTCTTTTACTTTTGTTTGTTTTTTAACTTTTTCAATAATGGAATGCGCCCTTTTATAAAATTCTCGATAATCATCGACCATTTCAAAGTCAGTGTTTTCATAGATACCCACTGAGGTCATTACTGTAAAAGTGGGATTAATTTTATCATAGAGACGAATTTCTCCATTCACCTCACGTATTCGCATTTCTTCAATTTGATTTAAGGCAGTTGTAATCAAATAAAGGGTATTAATAAAAAAACTTTGATGATGTTCTTTTGTGTAGTGAACAAGACGGGTAATGTCCATTTTAACATTGAATCCGTAGCAAGGATTAGAAAATTGTCGAAACCATTGATATTGATTGATTTTTTGTATATCTTTTATTTCAATAACCTTATAATTCATAAATACCTCCAAATGAATTTTAATGAAATTCTGCATTAAAAAACCTATTTTTATTATACCTATTTTAAAGCTAAACAAAAAGAAATTGAAAAAAAAATAACGAAAATATCTTTATGAACAGATTTATTTAAACTGAATAAAAAATTGATTATTGTTTGTTTGAGAATGGAAAAAATACTTTAAATCGAAATTATGTTTTATATCTAGATAGTAAATAAAACGAGGCTTCAATGATGAAACCTCGTTTTTATATGCTGATAAAAGTTAAAATCAATTGGATAAAACCTTAATTCATTTTGATAACGATACTTGGGCGAACGCCACTAGAGGGGGATATGATGGGGGATGATACGATGCCACCATTTACATTAACTACTTGTGAATAATATGGATAACCTTCTAAAGGTGAGCGTGTCCAATAAGACCCACAATATTGGAATGATAAACCCGCACTTGGATAATAATATGTGCCATTTGCTTTAGCATAATCGGTTGGTTTGCAATAGCGAGTGGATGTTTGATCTTTCGTAGAATGAAATCCATAATTGCTATTTAAAAACTCTTGAACACTTAATATGAAAACATTATCCATTGTATTATTAGAGATATATGTGTCGCTATCAAGTTGATTTGTTTCTTTACTATTGTCGACAAGTGTGGTTTGAATAAATGAAGAGTTTAAAGCAAAAGCACTGTTATAAAATTCATTATTTAACCATGAACGAATTGTGCTATGTTCATAATTGCTGGCATAAATTGTTTTGTTATTGATGCTTCGAGTAGCGTATGAAGTATAGTAATCATGATTTTCTAATAATGAACTAGAAATTAATCGGATTTCCCCCATATAATCTTTTAAAACATTCCATTGAATTGCTTCACAATGAAACCAATATACTTCATCTTTTATAATGGAGTCTCCGTTATCAAATTGAATGTTTTTGTCATAAGGATTGGCAATGACTTTAGCGTAATATTCTTCGTCATATAAATACCATCCATTCGTTTCGGTTTTGGTTAATTGATTTAATGAATGAATCAGTTCAGCATCGGTTACTTTTTTTTGCGGATATAATCCATAAGTAAGCGTCTTTCTATCATCCGATAAAACGGGTTTCATGCCATATTTCTTTAAAATGGCATCTTCGTATTCGGCTTCAGTGACAAAACGAGCGCTTAAGAATATATCGCGATAAGGCATGGTGAAAGTGTATGTTTCTTCTTTACTAATTTTTTCTAATCCGTTTTTATACCAACCTTCAAATACATAACCTTCAGCAGGCACGGCTTTAATGATGATGGTTTCATCTGTATATCCACTTCCAGATACAACGATGACACTTCCTTTTTCCATATCTTCAGTGATAATTGTAAATCCGTTTTTATAAGGACTCCATTTTGCTTTTAGAGTCAAATTACCAAACGTTCCTCTTTGAATCGTAGATAAAAGAGTGCCATTATGGAACCAACCATCAAAAGAATAACCATTTTTAGTAGGCTCTAATAAATTAATTTCATCCACAATTGTATAAGAAAGAGGATTGTTAATGTCATTGTCTCCTCCATCTAAATCATAATTAATCTGATAAGTAATGATTTCCCATTTTGCAAAAAGATTGATTTCTTTCAAACTTCCTTTTTCAATAGATGTGATTTGATTATCAAAAGACTCATCATACCATCCTTCAAACGTATATCCATTTTTAGAAGCTTCTTTTAGAGTAATGGTTTCGGTTTCTATGGTATAAGTAGATGGATTATCTGGATGGTTCAGGCCTCCATCAAGATGATAAATAATTGAATAATATTCAAAAGACCATTTAGCCACTAATGTGATATCTTGCGCAATATGCCATATACCTTGACTTTCAATTTTTTCCTCACCGACATACCAACCATCAAACGTATGCCCGATGAGTGTAGGATCGGGTAAAGAATATTCATGATCAAATTGTATGGTCAATTGATTTTGAGAAAGAATACCTCCATTGGCATCTAAAGTGAGGGAATATTCATTGCCTTTATTCCAAATTGCATGTAAAACAAGAGGGCCAGTATGACCTGAAGCAATGGAAGTAATTCGTTCGCCCTTATTATCTTCCCAACCTAAAAAAGTATATCCAGTTTTAGTGGCGGCTTTAAATGATATATGATCTTCAAAGGTATAAAAAGTAGGATTAGATGGATCGTTTACCCCACCATATAAATTATAAGTAATTTCATATTGTATTTGATTAGAAGAGTAGATAGCCGTATAAGTTTGGTCCTTCAAAGCTGGAGTAATTTCAGGTGTCCAACCAGACCAAGTATAGGAATATCTTTCGTCACTTGGTTTTTCTGGGATATTCCCATCATAGGTAGGTATTTCTCCCATTTTGATATTACTATCTATTTCAAGAATCGCACCATCGTAATTTTTCCAAGTAATGGTATACGATTCAACGGATGATGAACTTTGATGTGGCCTTTTTCCACACGAACTTGTGATTAATGTTAACAAAGCAAAAAATAGCGATGCACAAGTAAAAATTTTTTGATTTCTCATAACTTTCCCCCCTATAAAGTTAAACGAAATGAATGATTTACTTCAATGATTAAATAGAGTAATACCTCATAGTAAGAAGTAAAATTCTCTATACACTTTATTTATACCATATAATGTGGCAATGAAAAAGAATTATTTATTAAGGATAGCATTAAGATTTCAAATCAATAAAAAATGAAAGAGTATTAATGTTATTTTTTTCGTCTTCATAATTCTTAGTGTGTTGTTCTAGTTCTAACATAAACTTATTAAAATCAGACATAAACAATTGATTTTAATGACTCTATATTTTTCAAATTCTGTTTCTATATGAAATTTGGCTATTTCATTAGAAACTTTGCCATCCTCAGTAGTTATTCGGAATTTTTTAATAACTGAGGTCTCATCTAGTTTAAAATCTTTAAATATCTTTTTATGTGTTCATTAATCGTAGGTATAGAGCGTCAAACACAATCGCTAACGTCTAAGTTATATAGTTTGATTACCGCAATAGGATGGAAAACTGATTACAGCTTGTTTGAAAGTGGAAACTTCGTTTTAAATCGAAATTCTGTTTTATATCTTGATAGTAAATAAAAACGAGGCTTCAAAATT
>FR897020.1 GCA_000437235.1 Coprobacillus sp. CAG:826 | reverse complement strand
TTCCTCTAGAAGAATTTTTAAATCGCTTTCTGGATTAATTGAATAATCAAAAAAAGAAGCACTACGCTTCTTTCTTTTTCTCTTGTTTTTGTTTTTTTACTCTTCTTTGAGGTGATTTTCGCACAGTTCTTTTCTTTTTTCCTTCGCTTTCTTTACGTTTTGCTATTAAGTAACGATAACGTTCTAAAGTTCTATCTACCATCGTATCAAACGTAATTGGAATGGTTTTTGCCGCTACTTTTCCTACTTCAATTCGATGAGCGTCATCACTAAAAATTTCTAAAATACGTTTTTCCATGGAACAAACATCACCATTCGCTAAAAAGCCATTCACGTCGTTAGTAAAAGCTTCAGCAGCACTTGAACCAATGGTTAATAAACTTGGAGTTTCCATAATGCAGGCTTCTCTTACCGCAATGGAATATGTATCATAAGTTGATGGGAAGAAGAATAAATCACAAATCGCGTAAATACTGCTTAAAACCTTAATATCTGCAATTTTTCCAACAAAATGAATATTGTTTTCTAAATGATGTTTTCTCACATATGTGCGCATTTCTTCTTCGTTTAATCCTTCACCGACTAAATAAAGATGATAAGAATTATCTTTTCGAATCAATCGAAGCATGGTATGTAACACTAATTTAAGATTTTTAACAAACCGAAGTTGTCCAACGTATAATAAGTTTTTATGCGCTTTATCAATTTTAAAATCCTGTCGCGCTTTTTCTTTAATTTCATCAATATGTTCAGGATAGACGAAATCTGTACCATTTTCCATTACAAAAACTTCTTTTTCATACCCATACGATTTTAATATTTCGGCCGCTTTTCTAGAAGGTGCCCAAACTTCATCACATTGTTCAAAGAAATCTACAATATATTTAATCATCCAATTGGTGAGCACTTTATTATTCGTAGTGGCTAAAAAGTCTTCTTTAAATTGACTATGAAATGTTGCAACCACTGGAATATTCTTTTTCTTTGCTAGTTTTAAAGCATAATGACCCATAAAAAAAGGCGAATGGCAATGGTAGATTTCACCATCAAAATCTAGAATCTTCTTTGTTAATTCACGATCCGTTTTAGGAAAAGGGACTTCAAAATTATTAAATGTCATTACCTTTGTTAATTTTCTACATACTGGATACGAAAATTTCGAATCATCATAGGGATGCTTTTCATACTTAGGAACGACAACAATACAATCTTCTTTTTGATTTAAGCGTAACGCGCAATTATGAACAACTTTAACGACACCATCAATTTGCGGAAAAAAATTGTCGCAAAACTGAACAATGCGTAGTTTCGACATGTCACCTGCCATAAATCGTTCAACTCCTTACAAAGTAAGGCTATTATAAAAAATTGTTTTTGTAAAGTCAATTTTTAAAGGTCATAAAAAATATAACATTTCACACATTTGTCGTAAGTTTACCTTTAACTAGTTTTCATTACCAACGTAATTATCACTTGTTCTACCTAATTTTGGTTATAGCCCCATTAGATTTCTATTTTTTATTATTGCAATATTTTTTAATTTTGGTATAATATACACGCTTGCAGGCATGGCGGAATGGTAGACGCGTACGTTTGAGGGGCGTATGGGGAGACCCGTGTGAGTTCAAGTCTCATTGCCTGCACCAGTTTTTAAAAGATAAGGCTGATTTTGATTGGCCTTTTTTATTTTTATAAAAAAAACGTAGCTTCTGCTACGTTTTATAATATACTTTTAAGTTTTCTTTCAATGGGGCGAATAATCTTTTTCACTGTACCTTCTATGAAAGGATTTGCTAAATGCGCTTTCTTTAAAAGAAGAGTGAACGGATATTTTCCGCCTAAATTGCAGAGACGATTATATTTTTTCCATGCCTTTTTATAATCTTTTTGCATTTCAATTAAGAATTCAAAAGCAACCACTTGAGCCAAAGTATAATCAATATAATAGAATGGACTTTCAAAAATATGTCTTTGTTTCATCCAGAATCCACCCAAATCTAAGAAACTACCTTTTCTGTATTCTTTATGAGGTAGATATTTCTTTTCAATTTCTCTCCACTTTGCCAATCGTTCTTGATGGGTAACATCAGGATTTTCATATACAAAGTGTTGGAATTCATCCACAGCAACTCCATAAGGTAAGAAAGTTACTGCATTAGATAAATGGGCAAATAAGAATTTCTTTTCTTGATCACCAAAGAAATCTTTCATCCAAGGCCAAGCAAAGAATTCCATGCTCATTGAATGAATTTCACAAGCTTCATAGGTTGGAGATTGAAGAACTTGGGGAAAAATTTTACGAGCGCAATAACCTTGATAAGAATGGCCGATTTCATGGGTTAAAACTTCCACATCGCCTTGTGTTCCATTGAAGTTTGCAAAGACGAATGGGAATTCATAGCGGGATAAATAGGTCATATATCCTCCCCCACTTTTTCCAGCTCTTGCATCTAAGTCTAAAAGATGATGTTCACACATGAAACGGAAGAAAGATCCCGTTTCTGCACTCATTTCATCATACATTTTTTGCGCTTTTAACACTAAAGTGTCACGATTACCGATTGGTGTTGGATTACCATCTTTAAATGTTAAATTGTAATCATAATATTTGGGATTTTTGATTTCTAATCTCTTGGCTTGTTGACGGAAGAGTTTTTTGGTAACCGGAACAACATCATGATAAATTTGATCGCGATATTTTTTCACTTCTTCAGCGCCATAATCGGTTCTTCCTAAACGAAGATATCCTAATTCAACAAAGTTTTTGTAGCCTAATTTATGAGCCATTTTCGTACGAACATGCACTAAATCATCATAAATTTTGCCGAGTTCTTCATTGTGCTCTTCAAAGAACTTCCAATAAGCCTTGGAAGCTTCTTTCCGTGTTTCGCGGTCTAAATCTTCCGTGAATTTTGCAAGTTGTGAAAGATTATAGATTTCTCCTCTAAAAGGAATCTTAGCCGCACTCACGACGCGGTTATATTGGGTAAGTAATCGATTCTCTTCTTGTAAATCTTCAACAATACGATCATCAAAACTTTCCACTTTAGCGCGATAAATATTCATGAAATGTTCGCCAAAGATTTTCTTTAATTCCTCATAATAAGGCGAAGAAAGCATAGCTTTGGCAAAAGGAATATTTAAAATGGATTCAATTTCAGGAATAAGTTCATCCGCTTTGGCTTGCGCTTCTTGATATTCTGGATCTTGGGTATTTAAGGTATATCGAATGGAAATAACCGTTAAATCCGATTGAATGTTAAAGTAATATTTATCAAATTTACGAATTACTTTTGCTTGTTCTTTAGCACTTGTGGCATTTTGAAATTCTTCTAAAAACTTTTTTGCTTTCTTTTCCACAATTGTAAGATTAGGAATTCGTAAAGGAATTTCTTCAAATGTCATTTACTTCACCTCAAGAATCATGCTTGGTTCTGTCATTTCTTCAGGAACTTTTTCTCCTAATAAGCTAATAATTGTTGGTGCAATGTTCGACAATTTACCATCTTTTCTTAAAACTGCACCTGGGATATTGATGGAATATGGAACTGGGTTGGTGGTATGAGCGGTATATGGTTTACCTTCATCATCAATGACCATTTCTGCATTTCCGTGGTCTGCAGTAATCATTAAAACGGCATCGTTATCTTCAGCCCATTTGATTAATCTTCCGCAGCAAGTATCGATATCTTCAACGGCTTTAACAACAGCATTTTCAACAGCGGTATGACCCACCATGTCGCAGTTAGCAAAGTTTAAAATAACGACATCTAAGTTATGTTCATTTAAAGCTTCTAAAAGGCGATCGGTTACTTCATAAGCAGACATTTCTGGTTTTAAATCATAAGTTGCTACTTTAGGTGAATTGACTAAAATACGGCGGCAATTCTTTAATGCTGGTTGTGTTACACCATCATAATTCACCGTTCCATCAAAGAAGAAGGTAACGTGAGCGTATTTTTCGGTTTCAGCAATACGAAGTTGACGGTAGCCATGATCGGCTAACCAGACACCTAAAACATTCTTTAAGCTTGGTAAAGCAAAAGCGATTTCGCCTAATACAGAATCCGCATATTTCATTGTACTCACAAAGAAAATGTTCTTTAAAATATGGCCTGGTACATAAGCTTTATAAACTGGATTACCTTGTTCATTCACTGGTGGATGCTCATAGTAATGTGGGTTGGTAATCATGGTACCAATTTGAATCGCACGGTCTGGACGGAAGTTCATGAAGATGACAGCATCATCATCTTGAATTTGTCCTTCAACGCCTTCGTGATAATGTGGCAAAATGAATTCGTCACTTGCTTCTTTTCCCGTAGTTGGTAAATAAGTATATTGTTCTTTTAAGAAATCATGATAATCCTTGAAACTTGGTCCATCATGATCAACCATGACGCGATAAGCAATATCGTTACGGTCTAAGTTTTTATCACGATCCATAGCGTAATAACGGCCACTGATATCAGCGATTTGACCGACTTTTAATTCATCCATCGCGTGTTGTAAAGTATCTAAGTAATGAACGCCACTTTGTGGATCAACGTCTCTTCCATCCATAAAGCAGTGAACGTAAACTTGGTCAAGTCCTTGTTCTTTGGCTAAACGAAGCATTGCGACAATATGATCAATATGGCTATGAACACCGCCATCGCTAAGTAGGCCCATTACATGTAATTTGGAGTGATGTTTTTTTACATGTTCAATAGCGTGAAGATAATGTGGATTTTTATAAAAATCGCCATCCTCTACAGCTTTGTTTAATAAAGTAAGTGATTGATAAACAACGCGTCCGGCGCCCAAATTTAAATGGCCAACTTCCGAGTTTCCCATTTGACCTTTTGGTAAACCTACCGCCATCCCCGAAGCTTCAATTAAAGTCGTTGGGTATTTTTCAAAAAAGGCGGTAAGATTAGGCTTTTTTGCCTCATAAACAGCGTTTCCACGCGTTTCTTTACGATAGCCGAAGCCATCTAAAATACAAAGAATAATAGGTTTTTTCATAAAATAATTCCCTCTCTTTCGTAATCATTATAGCGAGGTCTTTTCTAAAAGAAAAGAAAAACGATATGTTTTTTTATACAAAAATCATAATTTTCACTCACCAATAAAAGGACGAAAGATATATTTTTATGAGAATAAGTATACAGTTGGTGCGCCTTTGAATAACAATTTGACTAAATAAGGTTTTTCATATAGAATATATGAAAGGAGGAATTATTATGGCAAAGAAACCAATTATTGCTCTTATTTATGATTTTGATAAGACCTTATGCACGGATGATATGCAAAACTATAGTTTCATTCCTAACTTAGGAATGACACCACAAGAATTTTGGTCAGAAACAGGAAAATTATCGGAGAAGTATCAAATCGAAAGAATTCTTTCATATATGTACATGATGGTATTAAAATGTCGAGAAAAAGGTATTCCTTTAACCAAAGAATATTTGACTTCACTTGGCAAAAATATCACCTTTTATCGTGGCGTTGAAACATGGTTTAAAAGAATCAATGAATATGGTAGTTCTTTAGGCTTCCAAGTGGAACATTATATCGTTTCATCGGGAACCAAAGAGATTATTGACGGTTGTAAAATTGCTAGCGAATTTAAAGCTATTTTTGGCTGTGAATTCCACTATGGCGAAGACGGCACTGCCATTTGGCCAAAGAACGCAATCAACTACACGGCAAAAACACAATATCTTTTCCGTATTAGTAAAGGCGTCTTAGATCAAACCGATGACGCTGGTGTGAATGAAAAACAAGGTGAACGTCGTATTCCCTACACCAACATGATTTATTTTGGTGATGGAATGACCGATATTCCTTTTATGATTCTTGTCAAAAATAATGGTGGTCACTCTATCGCGATTTATCAAGAAGGTAAAAAGGAAAAAGTGAATCAATTATATGAAGACGGTCGTGTAAACTTTGTAAGTTTAGCTGACTATAGTAAGAATAGTGATTTAGAAAAAGTTGTGCAATTAATTTTCCAAAAAATTGCGCTAAATGATCAACTATCTCGAAAAGAAGAAAAATTATATACAAAAGATCGATGAAAATAGCTCTCATGGGCTGTTTTCTTTGTTTTATATTTATTGTAATTATGAACAATGAATGATATATTGATAACGTATTTTGAAGGAGAAAACATATGAACATTGCAATTATTCTTGCTGCGGGAAGCGGAACTCGAATGGGAAATGCCTCTGTACCTAAGCAATTTTTAATGATTTATAATAAACCTATCGTAGTTCACACAATCGAACAATTTGAAATGCACTTCGACATTGATGAAATTGTCGTCGTTACCAAAAAAGATTACATCGATGAAATTAAGGTTTGGATTCGTCAATTTGATTTATCTAAAGTTCATCATGTCGTAGAAGGTGGAGATACAAGACAAGCCTCTGTTTATAATGGATTACTCGCTATCGCTCCTTTTGCTAAAAATGATGATATCGTTTTAATTCATGATTCTGCTCGTCCTTTAGTGAATGGAAGAATTATTTCTGATAACATTGAAGGCGCTTTACGTTATGGCGCCGTAGACACGGTTATTCCTTCAGCAGATACAATTATTCATTCGCAAGACGGAGAAAAGATTGATGATGTTCCTCTTAGAAAAGAACTATTTTTAGGACAAACCCCACAATCTTTCCGTTATGAAAAAATTATGAAAGCGCATCAAGAAGCTATTAAAAATCATATTGAAAATGCGAGTGATGACGCCCAATTAATTCGTAAAAACCAAGGAGAAGTTTATTTAGTAAATGGTGATCGTTTGAATTTCAAAATCACCACTTTTGATGATTTAATGATGTTAAAAGCTTTACTTAAAATTGGAAAAACCGAGGTACAATAATTATGTTTTCTAAAACGTATAAAATCGTAAATCCTAAGGTGATTGAGGAATTTTTAGAGAACGTAAGTCCTTTAGATACTGAAGCCATTGTGCAAATCGATAAACTCGCTGTTTGTAAAGCTGATCTCCGCTACTACTTGGGATTAAGAGCGAAAGAAGTTCTTGAAAAAAAATATCCGATTACTCCAATTCATGAAGCGGTCGGTGTGGTTTTAAAAGATCCAAGTGGAAAGTTTAAAAAAGGTGACCACGTCATCTTAGTTCCTAATCTTGTCGATGAAAGCAAATGCGCTTCTTGTTTAGTTTCCCGTTGCCAAGATTATGATATTGAACAAAACTATTGCCCTAACGCTAAATTTGCTAGTAGTACCTGTGATGGATTCTTAAGAAAGTATGTTACCTATAATACGAATTTCTTAGTGAAATACAATGAAGAAATTCCTGCAAAATATGCAGTTTTTTCTGAATTACTCAGCGTTGCTAATGCGGCAATACGAAGAATTCATATTAAAGAAAATGATCAAATTGCCATATGGGGCGATGGCCTAATGGCGTATGTAGTCTACGTTATATTAAATAAAGTTCTTCACCATCCTGTTACCGTGATTGGTTTAAATAAAGACAAGTTACAAACTTTCCAAGGTGCTTCTACTTTTTCCATTCAAGAAGTAAAAGCGGCTCATTTAACCTTTGATACTTTATTTGAATGCGTAGGTGGTAATGGCTCGGAAGTTGCTATTAACGAAATGATCGATCAAGCACGAGTGGGTGCAACTCTCGTACTCATGGGGGTTAGTGAAAATCGAGTACAAATTAATACACGTAGCATTTTAGAAAAAGGCCTTGTCTTAAAAGGTGTAACTAGAAGCTCTGTCAATGATTTTATTCAAGTAGCGCAATACATTGAGTTGCCAGAAGTCATTGAAGCAATCAAACCACTTGTACTCTCCATCACTAATATCAAAAGCGTTACCGATATTTATCACGTTTTTGATGAAGAAGCTAATAATAAAACGATAGTTGGAAAAAATATTATGGAGTTTTAATGATGAATGATACTATACTATATGCGGTGGGAGAAATCCATGAAGGAACCATCACGGGAATTCAACCCTATGGCGCATTTGTTCTTTTTCCAAATGGCCAACAAGGGTTAATCCATATTTCCGAAATCTCCTCTCGCTTTGTTAGAAGTATAAACGACTATGTTCAAATTGGGAAAATGGTGCGCGTCAAAATCATTGGCGAAGATGCCCAAAACCATTACTTGCGTTTATCCTTAAAACAAACGGTTGAAAGAGAACGGCAAATTGTTCGTAGACCACCCGTATTAAAAAGAAAAAGAAAAAACGACGATGAAGCAAAAGATTTCCAAGCCTTAGCCGACCATTTAGATCAATGGATAGAAGATGCTTGGAAAAAAGAGGAGAAAACAAAATGATTCAATTAGATTTAGCACACACGCATACCGATGTGAAATTTGAAGATTATCAAGAAAAAGTTAAAAAAATCCATCACATGATTTTAGATAAGACCGGTGCTGGAAATGATTTCTTAGGCTGGACAACTTGGCCAAGAGACTATGATAAAGAAGAAGTCCAACGCATGATTGAAGATGCAAAGTACGTTAGAGAGCATTTCGATGTCTTAGTCGTTTGTGGTATTGGCGGTTCCTATTTAGGCGCTCGCGCAGCCATTGAAGCTTTAAATGGTTTATTCCCAAATGACCATTTAAAAATCATTTATATGGGTCAAACTTTTTCACCTAAATATTTAGCCCAAGTCATGGACTATTTAAAAGACAAAAACTTTGCCATTAACGTAATTTCTAAATCAGGTACCACCACTGAAACTTCCATCTCTTTCCGTTTATTACGCGAAATGTTAGAAACTAAAATTGGTAAAGAAGCGGCTAAAAAAGCCATTTATGCGACAACCGATAAAGAAAAAGGTGCTTTAAAAACTTTATCCACCCAAGAAGGATATACTACTTATGTTCTTCCTGATGATATCGGTGGCCGTTACTCTGTTTTAACCGCAGTTGGTCTTTTCCCTATTGCTTGTAGTGGCGTTAACATTCAAGAAATGTTAGATGGGGCAAGAGAAGCCATGGAGCTTTATAACAATGAAGATTTGTCCACTAATATTTGTTATCAATATGCCGTAATGAGAGATTATTTCTATCATCATCAAAAGAGTGTTGAAATGTTTGTTACCTATGAACCTTCTTTAACGCAAATCGGTGAATGGTTAAAACAATTATTTGGCGAATCCGAAGGAAAAGAGAAAAAAGGTTTACTTCCTTCTTCTGTCACCTTCTCTACGGACTTACACTCAATGGGTCAATATATTCAAGATGGCACTCCTCTTCTATTTGAAACCGTTATTTATGTTGACCAACCAAAAGAAGATATTATCGTACCTCATGATGAACAAAATTTAGATGGATTAAACTACTTAGAAGGCAAAACACTCTCCTTTGTCAATGAAAAAGCCTTCCTTGGTACTTTAGATGCTCATGCGGAAAGCGGACACGTCCCAACGATGGTTCTTCACCTTGATCAAATGAACGCTCATAACTTAGGCCATCTATTCTTCTTCTTTATGCAAGCTTGCGCTATGAGTGCTTACTTATTAGAAATCAACCCATTTAATCAACCTGGCGTTGAAATCTATAAGAAGAACATGTTCCATCTTCTTGGAAAAAAAGGTTATTAATTTGATTTTTAGATGGCCCTAGAAAACTCTAAAAATCTAGGGCTTATCTTTATTTTAAAACACCTTCAACACGCGGCTTTTCACAATTTGAAAATTTGCTAAATTTTTTTAAAAATCTAATTGACTAAAAGTAGCAAGAATGATATATTATATAAGCACGCGTGTCCCATGGATGTTTAGCTCAGCTGGGAGAGCATCGCCTTTACACGGCGGGGGTCGGCGGTTCGATCCCGTCAACATCCACCATTCTTCGTATCTATATTTGGAGGAGTAGCGAAGTGGCCAAACGCGGTTGACTGTAAATCAATTCCTTAGGGTTCGGTGGTCCAAATCCACCCTCCTCCACCATCTTCTTTGGGGTATAGCCAAGTGGTAAGGCAACAGACTTTGACTCTGTCATTTCCCTGGTCCGATCCCAGGTACCCCAGCCAATTTTGACCCGTTAGCTCAGTCGGTAGAGCACTTGACTTTTAATCAAGGGGTCATGCGTTCGAGTCGCATACGGGTCACCATTCTTATACTTGCCCAGGTGGCGAAATAGGTAGACGCAAGGGACTTAAAATCCCTCGGTAGCGATACCGTACCGGTTCAAGTCCGGTCCCGGGCACCATAAGAAACAGATAAAGCCGATTTGCATCGGCTTTTTTTGTTGTTTATTATTGAATGATTATTTTACTAAACTATTTTGATTATAGATTTCACGAATGATTTTTTCCGAAATCAAACTAATTGCTGAGGCATTTAAACTACTATTTAAAATAATATCCGCGTATTTTTTGGTAGGCTCTACATATTTATCGTGCATCGGTTGTACCGTAGAAAGATATTGGGCCGTTACACTATCGATAGTACGTCCCCTTTCTTCAATATCCCGCTTCACTCTTCGAAGAATGCGAATATCCGCACTGACGTCGACATAAATCTTTAAATCGAATAAATCACGTAATTCTTTTAAATGGAATAGCAAAATACCTTCAACCACGATAATCGTAGCTGGTTTTATCGTAATCGTTTCTTTATCGCGCATATGCATTTTAAAATTATATATTGGCATTTCAATTGCTTTTCCTTGCTTTAACGCTTTTAAGTGCTGAATTAATAATTCCGTATCTAATGCTTCTGGACAGTCATAATTCACTTGTGCTCTTTCTTCTAGCGTCAAATGATCATGATTTTTATAGTAATTATCATATGCAATAACGGAAATGTTCTCTAAAAATTCCTTTTTTAAAATATCCGCGAGTGTCGTTTTTCCTGACCCCGTTCCCCCAGCAATGCCAATGATCATCATATTTCTACCTTTTAAATAATATTGATTATTTAATTTACCTTTCTTTGTAAAACCTTTTACGTACTTTATTTTAGCATAGTCCACACCACTTGAAAATAAATAACTTATGTTACTTTTTAATTTTATTTTATCTCCTTAAAATGCTATTTTATATATTATCGTAATTTTTTTCTATTTATCAATACATAATGGTTATATGATTAAATAATAGTCGAATATGTCAAAATAATTTATATAAACACTTCTAATTTCATTTTTTTAGATATATATTGTATTTATTTATAATTTATTCTATAATATAAGTACATGAGGAGTAGCGTACTCGAGTATCTTCAACATCCCTGTTATTTAACTGGAGATACTAATCTAAATAAGATTTCGCAAGATCATGGTGAAAAAGGAGCCATGGTCTTTTTCATAAAAATAATGTTGTAATGAATATGTTATGTTGTAAAGGAGGTAAATAACATGATTCAAAACATTTTACTTATTTTATTTTTGCTTGTCGTTATTACGTCTTTTAGTCTTTTGGTCTACTCAGTATCTAAAAAGAAAAGTAAAGAAAAAAATGCGAAAAATAAAAAAATAGCACAAATATCAACGATTAGCCTTTGTGTCTCTTTTATTTGTACATTTTTAATTCCATCTTCGTTCCATCAAGTCGAAGCTGGCCAAGTAGCGGTTATGAAAAGCTTAGGCAAAATTGTCGGTACAAGAATGCCTGGTACTTATTTTGATTTCTGTTTAACCAGTAAATACATTTATTTTGACACTACTGTGCAAAAACTGGATATCAACACTAATTCTTATTCTAGCGATGCCCAGACGATGAATATTCAAATGACGGTGCAATATCGTATTGATCCTTCAAAGGCCGAAAATATCTTAACCGAGTATTCTAACATGTCCTCTCTAGCCCAACGTATTGAAAAAGTTGCCGATGACAATGTAAAATCCATACTTTCTAAATACACCGCTATGAAGATTATTGAAACCCGCTCTATGATTTCTCCAGAAGTTGAACAAACCATTAAAGAAGCTGTAGGTAATCGTTATTACGTTCAAGTGACTGCCGTGAACTTAACAAATATCGACTTCACTGACGAATTTGAAAAAGCCGTTGAAGATAAAGTTGTAGCGGAACAACAAAAAGAAGCCGCTATTACAAAAGCCGAACAAGAATTAGAAGTTGCCAAACTCACTGCTCAAGCGAAAATTGAAGCTGCACGTGGGGACGCTGAGAGTCAAAAGATTATTGCATCAGCTTCCGCAGAAGCCATGGCCCTTAAGATTGTGGAATTAGCAAAATCATTAGGCTTTACAGTGAATGAAACTTATATTCAAAACATTGAAACTTTATTTGAAATGGTTGAAACAGGCGAAAAGATTTCTTCTCAAAACGAAGAAACAGAAGTCACTTCTTCTCCAATTACTGGTGTGATGATTTCCTATGAAAATGAAGGTACAATAAGAAAAACGATTACTACTTCGCTTGTTAGCACACAATATTCAATTGTCTATGATGAAAGTCATACAAAAGAAGACTTAAAAGTTATCGTTGATTTTGTCAAATACTTAGAATATCTAGAAAAATGGGATGGTAAATTACCTGAGGTGATGACCGGCACGGATGGTGTTGATATCATTATTCCTTCAGATAGCAATCCCTCGACAGGCGTTTAAAAACAAGTCGCTTTGGTTAACTCAAAGCGACTTTTTCTTCATTATCAAAAGCTAATTGAAATTACTTCTGATTCTATTGTATCTACGCCAACTTCCCCCAAATAACCTCCATACATAAAATAAGTTAAGCCAATAAAACCATTGACACTTTTACTTCCGTCGGTACTTGAAATAATAACCGATATATTGTATTTCAAATATCCACAACCTTTGTCTACATCTTCCTTTGTTATTGTCTTTAAAGCAGATTTATCTTCATTTGTTAAAGCCATTTTCCATAAGTCTATAGAGGTGAAGCAGGCATAATTTGTATCAGTGATTTTTGATAGTTTTAGATTCAAATACTTTGTAAAATTATCTGTATATTTGTTAGAAAGATCGGTTGTATTTTCAATCATAGCTATTGCTTGAATTTTCATATCGAAATCAAATGTGTCATTTGTTTTCGTAAATTCAGTATAAGTAACCTCATAAAAATTTGATTTTTTAAAATCTTCAATTCGTCGATAAGATGAATTGGTCCATTCCTTATAATCATTAACCACAGCAAAATTATTCTTTCTTACAGAAAGACTTTTAATTTTTTTCACGTAATCTAAAACAATCGTCGCTTGCGCTTTTGAATTGGCTTTTGAAGTAAGAATAAAATGAATTTGTTGACCAAAAGGCTTTTTACAAGATAAAGTAATTAAATGATTGCTTTCATCAATGGAAAAATCCATCACCGCTGAACAATCTGTTCCATCTATATAGTTCAATGATCCTTTTACACTTTGATTTGTTGCATTATAAGGGGTAAAAGAATAACTAAAAACTTCGTCTTTTTCCCCATATGTGTTGTCGTTAACGGTCAACCTACGCACTTCCAATCCATTTTGTATAATGGTAATTTCATCGCTCGGTTGTGCAGTTTCTATTTTATTAACAACTCTAAAAGTTATCCCAACACAGAGTATTGATAATAGGCCAATGATGATTCCTTTTCTTATTTTTTTTCTTTCCATTTTGCAATAATGCATCTTTAAATTCAGAAAAAGTATTCTAGTAAAAATGAAAAACATGATTACTAAAAACAAACTAGTTGATTAAGTAGTAAACTACTTTGATTCACCTAAATATTCCTGATATTTACAAGATGTAATTCTCCTTTCTTTTTTTGCTTACATTTATATATATGAAAGAAAGAAAATTTTCCCTAAAAAAAAGAAGGATTTCTCCTTCTTTACCACTTCTTATAATTCTTTTTATAGTCCTTATAGGACATATGCACATCGGCGCCTTTAGTATGATGTTTAGCGCATCTTTTATTTTCTGGAGGTAATTTCATATAATCTCCATAGATTGCTGTAAGGAATTCATCGTATTTTTCTGGAATCATAACTTCCATTCCTTCAAACATCGCTTTACTTCCTTCACCGAATAATTCTCTTTTAATAATTTCTCTTCCAAACCAAGCGCCTTGTAAATTCGCTACATAATAGCATTCATCATATTTCTTCTTTTTCATGATTCGATCAATGCGTTTATTCATATGATGGTTGATATTCCAGACATAATTAGGATACATAAAAATATCTAAAAGAATATCTAAAGGCCACCACCATTTACGCGGTCTACGGGTTGCGCAACGTGGATAAATTAGCCACATTCTAAACCATACGCGGAATAATTTATATTTCATCGCAAAAGAAACTTTTCCACTTTTTTTAGAAACACCATCTAAAGGGAAAATATCAATCCAAATACCATGATTCATTTGTGTAAAGCAATAGGTTGCTTCTACATACGTTGTATTTGAATTTCTTAATTTAGCAAAGTTATAAGGGTAATTTGGATCGGTTTCATAGGTTTGAAGGAAAATATCGCCGGTAAATTCTTTTTTTCCTAATTCGATAAAACGATCATAATCTTCACGAGGTAAAGCGACATCTACATCATCATCCCAAGGAATGAAGCCTTGATGTCTTACCGCACCTAAAGCAGATCCACCAACTAAAAAATATTTTAAATTGTGTTTCTCACAAAACTCTACAAATGTCTTTAATAACTGAAATTCTACTTCTTGTAATTCTGTCATAATTTTGTTACCACCTTGTTACATTATAGCAATAGTGTATTAGAAATGCAATGTAGCACTTTTTGTGCTTTTTGCACTAATCATTTTTATTTTATTTTTTTCTGGATATGCTATAATAGTAACCGACTATTGGAGGAATTCAGGATGGAAGAACTTACGACAGAACAAAAAATTGAAATTGTATTAGATAAAATTCGTCCCTTTATTCGTAGAGATGGCGGGGATGTTGAATTTGTATCATTTAAAGATGGTATCGTTTACGTTAAAATGCAAGGTGCATGCGCTGATTGCATGATGATTGACGCAACAATTACCGAAGGAATTGAAGTCATTTTAATGGAAGAAGTTCCTGGCGTCTTAGGTGTTAAACTTGCTAAAGATTAAGTCGTAGTCATACGGCTTTTTTTATGCGTTTAAAAGCCATGAAATGGGTCGAATACCATAATTTTTCACTAAAAGTTGTTCCACTTTTTTTAATTCTAGTAAGTCTTGATTCATCTCACGATAATACGCTAAAATCTGTTTTCTAACATCTACTCTTTCCCCATAATGTTTTTCCAACAAATCAAAGAATCGCGTAGGGAATAGCATACGCGCAAATAACAAGCTAACTTCTTTAATGGATAATTGATAAGTAGGAAGAATTTGAAGAAGTTCTGTTGTGGTAATTACCTTATATTTCCAAGCCTCTGCAATATCGCGAATCGGTGAATCTAAGATTAAATTTAATGGATCAAAAACCGTATGCGAATCTAATGATTCTAATCTTCGATGGCTTAAAGTTAATGGTGAAATTTCTTTTCCATAATCAATCGCAATTTCGGTTAGATATTGTAAAGCATTTTCCGCTAAACCTAAGGCGTAAATAGCGGCGACCATAATCTTTTGATAAGCAAAATCATCCACCCGAATAGATGGTAATATTTTTTGTTCAATCGAATTAATTTTTTCTTCCCATAAACTCGATAAATAAGTTGTCGTATAAGGAATTTCTGATGGGGAATTCACATATTGTTGATGAATTTTTATAATGTCCTGAATTCTCATTTTTTGTTTTTTCGTGGCCACTAAAATAACTTTTCCATAATCATCTTCACTGATGAATGTGCCTTTTCGATTGGTTATGATTTGAGCACCCATGGTCGGAAAAAGTTGCATTAACGTTTGTAAAAAATCATTTAGCGATTGTAG
Source organism: Coprobacillus sp. CAG:826 (assembly GCA_000437235.1). Lineage (GTDB taxonomy): Bacteria > Bacillota_I > Bacilli_A > RFN20 > CAG-826 > CAG-826. Next base: position 24,174 of record FR897020.1, on the reverse strand, counting down.
TTCTTCCTCTTTTTGATCCTGAATTGCTTCTAATTTAAAAGTCCATCCTTCTAATTCAAATTCACTATCATCTTCATGCGGAGGATAATAACCATATTGATCAAAAAGAAAAGCGCGCATACCATCACCACCTTATTTCACTATATGCACGAGTATAAAAAAAACATTCTCTAAGAGAATGCTTTTATTCTTTTGGGAAGTTTTTCATATCATTAATAATAATAAATCCTTCTTCATTCATTACGTTTTCGCGGTTATATTTCATTCTTTCACCTTTCGGTGTTAAAAAGAAACCGCCTGCTTCTTCTACAATGATTTGACTTGCTGCTGTATCCCATTCTTTGGTTCCCGTTCCCCATTTATATTGAACTTCGGCGAGTCCAGAAGCAATTCGACATGCTTTAATTGAACTTCCGTATGCTTCATAAGAAGTAATTAAATCTCTATGATTTTGATAATACTCTTCTTCTTTTTTAGATACATGGAAGTGAGACACTAGCATCGTTAAATTTGTGGTTTTATCATTGACATGGATTTTTTCGATTTTTCCGTCAGGGAAAATATGATAAGCTCCTTGCCCTTTTATCGCATAATAAATATCACCCGAAACAGGAATAGAAATAACGCCTAATATCACTTCATGCTGATACGATAAAGCAACATTTGTAGTAAATTCATTATCACGTTTTACAAAATCCTTCGTTCCATCAACAGGATCTACAATCCAACAATAAGGATTTTTAATTCTTTCTAAATGGTCTTCCGATTCTTCGGTTAAAATTGCATGATCTGGGAAGTTTTCATGCAACATAGTGCGTATAATTTGATCAGCGCCTTTATCCGCTAAAGTGACAGGGGAATTATCCGCTTTGATTTCTACTTCAAAGCTTTCATGATATATTCTTAAAATTTCAATCCTCGCTTTTTTTACTGCTTCTAAAGCGATTTCTAATTCTCTTTTCCAAGTTTCCATAATTTACTCCTTAACAATCAGTTCATCTAGTTCCTTTAGAATTTCTAGAGTTTCTTCACGGGTTTTCACCGTACAACCAGCCGCTAAAGGATGTCCTCCGCCTCCATGACGAGCACATACCGGTTGAATAAAAGGTCCTGAACTTCTTACTTCTACTTTAATCACACCACTTTCATCTTCAGCGAAACATACCCAAATAGGAAATCCTTTAATATTAGAAATAAAGTTAACCATTAAAGAGGCATGATGGGATTCTAGATTAAATAGCTCTAAAGCATCTGGAGTAAAGTAAATATAAATTACGCCTTTTTTTGTTTTCATATAATGAGAATAAACATAGCCTTTTAATAATAAAGAATCTTCATTAATTTCATACAATCGATGATAGATTTCATTAGAATTTGCGCCTTTTTCAATCAAAAAGGCTGCGTAATTGAACGTTTTCACGGTAAGAGGTTGATATTGAAAACGACCTGAATCGGTAACTAAGCCTAAATATAAAGCGTTTGCCCCTGTTTCATTTAATTCCCAATGATTTTCGATAATAAGTTCCGCAATCATTTCACAAGTTGCCACACGTGCGTCATCGATCCAACGTACAGTTCCAAAGGAATTACCTTCAATGTGATGGTCAATCATGATTTGCTCTTTAGCATGTAAAATTCTTTGATCTTCTGCACGATCAATCGAATTAAAATCTAACGCAATCGCTAAACTATTTTCAATAACATCTAAAGTTATTTCATCCATTGGAGAAATCATTTCTAAAAATTTACGATATCCTGTTCCTACAGCATAAATTTTTTTATCTGGATAATGTATTTTTAAAGCTTCTTTTAAGCCAATTTGTGAACCATAACAGTCTCCATCGGGATGAATATGTCCAAAAATAACAATGGAATCATAGGCTTCAATTCGTTGAATTAAGGGTTGAAAGTCCATGGTTTTAACCTCCTAGCCTTATATTATAACATAAAAAAAGCAAATCATGTAAAATGACTTGCTCTTCTCTTTTTATTTATGCTTTTTTAAATCAATTAGCAATCAGCTTTTCCGATACAGCCAAAGACTTCACACTTTGCATGAACGACTTGACGAATACCTTCTTTACCTGGACCAATAATCTTACGTGGGTCATAGACCTTGCTATCATTAGCTAAAACTTCACGAACAATCTTTGTCCAAGCTTGTTGAGATTCAGTATTCACGTTAATCTTGCAAGTACCTCTTTCAATCGCCATACGAATTTGGAAATCAGGAATTCCAGAGCCACCATGTAACACTAATGGAATCTTGACTAAATCAGCGATCTCTTTCATTTCGTTGAAACCTAATTTTGGTTCACCATGGTATGGACCATGAACGGAACCTAAAGCTGGGGCTAAGCAATCAAGACCTGTTTCTTTTACCATGCGAACGCATTCTTCAGGAACAGCATACATAGATTCGGCTACAACGTGATCTTCTTGTCCACCAACACGGCCTAATTCTGCTTCTACAGAAACACCACGAGCGTGGGCATATTCCACGACTTCTTTGGTTTGTGCAATGTTTTCTTCTAATGGGAAGTGAGAAGCATCAATCATAACGGAGGTAAATCCTGCGTCGATTGCAGCTTTACAAGTTGCTACTGAATCGCCATGGTCTACGTGTAAGGCCACTGGTACAGTAATGTGGTGATCTTGGATTAAGCCTTTGACTAATCCTACCACTGTGTTCCATCCGCCCATGTATTTAGCCGCACCGCTTGTGCAACCTAAAATCACAGGAGCTCTTAAAGCTTCGCATTCATCCAAAATAGCTTGTGTCCATTCAACGTTATTAATGTTGAATTGGCCAACAGCGTATTTGCCTTCGCGTGCTTTTTCAAGCATTTCTTTCATACTAACTAATGCCATAAATTTAAATCTCCTTTTCTTTTATTTAAAACTCATTATCTTCTGAGTTTTCTTCCTTTTCTTCTTCGTCTTCACCGAGACTTTCTTCGTCATCTTTTTCTTCTGAATCGCCTTCTAACATCTTGTTATATTCGACATCTTCTTCATCGACATCTTCATCAGAAGTAGTTTCAACATCACTATAGACATCATTCATATCAATATGAACTTTATCAAAAGTGTGACGAGAACGTAAGTCCCATTTATTATCACCTAAGGTCACAAAGCGACCATCTAAGGATAAATTCGTATAGAATTGACCCATTAATCTTTTAGCGGTCTCTTCATCATAGCCTTGAACACGAATCACTTCTTCCCAAATTTCTTTAAAAGAAACTTCTTTTCCCGTGTTAACAATTAAATCAAAAGCAACGTCTAAATTTGATTTTCCACTCATCTTTTTTTCCTCCCATTACATTTCTTTTGGTGCGGACACACCAATTAAAGATAAAGCATTTTTCATAACAATAGATGCAGCTTTTGCTAAAGCTAAACGAGATTTCGTTATTGCAAGTTGCTCTCTATCAATTAAACGACATTCGGTATAAAAACCATGGATCAAGCCTGCTAATTTTTGAATGTACGCAACCATTTTATAAGGGGAGCGAGTACAGGCAGCATCTAATACCTCTTTTGGATAATCGGATAGATGTTTCATTAAATCCATTTCTTTAGCTTGGGTTAATAGACTTCCTTGTAACTCAATGTCTATATCACTTGCTAAATTTAACACTTTATAGAGTCTAGCATAAGCATATTGTGCATAATACACTGGATTGGCACTCGATTGCTCTCTTGCTAAATCTAAATCAAAATCTAAATGCGCACTGGCTGCTCTTGCAACGAAGAAGTAACGGACTGCGTCCACCCCAACTTCTTCACATAATTCACGCATAGATACCGCATTACCTGTTCTTTTTGACATTTTATATTCTGCACCATCTTTAAACAAACGAACCATTTGAATTAATTCAATATCTAAGACATCGCGAGAATACCCAAACATCATCAAGGCAGCTTTCATACGATTAATATAACCATGGTGATCAGCACCTAATACATCGACGAGTTGAACATAATTGCGTGAAAGCTTATCTAAGTGATAGGCAATATCAGGTAAAAGATAGGTATAACTACCATCTGACTTGATAATGACACGATCTTTATCATCGCCAAACATTGAAGTCTTTAAGAATAAAGCGCCATCTTGTTCATAGCAGTATTCTTTGGTATGTTCAAGAACTTTTTCAACACCTTGATTTGCACGAATCGCAGTTTCAAAGGAGTAACGGTCAAAATAAACACCAAAATCTTTTAAATCACGATCTAATTTTTGTAATTCTAATTCCGCACCATGTCTTTTAAAGTAGTTTTCACTTTCTGGCGTATCAGTTAAATACTTATCGCCGACTTCTTCTTTCATGGTTTTTGCAATTTCAATTAAATCGGCTCCATGATATCCATCTTCAGGAACTTCAATATGATCGCCGAACAATTGATGGTAGCGAGCCCGAATGGATTTTCCTAAATTGGTAATTTGGTTTCCAGCATCGTTAACGTAGAATTCACGAGTTACATCATAGCCTACTTTACTATAAAGGCGGCAAATCGTATCGCCAATTGCCGCGCCACGAGCGTGACCTAAGTGCAAATCACCCGTTGGGTTTGCGGAAACGAATTCCACATTAATTCTTTGATGTTTTCCATAATTAGAATCACCAAAATGATCTTCTTCACTTAAAATTTTTGTAATAACATCCGATAAGGATTCCGATTTCATGAAGAAATTAATAAATCCTGGACGTACGACTTCCACTTTTTCAAAGGAACTTTTGTCCATAGCACCAACAAGTTCTTCCGCAATCACTAAAGGATTTTTGTGCAATTCTTTTGCCATTTGCATTGCTACATTGGTAGCGTAATCTCCATGAATTTTTTCTTTTGATCTTTCAATAACAATGCGATCAGTAGAGACATTAACGCCTAATTGTTCCAATGCCTTTTGGATGACTTCTTTTAGCATTAAATCGACAGACATTTATATCACGCTCACTTTCCATTTGTTATTAGAAATAACACTTTGCTTTGAAAATATATCATATTTCATATAAATTGCAAGACCTTTCCTATCAAATTCCCTGAGTACAAAGTCTAATTTCATGACATGATTTCCCATTTGATAACTTCCTTCTTGCTTGGAATGAAGAATAAAGGGAATCATGGCTTGATAGTGGGCAGAATGAATTTTAACAAAGACACCACCTTCAATGAACATAAATTTCATCATAAAAGGGCCTTCTTTCGTCTTGCCTTCATAAATGATTTCGTTTTCATCAATTTGATACGCCTCCATCTCTTGCTCTTCAATCAAGAGTTCTTCATCTATTTTTTGTTCACGTATCATCTTTACTCTTTTCTTTTCCACAAAATCACCGAAATCATTATACTTCAAAAGAAGTATAAAAAAAAGACAAATCATAAGAATAAAACGTTTTTTTGTGTTTACACTACATTTGAGGTGAAAAACAATGAAAAAAATACCAAAAAAATACTGGATTCGTTGGTTTATCTTTTCGCTTTTCGTATCTTTTATTCTTTCTGTTATTTTCAATATTGCCTTGCTTCTTAGTCCTAATTTCTACGCTTATCATGCAGAAGAAAACATAGTGTATGATCGAAATAATCAATTTGCTTTTTCTCTTCACTTCAATGAATATGGTTCTTATGTCCCTTTAGAAAAGATGAACCCTTGTATACAAAATGCCTTAGTGGCCTCTGAAGATAAACGATTTTATAAGCATCATGGTCTTGATTATCTTCGTATTATCAAAAGTGCTTTTAACAATTTAAAAAAAGGAGAAATTAAAGAAGGTGGTTCTACAATTACGCAACAATATGCTAGAACTTTATTTTTATCCAATGAAAAGACCTTAACGCGAAAAATTAAAGAAGCTTGGATTAGTAAAAAATTAGAGCAAACCCTCTCAAAGGACGAAATTTTAGAAGGTTATCTTAACGCTGCTTATTTCGGTCATAACATCTATGGAATCGTTGGCGCAAGTGATTATTATTATCATAAACTGCCTAGTGAATTAACTTTAGCGGAAAGTGCCATGTTAATCGGTATTCTAAGCGCTCCTACTTATTATTCACCAGAAACTAACTTACTCCTTGCAAAGCAAAAACAAAGAAATGTACTAAACGCGATGAAAAAGGAAAAAATGATTACAGAACGTGAATATTTTGATGCTTTAGATGAAAATATTCAGTATGCTTTTTCTTTTCAAAATGAACCATCAGTACAAACAAGATTTTACTATGATGCGCTTAAAAAACAACTAGAGCAAGACCAAATTACTACTTCTAATTATTATAAAATTGGTCAAGAAATTTATTCTTGTATTGATATGGAAGTACAAAATAAAATTGAAACTATCGTAAAAAGTCATCCTTTAAATTCTGAGATTAGTGTTGTAGTTATGAAGCCTTTTTCAGGAGATGTTTTAGCTTTGATTGGTGGAAAAAACTATGAAGAAAGTGCTTATAACCGTGCTATTTACGCAGCTCGTCAAACGGGCTCTACTATCAAGCCACTACTCTATTATTTAGGTTTAGAATATGGAATGACACCTTTAACCAAAATGAAAAGTGAACCCACAACTTTTTATATTAACGGAATTGGAGAATACGCACCTAAAAATGCGAACGAAAAATATGCAAACCGTGATATATCAATGGTCGAAGCTATTGCATTAAGTGATAATGTTTATGCAACGAAAACGATTTTATTACTTGGTTCAAAACCTTTTGCTCATCTTCTACAAAGATTTACGTCTCAAAATGTTGAAAGTAATCCGACCATTGGGTTAGGTACTAATAGCATGACACCTTTAGAGTTAGCGAGTTTATTTAATGCTTTTGCTAGTGAAGGCGCTTATTATCGTCCGCGTTTCTATCAAAGCGTTGAATCTTCTTTCCATGAAAAAATATCTTCTCGAAAAAGTACACCTTCTTTTTACTTAAATAAAGAAAGCGTCATTGAACTTAACTATATGCTCCGCTCCCCCTTTGACTCAGCTTTTAAATCCTACGCCAATCCATCTTTATTAGAATATGCTCCCGAAAAGAGATTTTCTGCAAAAACTGGAACCACTGATGCCGATCGTTGGGTGGTTGGATATAATCCTAATTATACGATTTGTGTGTGGTTAGGTAATGATGACAATTCTCCCATTCAAGATGGTGCTTTAGCAAAAATTATCTTTAAAGAAATCGCTAATGCCCTAATGGAAAAGCAAAAAGATACTTTTTATAGCGCTACTGGATTATTACCATTTTATTACCAAGGTAAAAACGGAAAAACATCATATACTTACTACGAAAAAAAATAAGCCAAGCGGCTTATTTCTTTTCATATAATAACACAATTGCAAAGGCTTCAATGGCTTCTTTTTTTCCTACACCATCTACGCCTTCATTGGTGCCAGCTTTAATCGAAACTTGATCGATAAAAACACCGAGTAAATTGGCAAGATTTTCTCTCATCTTTTGAGTATAAGGAAATAATTTAGGTTCTTCTAAGGTAATAGAAAGATCAATATTTCCTATTTCATAGCCTTTTTCTTTCATCATCTTGACCGCTTCTAAAACAAAATAAGAGGATTCTTTATTTTTAAAACGTTCATCCGTATTGGGAAAGAAATGCCCTAAGTCACCTAACGCTAATGCGCCTAAAATCGATTCCGCTACCGCGTGAAGAGCGACATCAGCGTCGCTATGCCCATCTAAACCTAAATGATAAGGAATTTCAATGCCACAGAGAAAGAGTTTTCGACCTTCTTTAAACACATGGATATCTTTTGCTTGTCCAATTCTAAACATAATGATTTTCCTTATACATTGAAACGGAAATGCATAATATCTCCATCTTTTGGAGCATAATCTTTTCCTTCAATTCTTAATTTTCCAGCTTCACGTACCGCTAATTCGGAGCGATATTCCATTATATCTTCGTAGGTATAAACCTCTGCTTTAATAAAGCCTCTTTCAAAATCGGTATGAATAACACCTGCGCATTGAGGCGCTAGCATGCCCGTTTTAAAAGTCCAAGCGCGGCACTCATCTTCACCAACGGTAAAGAAAGTGGATAAACCTAATAATGAATAAGCGCCTTTAATCACTAAATCAAGACCAGAATAGGTCGCACCAATCGCATCTAAATATTCACGTTTTTCTTCTTTTGGTAAACTTGAAAGTTGATATTCGGTTTCGCAAGAAACAGGAATCACTACGGCATTTTCTTTTTTAGCAATCTCCTCTACTACTCTAAAATAAGAACAACTTTCAGGATCTGCACAGTCATCTTCCGCAATATTAGCGACATAGATGACAGGTTTCATTGTTAAAAGGAAGAAATTGGCTTTAACGTAACTAGCATCTTCTTTAGAAAATGCAACGGAACGAGCGGGTCTACCTTCTTCTAATGCTTCTTTTAAAGGGCGTAATAAAGAAACTTCATAGCTTGCTTCTTTATCTTTAGTCACCCGGGCTTTATTTTCAACTTTGCCTAATCTTTTGTTGACGGATTCTAAATCCGCTAAAGCGAGTTCAATATTAATAATATCAATATCTCTAGCGGGATCAATGGTATTTTCTACGTGAATAATTTCATGATTTTCAAAGCAACGTACTACGTGTACGATTGCATCACATTCACGAATGTTGGCTAAAAATTGGTTACCTAAACCTTCTCCTTGACTTGCGCCTTTAACTAAGCCAGCAATATCATAGAATTCAAAAGTTGTATAGATGGTTTTTCTAGGATGAAATAAATCAGATAATTGATCTAAACGTTCATCGGGAACCGCAACAATACCCGTGTTTGGTTTAATTGTAGCAAATGGGTAATTAGCGGCTTCAACATGGGAGTTGGTAATTGCATTAAATAAGGTCGATTTACCTACATTCGGTAGTCCGACGATTCCTGCTTTATATGACATAAAATGACACTTCCTTTTTCGTTATAAGTATATCGCAAAATGAGCAAAGAAAAAAGTCGCTTTCGCGACTTTTTCAACATACATTAGTTTTTAATTATAACTTATGAATGTTCGTAGCTCTTGGACCACGTTCGGATTCTTCTACGTCGAATTCGACCTCTTCGCCTGCTTCAGCAGTCTTATAGGAGTCCATGACTAAGGATGTGTAGTGAAAAAAGACGTCTTTTCCTTCTTCTGTACGAATGAAACCGTAGCCTTTTTCCGCATTGAACATTTTGACTTTGCCCTTCATATCTACCTAAAAACCTTTCTCAAATTTAGAGTTTCCTCTTTTACTTGTAATACTATATTACCACTAAAAATTAAAAAATACTATATTTTTTTATAATTCCATTATATTTTTGCTTTTTTCGATATGGCGTCGACCTTTGAATGAAAACACTTTTATTCAATCTTTTTATCGCCATTCAATAAAAAAACGCCCAGTTAATCGTAGATGACTAAGGCAAATTATCCTTAGTAAAACGAACTATAGAAAAGTTAATTACTATTAGAAATAAATAGGAAAAGTATAATATAAAACATAGGAATTGTATCAAAGTTGTATCAAAAATTGTATCAAGCTTCTTTAAAAGCAATAAAAAAAGCCCATGAATACTGGACTTTAACAAACAAATGGTGGGTGCTAAGGGAATCGAACCCCTGACCTTCTGTACGTCAAACAGATGCTCTCCCAGCTGAGCTAAACACCCATAATAACTACGACTGGTGCCGGCAAGAGGACTTGAACCCCCAACCTACTGATTACGATTCAGTTGCTCTACCAGTTGAGCTATGCCGGCAATGAATCGGCTTATTTATAATAACGAATCTTTCAACGTTTTGCAATACTTTTTTTATTTATTTTTTCTTGTTTTTTCATCCACTTCTTTCATATCTATGAAAAACATTTTTCTTTAGCCATCTAGGCAAAAGCATACACTGTTTCCTAAAAAAATAATATACCAAAGAGTGGAGGTATTTTTATGTACTATTTTAATCCTTTTATGGAAAGTTATCCGGAAATGGTATCTTTAGAAAGAAAACGTCCTGACGATGGTTTCAATTCTTTATACTTTACGCCCGAAGAAGCCTTTAGTAAAGGCAATTTAATTAAATCACAATACGATCCTTATCGTTCTTATCAGCCTAGTATGCCCATGGGAAAAGATGAAAAAGAAAATCTTTTACTTCTGATGATGGTTTATAGTGGCATTTTACATGATCTTGAATTACTTTTAGATGTAAATCCTGAAGATAAAACCGCTATGAGTTTGTTTAAAACTTATAAAGGCAAATATTTAGAGGTTGAAAAAACCTATTTAGAAAAATATGCACCTTTATGTCCAATGCACTCCTATGAAAAAAATGGAGCGTTTGCGTATGTGAAAACAGCCAGTCCTTGGCTTAAAATGTAGGAGGTTACTATGTTTAAATACGAGAAGAGATTACTTTACCCTGTAAATATTACCAAAAGAGATTTAGAAATGGCCAAATTCATCGTCACCCAATATGGCGGTCCTTATGGTGAATTAGGTGCCGCATTACGTTATTTAAATCAACGTTATACGATGCCAGATGAAAGAGGTAGAACCTTATTAAGCGATATTGGAACCGAAGAATTAGGTCATGTAGAAATGATTTGTGCAATGCTCTATCAATTAACCAAAGACGCTACACTAGATGAATTAAGGAAAGTCGGCTTAGATAAGCATTATGCTGAACATGGTTTTGGTTTATTCCCTAGTGATGTAAATGGCGTTCCCTTTAGTGTCGCTAACGTAGGTGCTACTGGAGACTGGGCCGCAGATTTAGAAGAAGATTTAGCGGCTGAAGAAAAAGCACGTTTAGCTTATGAACATTTAATCGACTTAGCTACTGATCCAAATGTCATTCAAGTATTGCTTTATTTAAGACAACGTGAAGTCGTTCACTATCAACGCTTTAAAGAGCTATTAGAAACTTATAAGCGTGAATATAAACAAAAATAAGTAGTTAAAAAGCCCTCAATATTGAGAGCTTTTCTTTTTAACAATGATAGCAGAATTCCACTCTTCTTAAGCGATTTCTAGAGATTTGAAAGAAGAAGTGCAGTTCTTTTTCGTCTTTTTTTAATAGAATTTTAACGCAAACCGCCGATGACATGATTTCCATAGGAGCGTCTTTAAAATCTCGAATGACGTTCAATGTATCTTCTAAACTTGCTTCTTTTTTATCTTCAATAGAAAAGAAAACTGTGTCTTTGGCAATGGAATGATACATCGTTTTTTCTTCATTATTCCAAATTGCTTCTATCCAATCTTTTGCAAATTGTTCGTTATTCATTTTATTGCCTCCAATAAGGATCATGTTGATCAATTTCTATTTCGTCTTTTTTCTTCTCGTAGAGATAAAATGCTCCTTTAAAGAAGTCTTCATGAAAATCCTTTAATGTCATTTTAGCGTGTAACTGATCGTTTTTATAAAGCACATAGCCATCACCCAATGAATAAAAAGTAACCGGGCCACCGAAAGAAGAAGACACTAAGGTTTCTCCTCTTTTTAGTAGTTCTAAAGCATCTTCATAGATTTCAATTTTATCCACACGAATCTCCTACTTTCTAATTTTTTATTGTAATAATTGTTCGAGTTGATCGACTAATTCTTCCATTCTTTCGGTAACCGCTAAGAAGGTATCCATTTTGGTAAAATCAACACCGGCTTCTTTGGCTTGATCAACTGGATATTTAGATCCACCACTTGATAAAAGTCCAATGTAACGATCAAACGCACCTGGAACATTTTCTTTTACATTCTTATATAATTTAAAAGATGCTGCAAAGCTCGTTGCGTATTGATAAACATAGAATGGGGTATGGAACAAATGAGGAATATAGGCCCAAACATATTGTTTGAATTTTTCAGGAACAATATTTTGACCATAATATTTCTTATATAGACGAATCATAATGTTCGAAAGTACTTCGTGATCAATCGGTTCATCTTTTTCCATTAAACGAGAAACTTCTAATTCATATTCCGCAAATAAGGTTTGACGATAGAAGGTTCCCATGATTTCATCAATGGACTTTTGAAGAAGCATAATTTTTTCTTCTTTTGTGACATCTTCAGACTTCATTAAGTAGTCTAATAACATATGTTCATTGAATGTTGAAGCAATTTCTGCTACGAAAATCGTATAGCCTTGTAAAGTGGCTGGTTGAGTTTGTGAATACATGGTATGGATGGAGTGTCCAGCTTCATGGGCTACGGTAAAGACATCATCTAAAGAACCGTTGTAATTTAAAAGAATGTAAGGATGTAAGTCAACTTGGCCACTAGAATAAGCACCACTTGCCTTGCCTTCTTGTTCATAAACATCAACGAAGCCTTCTTTTAACGCTTCATGTGCTTTATCTTGGAAATCTTTTGGACAATTTCCAATACTAGCAAAGAAGAGTTTTTTTGCATCTTCATAAGTATATTTCTTAGAAGAACTTGCTAATTCCATAAAGCGATCATAGGTACGATGCGCTTTTAAACCTAAAGCTTTTTTACGTAATTTTAAATATTTCTTTAAAGCTTTATTTTTACTTCCCGCTACTTTAACAAGATTAAAGTATACAGAAGTTGGAATATTGTTGTTAAATAAGTTAGCGTCTAAGATAGAAGGATAATTTCTTGCTTTTGCAATGGATTTTTCCGATTGCATGACCAATTGATAAATCTTAGCAAAAGTAAATTTGTTTTCATCATAAGCGCTGAAAATCGCTTCGAATACTTTTTTACGATCATTCGCTAATTTTTCTCCCGCGATTAGTGAACGCCAATTTCCTTGCGTTACAGTAACTTTTCTTTTTCCCGATAAAGTAATGGTCTTTGGTTTTTTATCCGCAATCGCAAGTGTATCATATAATTCGCTACCAATACTAGTAAGTGGACTATATAAAGAAAGTAAATATTCTGATTTCTTATCGAGAACGTGTTCATTACCATGGAATAATTTTTGCATTGGAAACTTAAATTCATGAAGTTCTTCTTCACTATCCACCCAAGATAAAATCGTTTCTTCTCCAACCGCTAAGATTTCTGGAGAATCAAAGGACATCGCTTCGGATAAGTTATTTAATAAAGCGATAACGCGCATTAAATCTTGTGCGTTTTTAGAATCCTTTTTGTTTAAGTCATGGCGTAAGTGCGCATATTGATAAACCTTGCAAAGCAAAGCATCAACTTCCTTATTTAGAAGCATATACGCTTTGAAGCTGTCTTTTTCGTGTAATTTTCCTTCATAGGACGATAATTTTTCGATATATTCTTGTAAAACGACAAGGGCTTTTTCAAAGTCATCTTGTGTTTTAAATAAATACGTTAAATCCCATTGATTCATATTTTTTCTCCTTTTCAATTTGTGTCTATATTATACACATTTTTCTCTTCTTTGATAAGACATATGATAAAAGAAAAAGGGAGTGACTCCCTTTTCTCTTCTTTTTTAATTTTCTGTTTCTAATTTTTGATTTTCTTGTACTTGTTTTTTTCTTTCATAAAGAACGAATAAGTACGCTAAGACCATACCTATAGCGAATAAGACCATACCAATCGGCAAATCAATTTTCATATTACCTTCGCCTCTACTCCACTTTTGATAGATTTCATAAGTGTCGGGGTTAAAGAACATTGAAATAACGGAACCTAAGGATAAACCCACAATCATGTAATAGGTTGTAGTTCTTGCTTTTTTAAATAAATAAGTTAAGAACTTAGAGAAAGTATAAAGGCCTAATAAGAAGCCAATACCTAACGCTACATAAATTCCAAAGATAGCGGGATTTCCTTTCCAATATGTCATATGGAAAGAATCCATAAGGGGGGAGAAGTAACCTAACGCCATTAATAAGGCGGTGGCACTTAAACCTGGCACAACTTGCGTAATTGCAACAAGATAACCAATCACAATGAATAAAAGATATTCCCACCATTCAATCGTAGCGAATTTACTATCCGCAGTTCCGCCTGAAGATTTTTGGAAAAGTGCACTACAAACACCTAAAGCAATTGGAATTAAAACACCTAAAATAAGTAATGTAATGCGAAGAGGATTTTTTTCTGATCCCTTCACTTCATCTTTAACAGCGGGAAAAGCACCAATCATTAATCCGGCAAATAAGCCAATAACCGCAAACGGAGCGATGGCTAATAATTGTTGAATGCCGATAAATCCAAGAGCGAATCCAACAATTCCTCCGATAATAATTGGAAGTAGGAACATAAAGCAAATGGCAAATTTTTTAAAGATTTTACTCACTGCATAAAGAAGTTTATCATAGAGTTTGAAGATAATAGCAACGGTTGAACCACTAATACCGGGAACAATGACGGCTAAGCCAATAAAGAAACCGAGTAAAGAACTTTTAAACCATGATCTTGTTGTATGTTTTTCTAAAGTAATCTCCTCTTTTTCATCCATAAAGAATTTCTCTCTTTCTTCACAAATATGTGTTGCCTTATTTTAGCATAGTTCTTACGATAAATATATATGATTTATACTAAACATTAAGTAGAAGCAAATTATTCTAAAGTCTTGTTTTCTTCTTTAAATATTGATACAATAAACACGCTATCTAAGCCGCCGTGGCGAAATCGGCAGACGCGATAGACTCAAAATCTATTGTCAGTGATGACGTGCCGGTTCAAGTCCGGCCGGCGGCACCATATAAAAAGTAATGGTTTGATATAGTACAAATTGCTATTTCAAACCTTTTTTTGTGCTTTTATTTGTAGTTTATCAAATTTACATAGCAACTCAATTTTAATGCAATTTATCTCATTATATATACTTATTCCATCACACTTTTATTTGTATAAATGCTTTTAAATAGTCAATAATTTATTACTTGTAATTGTGTTAAAGTTTGCAATTTTATGCATTAAAACGAAAAAAAGGAATTTGGTATAATTTAATTATACTTGGCATACTATGCCAACAAAAAATTGAAGGTGAAAAATATGAAAAAATTCTTATTAGGATTAAGCTGCCTCATCGTTGCTGGGAGTTCAGCTATTTCCATCAATCAAAAAATGGAAGCAAAAGCGGAAGGCACAATTGATTCTTTAAAACAAGACATTGTTTTCAATTGGGATGGCGAGGAATTTAGTGGCGCCGCAGGTGGCGGAACCAATATTTATCGTTATAACACTGAAGGACAAAAAGAAGTCGTCACTCGCTTAAAGTTATCTGGCGACTATACATATGCCGGTATGACTTTACCCAACATTTATGATGAGCCCACCGGAGTTGCCCAAGGTTTCTCATATGCAAAGCATAGTTCAACTGATAGATTAAGAGGACCTGTTTACACGATTGGCGATGAGGAATATAAATACTTATCTTGCACTCCTGAAAGTCAATCATTAACGATTTCATACTGGGTCAAAAACACGAATCTAGATAGTAATCGTTGGGTGAATGATACTGCCTCAGGAACCTTATGTGGAAACTATGAAGGAATCTTTTCCTTCCGAAGCAAATCCATTACTTCTGGAGAAATCGTTGGCCTAGATTTAGGCATCGGTGGTCTTTATTATTATTCAGAAAAAGCAGAAGACGATACGGATATTGCTAATATTTCTGCACATCAATTTTTCACACCATCTACCACAAAAAGAAAAGCAAAAGCAACCTACAGAATGGAAAACGGCAATGCCGAATTCATGTCCGAAGGCTGGGAAATGATTACCTACGTTTTCGATGTAAATAATGGCTTCGCTGTCTATAAAAACGATACAAAAATAGCCAGTTATGTAGGTTCAACTTTATTGATTAAAAATAATGGCACTAATATCACGCTAGATCAATATCGAAACCTTTTAGCGACTATGCTCAATAATTCGGATACAGAATTCTGCATTCATCGTGGTTTCAATCGAACCAACACTTATGGCCAAGTTTATCGAAATGGTATTGGCATTGATGATATGAACATCTTCAAACGTGGCCTAAGCGATGATGAAGTTAAAGAATTCTATAATTCCTATGGAACATTAAACTATGTGGATCAAAGCGAAGTAAAAGCAGCTTATCATGATCTCGTTGGAAATCAATGCTTCACATTAAGAGCCAATCTTACCCATAAATCCTATGGTAAAGATCTAACCAAAACCGTTGGAGAAACCGTTTACAAATGGTATCGTTGGACGGAAGATGAAAATCTTCAAAAAGAAGTCAATGTAGATGAATTAAAGATTTCCTCTACTCCTATCAATGTTTATCTTGACTGGAAAAATCAAACGACTTCAGTAACGGATGGTGGAATTATTTCCGCTAATACATTTGTAAATAATTACATGCATATGGATGATTATAATACCAACTCTGGTTGGTGTAAGGACACTGAGCATCATTATTATGAAACGGCCAAAAATGCCTATAATTCTTTAAGTGATGAAGGTAGATTTGCTTTTCAAAATGATGAGACGTTCGCGGATGCAAAAGCAAGATTAGATGCATGGGCAGTAGCTAATGGAGATACCTTTGATTTCACTGCTAATCAATATACCAAAAACAAAATGGCAACTAGAGCTTTTACTTCTCCATTTAACGGAAATGATTCTTCATTCCTTTTAATTATTTCCATGGTGTCATTAGGAATCTTAACTGTATTTATCTATTACACGAAACGCAAAAAAATTATAGAGAAATAGACTTCCTATTTCTTCTCGTTTCAAAGAAAAAATAAAGTAGCATTCTTATCTAGAATATGAACTATACCAATATAGTTCATCCTATCCTAAAATAAAGGCCTGATGTAATGTCAGACCTTTTTTACTGATGTAAAAGAAACATTTATCCATTTGTTTTGACTTTTTCTTTTTTTAGCACGCAGAACACTACGATTATTGTTGTTATTAACTCACTAATTGGGATTGCATACCAAATCGAATCACTACTTAAAATGAATGGTAAAACGAGAATTAAAAGTCCACTGATAAAAATTCCTCTAGCTAAAGAAATAATAATCGATGTTTTGGTACGAAGAATGGCTTGAAAATAATAGGTAGAATATACGTTAAATGGTAAAAAGATAAAGGCTAAAGCATAAATGCGCATAGTGTTAGGGGCTATGGACAATACACTTTCTGTTGGTGTCATAAATAAATGAATAAATCCATTAGGGAAAACCATTACAGAAGTTACAAAGATCACACTAATAACGAGACAAGAATACACATTATATAGTAATAATTTTTTTACTCTATCCATCTGTTTAGCGCCATAGTTTTGCGATAAAATTGGTTGAGCGGCTTGCCCTACTCCATAAGCAGAACATTGAGCAAAAGTACTAATATTAATTAAAACGCCATAAACTGCTAATGCATCGCTATTTAAATATTTCATAATTTGCTGATTCATTAAAATAGTCAATACACCCATGGCGATATCAATAATAAAGGTTGAAAAACCACTTTTAGCAATCAGTAAAAAATGACAGAAATAGCTTTTTTTGAATGAAAAACGTAAAGTGTTTGATTTTTTAAAAAAGTGTATCATCATGACAAGTAATGATGCTGTAGCGCCCAAAGCCGTAGCAATGCCCGACCCTTCAATACCTAAATCACAAGTAAAAGTGAAAAAATAATCTCCAAAAATATTAAATACACCGCCAAAGATGACCGCAAGCGTTGCTAAGATAGGGTCTCCATCATTTCTTAAAAACGCTGCCATAATTTGAGTAAAGATATATACAGGAACCGAAACTTTTACGGCTTTAAAATAGGATCTACATAAAGGCATAAGCGTGTCATCTGCTCCAAAAAGACGCAATAAAGGGACTTCAAAAATAACAATCGCTACCCACGACACTATAGCTATAATGATGCCAAATATAATCGAGCTTGAAAAGAACTGATTTGGATTGTTCCCTTCCTCTTTTTTTCCTTTTTGCACGCTAAAAAGAACTGAACCTCCAATTCCCACTAATAAGCCTAAACTATAAATTATATTCCAAATCGGTGCGATAACCGCCATAGCGGCCGAGCCATTGGGCCCATGATACTTTCCTACGACAATCATATCTACCACACCATAAATGCTCGTAATTAAAGCACTGCCAAAGGCAGTCAATAAAAATTTAAAATAAACTTTCGATAATTTATCTTTCAATAAATCCATACTAAATCCTCCAAAAAAAAGCTAGATTAGGAATATAGGTATTTCAACCTATCACCTTATCTAGCTTTTCATTTCTAAAGAATGAATCACCCTCCGAGTGAACAGTGTTCATTTTACCATAGATAATTTATTTTTCAAGCATAAAATCAGTTTCTCTTTAATTGATATTGAAAAAAATAGATAACTACTTTCTTATCATCTCACTAGTTTTTAACTTTCTACCATCCTATAATAAAAATAGAGGTGACATTTCATGAATGAAACATTAAAAACAATATTAGAAAGAAGAAGTATACGTAATTTTAAAGATACGATGATTGATGAAGAAACCATGCAACAAATTTTTTTAGCGGGCACTCATACGCCTACTGCAAGAAATCTTCAAACCCCAATTATTATTGAAATCACCGACAAAGAAATACGAAAAGAATTAGCGAAAGAAAACGCTAAAATCGGTGGTTGGCCTGAAGATTTTGATCCATTTTATGGAGCTCCTGTTGTTTTGCTCGTTATCGCTAAAAACACGCCAACTGCGGTTTATGATGGCAGTGCCGTTATCATGAACTTATTAAATGCCGCCTGGTCTTTAGGTGTTGGTTCTTGTTGGATTCATCGCGCTAAAGAAGAGTTAGAAAGCGATTTTGGTAAAGCATTATTAAAGAAATTACATATCGAAGGCGACTATGTAGGCATTGGTCATATTGCCTTAGGATACATTAATGGAAAGATCCCTGAAATGAAGCCTAGAAAAGAAAATTGGATTTATAAAATTTAAGTTAATAAAAAGGCACTCTTATCATTATCATGAGGTGATGGGAGTGCCTTCTTTTTTATTTAATTTCAGTTATCACACCAAAATGTGAAGAATAGGAGACAAAGGATTGATGTTTAATTTCTAATAAATCATCCATCTTTTTCGCTTGATGATAAAATTTAGCTTTCATAAAATGTACAAGAACATAATGTACATTTTTTATTTTCCCTTTATTTTGTTTTAAGAACGTTTTAATGGGAGCGCAAATAGAAAATGCCCAAATTGGTGCACAGATGGTTATTTCCTCGTAGCGGGATAAATCTAAATCACATTTTTCAATGGGCATTTCTACTTTAGAAATAGAAAATCTTCCACACCACCAAAAACCTAAATTTCCTTTAATTTTTTCTTTTGTTTTTATTTCGTATATACTGGCTCCTTTTTGAGAAGCAATTTGATATGCAATTTTTTTCGTATATCCATCTCTAGAAAAAAAGATAACCAATTTCTCTGGATGTTCATTTGTTAAAGAATAAGTTTTTTCATCAAAAACGAATTGACTTTGCATATATCCTACAAAACAAAGATAACCAATGACAAATTCTAAAAAGCCAAAGATGAAATAGCTTATAGATAATACATTCGTAGGATAAATAAAGAATTGAATCGTAATCCATAGCATTAATATAATTCCTAAAAAATAGCTGAGTACTGCACCAACTTTTTTGTTTTTAAATAAAAAGAAGAAACAGGCAATTTGTGGAATACCATTAATACAGAATAACGCTATTCCAGGAAAAAGAAGATCTTGATAAAGAAGTTCAGCCCCTGGTAATTTTTGTAAGCCTTCTAAAAGCCCATGCATGGGCGTTTCTATTCCACTTGCGTCAATCCACATAACGATTGCCCCAAATACAGCGCCTACACCAATAAACATAGTTTCTATTAAAAGAAACAATCTTGTTCTTTTATAACGCAAATTCATATTTTCGCCTTCTTATTGTTCTTTTCTAAATTTTTGAATAAGAACATAAATCGTAATTAATAGGACAATCGTACCTATAATTACGCTATACATTCCCACTATGGTAACAGGATGAGAAAAGAAATCAAAAGTACAATCGATGCTTCTTTTTACACCCTTTAATATTTCGTTCATTTGATTTTCTTCAATTCCTTGCGCTAAACCTTGCTTGTTCATCTCAGCAAAACTACCTTGCATCATATGATTGCGAATTAAAGAAGTTCCATATGTTCCTGGTAAAAGAGATAAAACTTTTTGTAATCCTGAGCCAAAATTAGAAATCGGCATATAGGCACCACAAATAAAACCATAGCCCGAAGACACAACCGTACCTACGGCTGAAGCCTGTCCACTTGTCTTTAAGAAACAATTTACGATAGATGAAAGGGCGACACCAAACATTGATAATAAGAAGACATCTAAAATGACAAGAAGTACATCAACAATAGATAGATACCAACCTTGTACAGCGATATAAATAAACGACGCTCCTAAGGCAACATAAGCAACAATTAAAGTCGCAATTAAAGAACTACAATAATATGAAAGTGCCATAATGGAACGTTTACAAGGAGACACAAGCATATCTTTTCTAACGCCACTAACTTTATCATTAACCATTAATAAATTAGAGCAAAAGGCAACGGTAACACAAGAAACTGCTAATAAAGAAGAAACTAATTCTCCGCCTACCATACCATTAATTAAGGTCTTACTAAAAGCAATATTTTCAGGAATACCACTCATAAATGAATCCCGATAAATCTTTGCTAAAAACGTCGAATACAAAACTAATAAAATAATCGGAGTAATTAAAGAAGAAATAAACATACCTTTATCTTTAAAGAACATTTTGACATTTCTTTTGGTTAACGCTAAAAAGGTTTTCATATTAATTACCTCCTTCTAATTTCTTACCAGTAACGGATAAGAAAACGTCATCCATTTTTCCTTTTGTGATTTCAAAATCATCAAATAGGTTTGGATTTTCTAGAATTAATTCTTTAGCAGCTTTCGTATCTTTTACTTCCACACGATAAGCATCTCTAATCGCTTGATAAGGTAAATTTAATTTTTGAATAGCCTCTTCACTAATATGGTAGAAAGTAATATAGTCGCCCGTATATTTATTCTTTAATTCAAGAGGGGTTCCTTCCACTACTATACGTCCACTATCGAGGATAATAACATAATCGGCATCAGCGGCTTCTTCCATATAATGAGTAGTTAAAAATACAGTCATATTTTCTTCTTTTCTACATTTTTCTACAACTTCCCATAAAAGTTTTCTTGTTTTAGGATCTAGACCTGTGGTTGGTTCATCTAAAATAAGAATTTTAGGATGGTGAAGAAGAGCGCGAGCAATATCAATTCTTCTTCTTTGACCACCTGATAATTTTCCAACAATTCGATTCATTAAATCTTTAAAATCTAATAGTTCTGCTAGTTCCTCAATTCGTTTTTTTGCTTCTTTACCATATAAACCATAAAGGCTTGCTCTTGCATATAAATTATCTTTAACGGATAGGCAACTATCTAATACTGAATTTTGAAATACAACACCAATGGTGTCTTTAATTTGGTCCATTTCCGTATCCGCATTATGGCCTTCAACGTAAATTTCTCCACTATCCTTTTTTAATGTTCCACATAAAATGGAGATCGTTGTCGATTTCCCCGCTCCATTTACACCTAAAAACGCAAACAATTCTCCTTTATTCACATGAAAAGATAAATTGTTTACCGCATGAACATCGTTAAAACGCTTATGTAAATTTTTAATTTCTATGATGTGTTCCATATATTTCACCTAATTTCCAAACATGTATTTTGCTTGTTCTTCACTTAATCCCATAATGAGATTGACTACTTTTCTTAATTGGTTGGTTGTTTCTTTCACATAATCGGCATCTTCATGGAGAATGACACTTCCAATACCATGTGCTAAAAAGATGGCTGTAAGATGAACATCCATTTTTAGTTGAGCACCATGTTCTACTAAAATTTGAATAATTTGTTCGATATAAGGCTCAATTACTGTTAAAGCTTGTTCTCTTATTGCCCAGCGGATTGTACGATGCATATTAGCGCTATACTTTTCTCTAAACTCAATGACTTTTTTCTTCATATATTCAAAAAAGCGTAATAAAGCGCGATTCTGATTGATTTTAGCGTCTTCTACTAAAATCTCAAAGTCTTTTTTATAAGGTTCAAAGAAATGCTCCATAACATCAGTAAATAAGTCATCTTTTGTTTTATAATAGTAATAAAATAGACCTACTTCACAACCGACTTCTTTTACAATATCACGTACACTGGTGCCTTCATAACTTTTTTCAAAGAACATTTTGGTAGCAACTTCCAACATTCTATTTCTAGTCCCACCATCGAATTTTGGTTTTCTAGCCATAGCGTTCTCCTTTACTGAATACCGTTCAATTATAATAAGATTTATGTTATATTGTCAATAGGTTTCTCCATAAGAAAACCCAGCAATTGCTAAGTTATTTATTCTGATTCTTATTGATCACTGCCATATTCTTCACCATTTTCTGAAGTTGGTTTTTCTTCTGCTTTTGGTTTAAGATCAACTTTGGGTTTAAACATAGAACCTGGCCCGCCATAGGCATTTGGATTATAAAATGGCCGATTGCTTGCCGTTCCATATCCATTATGTTTTTGGCAAACCGAACCAATCATAAGTCCGCATGGGACTGCAAAAATAAATCCTAATAGTAAACTGCCCGAAAGAAACATTGTTAATGTGACAATTCCTAACAAAATCGTTAGCGACAAGTCTAGTCCAAAACGATTTTTATATTGGCTAGTGCGAGAGTCATATTTAGGCTTGGAGCATAAAATACTTGCTATAACCACTACTGCTAGCATATAAGCAATAAATATGTAAAAAATAACTAAAATTACTGGATAGTCTTTTAATGTTTGACCTGTGTCTTGAGATAAACCAAAATCAGAAGGATTATTTACAATATTATTAAAATTTATAACAAACGTGAATAAGATTAATAGAAAGTAAACTCCAATGATAATGCTTATGATTGACGCTGCCAACTCTAAATTTCTTTTTGTTTTATTCATTTTTCTTCCTTTTTCTTTCATAAGAAATATTCAACAATCATACTTTAAGCATAAAAAATATATCTTACATTTTTATTGTATAAGCTCTACTTTTAAAAAACAATAAGATTTCATTTTTTGAGTTTTTTTTATATTCTTCTTTTATTGTTTGTTCTATTTTATTTGAAGCAGCTTCCTATCTTATAAGGAATTATATTCTCTTCAAATTAGAAGTTTCTTTTATTTTGTCATTTTTTTCTTTATAATAGAAATATGGTGGTGATAACTATGAATCTAGAACATTTAAAAAAGAAAAAAACACTTAAAATTGTAGGCTTCGTCTTATTAGGCATCGGTGTTGTTCTTTCTGCTATTGGACTCATTTCTTTCTTTAGCGCTTTTAACAGTCAAGGTGCTAGATCTCCAGATTTATTCTGGTGTTGCTTTATTGGCTTTCCTTTGATTGGAGCAGGCGGAGGTTTACTTACTTTTGCTTTCCGTAGAGAAATTGCAAAATATTCAAAAGATGAAACCATGCCTGTAGCGAAAGAAGCTTATCAAGACTTACATCCTGAAATTAAAGATTTCGTAGGTATGGTAAAAGATGGTTCACAAAAGAAAATTCAATGTCCTAAATGCGGCGCAATGAATGATGCCGATCATAAATTCTGTAATACCTGTGGTGAACCTATTTCAAATTTAACTTGTCCTCATTGTGGGGAAAGCGTTGAAGCCAACGATCATTTCTGCCCTCATTGTGGAAAAGAAATAACGAAGTAGTCTATGGAAGAAGAAGTAAAGAACAAAAGCCAAAAGAAAAGTGTAATTGAAGTTATTAAATTCACATTATTTTCTCTATCTGCTGGACTCATTCAATTGGGCAGTGACGCTTTAATGGTAAGTGTATTTCACTTAGCCCCTTGGTTATCTTATTTCATTGCTTTAGTTCTTTCAGTATTATGGAATTTTACTTTGAATCGAAAGTTCACTTTTCACTCTGCTAGTAACGTTCCAATTGCCATGTTAAAAGTAGGTATCTATTATTTAATCTTTACTCCACTATCCACGTTATGGACACATGAACTCGTTGATGTATTAGGATGGAATAATTACTTAGTCCTTGCAATGAGTATGTTAATTAATTTTGTTACCGAATTCTTATATCAAAAGTTTTATGTTTTTAAAAAATAAGGGCTCTTTAAAATCTAGGGTGGTCTAG
>FR897019.1 GCA_000437235.1 Coprobacillus sp. CAG:826 | reverse complement strand
CTAGACCACCCTAGATTTTAAAGAGCCAAATAAAAAAGAGAGAATCTTGCAAATCTCTCTTTTTTTCAACTTTTATAAATTAGCGAGTTAAGGTAACATAAACTGTGCCAGTATCATAACCATCTGCATCGGTTAAATATGAACCAACAACATCTTGTTCATATTCATCATACCAACCATGGGTATATGCACATAATTTAATTTCGTCTTTACCACCATCATAACTAACTAAGAGGTTTAATTCATAGTCAGAAAGTTTGCTAAAACGAATGGTACCACTATTTTTATCAAAGGTATAATTAAATGTAAAGGATCCTTTTTTCGTAGTAACTAAAGAACCTGTGCCATCTTCATTGAACGTTAAAGTAACAGTTTGATTGGAGTTAGAAGCATCAATACCTGTCCAAACACCAACAATTCCTTCCTCTTTTGTGTTGTTAGGGTTAATGGTGATGCTAAATACTTCTTCTTTTATTCCCTCTTCATATTTTGGAGATTGAATTGTGACGTTGACTGTAACTGCCTCAGTTATATCTTTAGCGCCAGTAGCGTCAAGAACAAGTTTTTGGCCATTTTTACTCACTCTTAAGTAAGTTTCATTACTAGAAACAGGAGTAAACGGAACATCAATTGAAGTTAACTTGGAAGCATAGCAATAAACTTCTCTTACTGTGTTTGCTAAAATGGTTGCCCTAGCCGCAAGAATATTATCATAATCTCCATCGGTTGGAGACATATACCATTGCATGACGCGATAGTCGTCTTCAATGGTGACATCCACGGTTTTGGTTACATTATTTGTAGTATAATTACCTAATGTAAGAGTAGAAGTACCAGCAGATTTTCCCACGAAGAGTAATGGTTCGTTAACGCTTCTTGGTCCAATAACGGCAGTGTTACTAGAAGAAATAATACCATATTGCCAGGTGTCCAAAGCAGTAGCAGGAGAATAAGAGGCAACGACATATTCACTAACGCGATCTTCTAAAGCGATTTTGTTTTTGTCTAAACCTGTTTTTTCAATAGAGAAAGAGTCGATAGATTTTACAAAATATGGATCAGTATTGAAGGAAGGAGTTCCAGATTTAGCTTCACCATATGTGTATGCAAAGTGCATTTCTTCATTTAAAGTAAATTGTAATTCACCATTAGGAAGGAAGGCATCTTTATCAAAGTCATAAGCTTTATCATCATAAGTTTTTTCAACGTAAGAACCACTTAAAAGATTTCCAGCTTTATTGAAGGTAATTTCAATATCATAGGTTAAGTGTTCTTTTTTACCATAAGTACTTCCAGAAGAAGAATCGGTCACTGGGGCTGTGGTTTTCCAAGATTGGATGTTAACAGTATAAGTACCATCATCATTGGTCTTATAAGAATAGGCACGATCAAAGCTCTTTAAAGTATCATTGAATTCGGTATCAAAACCGGTACGATAACCATAATGGATATTGCGATCGATAGAATATACATCATGAGAATAACGATTCGCTTCATATTCAGCGTCTTTAGCTAAACGTTGATAAGAACTATAGCCATCTTGGTATTCATCTACAACACTATATTTAGCGGATATTTTCTTATTATCATCTGCTCTAGAATCATCATAAGTGCTTTCTACATACGTATCGACAATGGTTAATAAATCGCCATCTAATTTACGATAATCAAAGGCTTTTTCAGTTTCAGTACCTAAAGTTTTAACTGTGGCATAAGAAGCGTTTTGATATAAATCCCAATGATAATCATCATTAGATTTGGTAGAAGTATAACTAACAGAAGTTATCCCAGTAGGATAAGTTGTAGGATCGGATTTTATTCTACCTGATAATAAAGATTGGAATTGAGAAATATTCTCTGGAGCGTGAATTAAGCCCACTCTTTGAATGTAGCAAGGTTCAGTTGCATCACTGGGATCATAATAGAAATCATAATAGGCATTTCCTGCTAAAGTAAAGGAAATGTTGCTATCTGTGCCATTATATAATTGGACATCAGCATTCGTTTTATAGTTATTGATTTGGATAACGCTTAATTTAGAAGAGGCATCGTCATTACCTTTTACAAAGTAAGCAAGGTTAGCTTGATTTTCAACTTTAACATTTTTAGCAGAATAAACGCCATTTTCATCAGCGGTAAGTTTAATAGAAAGATCACCGGAAATGATTACATCACCTTCAATGGCTAAACGCGCACGGATAATGGCTTGTTGATAAGGCATAACGAAGGTGTATTCGGTATCTGAAACTTTAGTAGCTTCTGTTTTGTCGTTGATGGTAATAGAATTTAAAGTATAACCATCTAAAACGTGAACGGTAAGAGTAACGGTTTCACCGGCTTTAGCTTTTTGTTTATCAGCGGTAATTGTTACACCGGTTACACTACGCACAACAATGGCATATTCTTCATCTAAAATATTAGATGAGTTAGGTGTGTTTGAAGAGTTGGGAGTGTTTCCACTTGGATTATTGCTATTTCCACAAGCGCCTAATAAGCTAGCAGCAAGAACGAAAAGAGCAACATTTTTCATTGATTTTTTCATAAAATAATCTTCCTTTCTTTATTAAATATTCGTGGGTTCAAAGAAACCAAATAAGCCTTTGCTATCTAGAACGGCAAGTTGATAGCCATTCATAAAGAGACGGAAACTTGTAAGTTTAATTGAACCATCGCCGATTTGAATGTTACTAATATTGAAAACATATTCATCGCCTTGTTCTTCAGCAAATTCAAAATTTCCTGAATAACTTTCAACGATAAGACTTGAATCATTTAATAGATTCATTGAGAAACTATCAGCGCTAGTAAAGATAAATTCATAATTGCCACCCGTCCACCAAACGGTAGTACAAGCAAAATAGCTTGTGTCCATTAAGAATTGTTTGGCTTCATTTAAATTCATTGGGTCATGAACATGAACGACTGCACGATAGTGGAGGCTTTCATATTCATCAGCTTCTTTAATGGTTAAAATAGCGTCGCTTGCTTTTAAACATTGAAGCTTATAAGCAGAAGCGCCTTCTTTCACAACTTTTAAAACGGATTCATTAGAACTAGTTACGATAGGTTCTGCAGCATTTTCATTCGTAAAAGTGAAGGAAAAAGTATATTCAAACCCAACGGTTAACCACTCACCAGCGGAAATATCAATTAATTCACCATTGAGGCTAATTTGGGTTGAAACTTCATAGCCATTTGGAACTGTAATGACTTCATAAGTAGAAGAAGGTGTATTGGAGCAACCTCCTAATAAGGTGAGTGCAAGTAATGCACTAAAGAATAATTTTGTTTTTTTCATTATCAATCACGTCCTTTTTAATTGTTTAAGAAATAATCGACAATAGCAATATTGCTATTTCCAAACTCGACGAATGGATACATAAATGCGCCGAGTTGATTATTATAATAATAATAAAGACAAAATACAACAACACATTCACTATTATTTTCTTTTAAATCATAAGAGATTTCTAAAGACGATAAAGAACAATGATTGGTTTGAAGTATTTCTGCAATTTGGAAATTGTTGCAGAAGTCATTCATTAAATCTAAATTTTGAGTATAGATTGTGTCTTCATAATCCGTTGCTTCTTTGAAATATTGGAAATTTGAAAATAATTCTAAATAAGTTGGATAATTATAGACTTTTGTTACATCTGGATTTTCATTTACAGGTGCAGTGGTGATAATACTCATACCTTGACTATTTAAATAGTAATAATAAGAGCCATTTAATGTTTGATTGTTAAATTGTTTGTTTTTAACACCAACAACACCAATTTCCATGATTTCTCCGATGTGCTCTTTTAGATATTCCGCTTCCCATTCTCCATAGAAATAATTAGGATTATACCATTCGTGACCTACAACGGTTTCGTTATCATTATCTAAACACCGACGTTTATAATTAAAGCCAGAGAATAAATCGATCATACGATCTTGTTCTTTGGTGTTTACATAACGTTTTCCACCATTTTGTAAGAACTCTTCAATCGTAGAAATTGTAGTAGAGCCTACTTCAGAAACAGTTGTGACCATTTGTTTTTGATCACGATAGGAAAGAGTAAAGGTCAATGCATTTTCCGCTTGCACTTTTTCAACTTTTAAACTTTGAATCGTGGAAAGCGTATTTACATCTTGATCTAAAAGATTTAAATAGGTGAGGAGATTCATCTTATCATGAATTAAAGCAATATTTTCATCTTGATATTCAAGCTTAGAAAAATCAAAATCTTTAAAAGAATAAATAAAATCATTTTTCCATAAAGAAGAATATAACTCTCCTTCATCATTTTTTAATAAAGCAGAAGGAAGCCATTCTTTGTTTTCTAAATCAATTCGATAAATTCCTTTTTTATCTTGAATATAGCCTACAGAACCACTATTATTTTCTTTTAAAATAGCGGATTTTGTATAATAGGCTTTAGTGACTTCACCAGTTGATAATGTTGAAGTTAACGTATAATTTTGAGCCTTTCTTAGCGTATCTAACGCTCCTTTTAAACCTTTATTTTCTAGCGAGCTATTTGCTCCACAACTAGCGAGTAATAAAGGGCAAAGAAGTAAAAGAATTCTTGTTTTCTTTGACATTGAATCATCTCCTTAAAGTGCGAAATAAGTACCCTCAAGCAATTGAGGGTACTTGTTACTTAAAATAAATAATAGAATTAGGCAGCTACTGGAGTAACGGTTGTACCACTAATGCTGTACACGTTATCGTTGATATTTGTGTTGAATGTGATAGAGGCAATAGAACCATCACCCGCAAAAGTTACAGTAGCTTCAAGAACCTTGCCAACGAATTCAGCATTGACTGCTTTGGTAATCGTTAATGAAAGCTTATTTGTACTTGTATCAAATGTTCCCGTGAAATCGAAGTAGAAACTTGCATTGTTAATACGAATTTGTCCTTCAATAACGGGAGAAGTTGCAAAATCAAGGTAGAGATTATTATTCTCGTTGTTGAAATTATCGATAAACGAACCCGCAAATTGAAGACTTGCAAATTGGGATAAACCAGAATAAGTTCCATCATCTTTATTCAAACTGTAAGTATGGGTTTCTTCTCCAATAGTGACAGAAACCACGTTATTTTGAAGAGTATAGGTGCCTTCTGCACTACCTAAAGTAGCGACTCCGTAGCCATCCAAGACTAAAGATCCATCCGCACCACTATAAGTTCCTTCATAACCATCCGTTGGAAGAACAGCAACTGCAAAGGTGTGATTTTCTGAATCAAGTAAATAGGCGGTTTCAGTTTCGTTAATTGTTACTATGATCTTATTAGAAGCAGAAGCATCAATTTTATAAGTTCCTGCAACGCCATCTAAGGTTGCTCCCCCAAAACCATTTAAAAGAAGAGTAGAAGAATCTTTGGTATAAGTTCCTTCCAAACCATCAGAAGAAATTTCTTTTACGGTGTGTTGGTAGCCATTGCTCTTTGTATCAATTTTGGTAATTTCAAAAGTGGCTAAAACGGAATCTCCATTCATAATAGCAACTTTATCACCAACGGCCTTACCATTACCTGAGATGTGATTGACGGTAACATCAAAGTAGGCGTTTCCTGTTTCATCATCGTAATATACGTCCACAATACCATTACTATAAGCAACGTGGAAATATTGTTTTTTCACTTTACTACTCTCAAAAAGCATGTAAGTGAAGGTGTTGTCCATATCAAAGTCACCTAAACCTTTTGCAACAACTAAAGATTCTGCTCTACCAGATAAAACAGGTCCATTAACATCTACTAATAAAGCAGTAGAATTTTCTTTTTCATTTGCAAATATATAAGCTGTTTTTGGACTATATGTTGTGTCTTGTGCTAATGAATATGCATTTTCTTTTCCTTCCATATTCGTAGCATTTTTATATTTGGTACCATCGAATTTAGCAGTGCCATCTTCATTAATTTCGACTGTAGTTGTTGTAGGGTAGTAGCCTTTATACCCTTTATACGTTCCTGGAACGTTTGTGCCTTTAAAGGCAGACTCAACTTCGGTAAGGGTAACCTTGGTATAATCATAGTCTCCAACTTTGAAGTAATGTCTACCATCCCCATCTACATTAACGGTATAACTTGAGGAAGTCTTGGAGATGTCTTCAGAACTATTGCCATAAAATAATTTATAGGAAGAAACAACAAATTTATGGAAGGTGTCCGGTGTCTTATCGGTTGTGTTGATATAAATGACATCATCATATAGAGCTGAAGAGGCTGCGACTTCTTGTTCACTCCCATCGCTATTTGTCACTTTTTTCGTTAAACTTACACTAAAGTGCTCAGAATCTTCATAAGAAAGATAACGAATATGGTCTTTCATTGTAACGTCAACATTTACAGGATAAGTTGGCATTGTGACAATATATTCATCATCAGAATTCTTTGCTAATTCAGCGCCATTAAAATGTACTTTATCAACGGTTCTTCTTTTACCAGAGTCAGAAACTTTGATATGAAGTTCAGTACCTACTGGAACTGCATCCCCAAGGGATAGATAAGATTGTAGCATGTTATCAGGGTTAGAGGTACTTGGTACTTGACGATAGACGCGAACATTACAATCTTCAGTATCCCATGTAACTGCGTACACGTTTTCACCTGTCGTGGCAGATAATGTTACGGAGTGTCCTGGCATGGTGAAGGAATAAGAGCCATCTTCATTAGGTTGTAAAGCAACATCATCTTCTAAAGCGACAACGGCTTTATACCAATAACCAGCATAAGTAGCAGGTTTAAAGGTAACAGTTTCGCCTTCAGCAGCGGAAGTAACATCACAAACGATACCAAAGGAATCTTTTACAGCATCAGCAACAGTAATTGAATAAACATCAACAACAGTTGCGTCGATGACTGCGTCTGCATTAGCAGGCATAGCGAATTTACAAATCTTTGTACCTTTTTGATTGGATTCTTTTATTTCTAAAGAAGAACCATTTAGGGTTACAGCGTCTAAACGTTTAGAAGAACCAGTGGAGAGATATAAAGTAACTTCTTCACCTTCTTCAGGAGTGAGCTTGCTAGCTCTAATTGATAAGCCATCAATCTCTGGAAGCACTACTTTATGTTCTTCTACTGGAGTTGGAGTAGAAGTAGAAGGTGCTGGAGTCGATGTAGATGGTGTTACAGAAGATGTATCTGGTGTAACACTTGTTGTTGGTGGCACCACACTCGTTGTTGGTGTAGGCGCAGTTGTTGTTGGAGTGCTAGATGTTGTTGGTGCTGTGACACTCGTTGTTGGATTATTAGTTCCACTATCTGAAGAGCTAGAACCAGGTTTAGAATTACAAGCACCGAGAGATAAAGCAATCGCTAGCATTGCAACGAAAGTTAACTTTTTGTTCATAATCGTATTTCCTTTCTTTCATTGATATGAATAAAGTATATAGAAAAGGTTGGATAAATATGATTTTCATTTGTAAATAGCAAAAACACATCTCAATTAATTGAGGTATTTTTGTTAATTATAAATAAAAATCACGTGTCCATACACTTTTTATATGTATAAAGAATATTGAAAAATTCTTCTCACGTCAAGAAAAAATTGTAATTTTTTTCATAAAAAAGAAAAAAAGCGCTTTCACAGCGCTTTCATATAATGAAAATAGTTTCACTATTTGTTTAAAGAATAAGACATAACGTAATAAGTAGGGTAAAGATTGAAGGCTTTATATTTTTTACAAGCCGATTCAAAGTTTACATAAACATTTCCGTTATAGTAATCTAAGTCTTCACTCATTGGCATCATGCGGGTAATGGAAATTTGATTTTTAGAATTTAAATCATAGACAGGAATTTCTTTTTCATCAATGGTAACAAATCGATCTTCCTTTTGACTTTCTTGAATTGCCTCATAAACAGTTAAATAAGAATGGAAAATAGCCCAAGAGGTTGAAAGAATGAAACGACCTTGTTCGTCGACGGCAAACCCTTGAACTTTTTGTTTTACGGTTACAATTTGATCAGGCGTTAAGGAAGCTAAACCATAGGCTTTAGCGTCTTCATTATCATTACCATCATTTTTCATAAAGGAATAATGTTCTACCCAAGCATTATTATGACTTCCATCAGAAGTTTTAAAATGATGAGATTCATCCGTTTCATATTTATTCTTTAAATAGAATTCGCCTACCCATAATCCTTCTTCGTTAGCGAATACAAAGGAAGCTTGGTTATGAACGGAGAAAGAAGTCATCGTTAGTGGTGTTTGATCTTTTTCCGCTTTGTAAGCATTCTCTTTTATTTGTTGATAAGAAAGAACATAAATCTTTTTATTATTAGCGACGTAAACATAATCCTTATATTTAGCAATACCACCCACGTGACCGGTAAAGGTCTTATCATTGAGATTTGGCATTTTAACCATGCCCACATTGTTTTCCTTATTATTAATATAAATACGAGAACTTGTATGATCCGTCATATAACCGGTGAATAAGAAAGCATCATCTTCAGGAACATAGGCTAAACCTTGGGGAGAATAAGGCGCATCTAAACCGGGAATTTTGACCTCTTCTTTAGCGTTTTTTAAAAAGTTTTTATACATGAGATTTCTAGCACAAGCTAGAGCAAGAACAGTAACTAAGAATAAACCGACAACACTACCAAGACTAATACCAATAATTTTTCCGACTTTTTTCTTCATGGTTTTATTATCCTCCTACGTTCAACTATTTATTATTTTACTTTAAAAAAATAAATATTCAATATAAGAGATAAAAATGCTTGCAATTTGATTTCTCCATGTTATAATATAGTTGTTAATGAGAAAAATTATCATTAACAGAAAGGGAAGATATGAAAAGAAGGACGACAGAGAATCGAAAAGTTATCTATCAAACCATCGATCAATTAGGACATATTTCTTTAATAGATTTAAATGAATATCTTTTAAAAAAAGGAGTACGAATTCCTACTGCCTCATTATATCGCAATATTAAAGTATTAGAGGATGATGGTTTAATTCGAGAAGTGGAAAAATCAGGAACCTGCGTATATGAAATTGTCGCGCGCCCTCATCATTATCACTTTGAATGTGATATTTGTGGAGAGATTATTGATGTTCCGGTTGACGCAGTGGATGTTGAACCCAACGAAAAATTCAATGAATTCCATTTTCAAGTATCTTCTTATGATGTCTTAATTCATGGGATTTGCCCCCAATGTGGCAAAAAAAATTAAATAAAGGAGAATAAAAAATTATGAAGTACAAATGTAAAATCTGTGGACAAGTTTTTGAAGTTAAAGAAGGAGAAGAACCCATTTGCCCAGTCTGCAAAGCGAAAGGTGACAAATTAGAAGTTTATGAAGAACCAAAAGGCGATTTAGTGTGGCCAGCCGAACATAGTATTGGTATTGCAAGTGGCTTAGATGCAATGGTCGTTGAAGGATTAAAGAATAACTTTAATGGTGAATGTAGTGAGGTTGGTATGTATATGGCCATGGCTCGTCAAGCTTTCCGTGAAGGTTATCCAGAAATTGGACAATTATTTGAACAAATTGCAAGAGAAGAAGCGGAACACGCTGCCCGCTTTGAAGAAATGTTAGGCGATTTAGTTTTAGCCGATACCAAAGCCAACATTGAAAAAATGTTAGCGGGAGAAAATGGTGCCTGCTTTGGCAAAATGGAAATTGCTAAACGCGCGAAAGAATTAGGCTATGATGCCATCCACGATAGTGTCCATGAAATGGCCCGTGATGAAGCTCGTCATGGTAAAGCTTTAGAAGCTGTTTTACATCGTTATTTTAAATAAGAAAATAAAAAGGACTTGCTAATTTTTTCTAGCGAGTCTTTTTTTTATGCCTTAAAATGTCTACAATAAGAAGGAAAGAAGGAATAACTATGAAAGGTGCCATATTAATTAATGCGTATAAAGTTTATGATAGTGTGTGGAATCAGGTCGAGAGACTAAAAGAGGAATTTCATGCCTATCAAATTGAAATCGATGTGATTTCCAACGCAGAAATCACTGCTTTTATTGCAAACCAAAATATAGAAACCACCTTAAAACCCTATGATTTTATTATTAATTTAGATAAAGATATCTATATTGCAAGAATGATTGAAAAAGCGGGTATTCCTTTATTTAATTCTTCTTATGGGTTAGAAATTTGTGATGATAAAATGCTAACGTATATTGCTTTAGCCAATCTTTCTATTCCTATGCCTAAAACCATCAGTGCGCCTTTATGCTATAAAGAAGAGAAAGAAAATCACTTTATTGAAAATGTTGAAAAGATGCTTTCTTATCCGCTCGTTGCAAAAGAATGTTATGGATCTTTAGGACAACAAGTTTATCTTATCGAAAATCATGAAGAATTATTAAAAATAGAGAAAAAATTGTTATATAAGCCACATCTGTATCAAGAATATATCGATTCAAGTAAAGGAAAGGACGTCCGTGTGGTGGTGGTTGGAAACCATGTAGTAGCGTGGATGGAACGATATTCTTTAGATGACTTCCGTAGCAATTTAGCGCAAGGAGGGCACGCTCGACCTGTCGAAATTTCTCCTAAATTTATTGAATTAGCAGAAAAAATCTCTAAAGAATTGCATTTAGATTATTGTGGTATTGATTTCTTATATGGAAAAAACGGAGAACCCATTTTATGTGAAGTGAATTCTAATGCTTTCTTTAAAGGAATTGAAAATATTAGTCATGTTAATGTCGCAAAATGTTTGGTTGAACATATTTTAAAAAAATTAACCGTTGACAAAAAATAGAAGTTCTACTATAGTTTCAATAGTTTGAGATGTTCCTTGCATAACCATCTCAAAAATAAAAAACAAAGAGGTTTTTTTAAATGAATCAAAAAAAATTCTTTAGTACCCGAAATATTGCTAAAATGGCAATTGTTATGGCACTATACGCTTCTTTAACTTTGGTATTAACCCTAATTTCTTTTGGTGCTATCCAAGTGAGAGTGTCGGAATTATTAGTCTTGTTATGCTTTTATAATCCAATTTATTGTTTTTCTATTACTATAGGGTGCTTAATCGCCAACTGCTTTTCGCCCTTAGGATATGTAGACATTATCTTTGGTACCTTAGCCACGCTCATTGCTTGCCTAGGATTACATTTTATTAAAAATATCTTTATTGGTGCGGGTATTGCCGTACTTTCTAACGCTTTTATCGTAGGAGCAGAATTAAGCGTAGTGTATGAAAGTAATTTTTGGATTATGTGTGGACAAGTTGGCTTAGGAGAAATTATTGCAATTTTTGGTATCGGTATTCCAATTTTCTTAAGCATAAAGAGTACAGAAGTCTTTAAAAAGATTATTGAATAGTCATAAAAACACAATTTCTATTTATTGTTTGTTCTCTTTACAACGAGGTCGTTTTCTTTTACAATAATCATTGAAAAGAAAAGGGGTGTTTTTTGATGTTTTGCATGAATTGTGGTCATGAAATTGAAGAAAACGCTACAAAGTGTTCACGTTGTGGAACACCAGTATCTCCTCATAGTGGTAATGCAATGCAAGATACTCGAATTGAAAGTTATGGCGATAAAAAGATACAACAAATGAGCAAATACTATCACATTGTTATTGGAATTATCGCTATTGTTTTAGGCTCTTTTGGCGTGCACAAGTTTTTAATGGGACGTCGTTTGATTTGGATATTATACGCTATCTTTTGTTGGACGTTCATCCCTTTAATTATTGGCATTGTTGAAGGCATTCTTTATTTGTCTTGTTCGGAAGAAAAATTTGAAAAGAAATATCTTCATCGTGCTAATGATAGAAAATAAGGAGAATCAATATGTTCTGTAAGCATTGTGGAAATCCATTAGAAGAAAACGCTACGATTTGTATGAAGTGTGGTTGTCCGGTCGAACATACAAGCATTACTTCAACCAAAAAAGAAAAAAGTCATACCGTTGCTGGACTTTTAGCTATATTTTTAGGTGGCGTGGGAGCTCATAAATTTTATTTAGGAAATATTTTGCTCGGTATTTTATTTTTAATCTTTTGTTGGACAGGTGTTCCTATCATCGTCGGTATTGTTGAGGGCATTTTATATTTAGATTGTCCGCAAAACCAATTTATGCAACGTTATGGATATGCTAAGGAGAAGAAATAACTATGGAAATTCGAAATCACTCAAAACTATCATTAGATTTACAAATTAATTTTTCTAAACAACTTTTTTGGCATTCTACCCGTAAAACAATTGTGACTGTCGAAGTGGTACTATGCGCCATTATCGGCGTTGTTTTAGGTTTATATATTGAAAAATGGTGGATTGCCGTGGTTGCGGGTGTCGTAGCTATCGCTTTACCCATTGCTTTGCATTTTATGCTCAGTCAAACTACCCAAAAGACGTTACAAGAATCCGAAAAAGTAGAACAAACCGACCATACGGAAATGGAATATACTTTCTATGATGAAAAGATGGTTGTTAACATTATGTCTTTTGGTTTTTCCAATGCTTTAACTTATAACTATGACCAATTTCAACAAATTATTGAAAACAAAGATCTCTTCGTCTTTATTCTAGAAAACAACCAAGCTTTATACGTTGAGAAAAAAGGCTTTTATAGCGATTATCAAAAACTTTCCGAAAAGCTTTCTTCTTACCCCATGTATCGTCGTTTTAGATAATCAAATTTTATTAGCGAATAAACACGAAAAAATAAGACAAAATAATAAGGATGTGTATAGTTATGAAAAGACAAAATGCACATTCTTATTTTTTTATAAAATCGGAGAAAAAAAGAGAGAAGAAACACGAGAAAAAATAATTCAAAAAAATAGTTGCAAAACAAGATAAGAACATTATAATAAAAGCGTAAATCGGTAGGCGAGACTACCACAAAGATACGGATTGTTGCCGCGAAATAGTGGAGACACTATGAGAAGGTTAACAAGGAATGTCGACATCAAGGCATTCTTTAATACAATTTCATCGCTTTGTGATGTTGAAGCTCACACGTTGGATTTGAGAATGATTTCAAAAAAGACCGCTACCGATTTTGGTGGCGTTTTTTAATTTTAAAAGGAGGTAAATGAAAATGGAAGAAATGGAAAAAGTAACAGAAGAAATTTTGTCTTTAATTCGGGAAACGAAATCAAACGAGGAATTAAAGGAAAAGTTAGAGCATTATCACGATAGTGATATTGCGAGTGTTTTTGCTTATTTAACGAAAGAAGAAAGATTACGACTTTATAATGTTTTAGGCGATCAGTCCATATCGGATATTTTTACTTATCTCGATAATGTTGAAGATTATATTGCTGAATTAGAAAATGATAAAGCTGCGGATATTATTGAATTAATGGACGCAGACGATGCGGTTGACGTATTAGATACATTAGAGGAAGAAGATAAAAAAGACATCGTAGAACAAATGGATCAGGAAGCCCGTTACGATGTTCAAATGATTTCTTCTTATGATGAAGATGAAGTCGGTTCTAAAATGACCACGAACTTCATTCAAATTCCGAAGACTTTTACGATTAAAGAAGCAATGAGAGAAATTGTAAAAGAAGCGCCGGAAAACGATAACATTGGTACGATTTATTTGCATAACGAAGATGAAACTTATTTTGGTCAAATTGATTTAAAAGATTTAATTATTGCTAGAAGTACGGATTCTTTAATTGATATCGCAAAAGTGAACTACCCAACCCTTCATGATACGGATAAAGTGAGCGATTGTATTAATGATTTAAAAGAGTACGCTTTGGATATGATTCCTGTTTTAGATAAAGATAATCATCTCATTGGTGTTATTACGAGTTCGGATATCGTTGAAGTCGTTGATGACGAAATGAGCGAAGATTATGCAAAACTCGCTGGTTTAACAAACGATGAAGATTTAAATGAACCTTTAAGAAAATCTTTAAAAAAGAGATTACCTTGGCTAGGCTTACTTCTCATTTTAGGTTTATGTGTTTCTATGATTATTTCACAATTTGAAGCGGTGATTGCTGTGATTCCTATGGTCGTCTTCTTCCAATCCATTATCTTAGATATGGCTGGAAACGTTGGTACGCAATCGCTAGCTGTCACTATTCGTGGTTTAGTTGATGAAGATGTCGATAAAAAACATTTATGGAAAATGGTTTTTAAAGAAGTTCGCGTTGGTTTCTGTAATGGTTTAATTGTCGGCGCTACTTCTAGTTTGATGGTATTTTTATTCTTGCTCATCCAACATCGTCCGATAACTGGAGAAACTTTCTTAATGCATGATGCTATGTATTTAGCGCTTTGTGTATTCTGCGCTTTAGTTTTAGCCCTTACCTTAGCAAGCTTTGTCGGAACCACAATTCCTATCTTCTTTAAGAAAATCAAAGTCGATCCCGCCGTGGCTTCAGGACCATTAATTACGACACTTAACGATATTGTCGCAGTTGTAACATATTATGGGTTATGTATGCTCTTTTTTAGTGCTATACTTTAATCGGTGATAGTTATGAAAAAAAGAACGAAAAGAAAAGATGAAAAATTAGAAAAAAAACCAGTAGAAAGAAAAATAAGACCGGAAGAAAAACTTTATGAATTTAAAGTACATAAACCTTTACCATTAATGGAATATTTAATGCTAAAACTTCCTTCTTTAGGTCGTAATAAAATTAAAAGCATTTTAGCACACTATCAAGTATTAGTGGATGGCATGCCGGTCACTCGTTTTGATTTTGAATTAGCATCTGAAGATGTGGTTACCGTTTTAAAATATGGTAAAAAAGAAAAGGGTAAGGGGAAAGAACCTTTTGATTTACCAATTATCTATGAAGATGATGATTTTATTGTCATTAATAAGCCGAGCGGATTATTAAGCATTGCTTCCGATAAAGAAAGAGAAAAAACAGCGTATCGCATGTTAAATAATTATGTGCGCCAAAAAGATCCTAAGAGTCGTATCTTTATTTTGCATCGTATTGATAAAGACACATCTGGTGTTTTAGTGGTATGTAAAAACGTAAAAATTCGTGATGCTTTGCAAAAGCATTGGAATGAAAGAGTAATGGATCGGGGATATTACGCTATCGTCGAAAGCGCAATGGATCAACCAAAAGGTACTTTTCATACTTGGCTCATTGAAAATTCAACCAATTTAATGTTTAGTTCTCATAAGAAAGGGGAAGGCCAAGAAGCCATTACCCATTATGAAGTCATGGAGGATAATGGGACCTATTCTTTATTAGATGTTCATATTGACACGGGAAGAAAAAATCAAATTCGGGTTCATCTAAAAGAAGCAGATCATCCCATTATTGGCGATGATAAATACGGCAATGGGGTTAATCCTTTAAAACGTTTAGGTCTTCATGCATATCTTTTAGCTTTTGAGCATCCTTTTACGAAAAAGAAAATGGTATTTAAAGCACCAATGCCGAAAGAATTTTTGGAATTAATTCATACAAAAAAGAAAAAATAGTTTTGTTTGAATGTAAGGAAGTCTTTATATTATAATATAGATACTGATGATTTTTATAAATAATCTATCGAATAAAATTTAAAAAAGAGGGGGCACCATATGTTAAAAAAAATGAAACCATTATTAGAAAAATTAAAAGATGCTCTTTTATCTGTAGCGCCAATCACCTTAATTGTGGTGGTTTTATATTTAACTGGATTAATATCCAATCGCGCGGATCCAGCTTTTGCTGTTTCGCAGTTTGATTTTACGTTATTTTTAGTTTCTGCAGCGTTTTTAGTCTTAGGCATGGCCCTATTTACTTTAGGTGCGGATCAAGCCATGATGCCGATGGGAAATGCCATTGGTTCATCGTTAACCAAAACGAAGAAAATCACAATCATCGTCTTATTAGCGTTTTCTTTAGGTGCATTAATTACCATGGCGGAACCGGATTTATCCGTTTTAGCGGATCAAGTACCAATTAATAAATATCTGCTTATCTTTATTGTTGCCGCCGGTGTTGGTTTATTCTTAGTCATTGGTATTCTCCGCGTTCTTTT
This sequence comes from Coprobacillus sp. CAG:826, assembly GCA_000437235.1. GTDB lineage: Bacteria > Bacillota_I > Bacilli_A > RFN20 > CAG-826 > CAG-826. Next base: position 20,950 of record FR897019.1, on the reverse strand, counting down.
CCAAAAGAGTTTAAATATTCTTCTTATTGTATTTTATGGTTTAGTCTTTATGATGGCTAATCTCTGTAATAAATCGTTCTTACCTTTATCTTTTGATTCAGGCGGCGTAACTACAGGACCGATTACGGTACCATTTATTATGGCGTTATGTGCGGGCTTTGCCGCGACACGTGGTGGTAAAAAATCCAACGAAGACTCCTTCGGCTTAATTGCTTTATGTTCCATTGGACCTATCTTCTGTGTCGTTTTAATGGGTATCTTCTTTAAAGGAAATCCTACTTATGAACCTGAAACCGCTAAAGAATATACAAGTATTTTCCAAGCCTTATTCTCAGGAATGCCCAAAACTTTAAAAGAAGTTACCATTGCAATTTTACCGGTTGTGGCCTTCTTCTACATTTATCAAGCTTTTAAAATTAAATTACCCAAGAGACAATTAATTAAGATTGGTGTGGGTGTTGTTTATACCTTTGTTGGTTTAATTTTATTTTTAAATGCTGTTAACGTTGGCTTTAGTTCGGTTGGCTTAAAGATTGGCGAAAGTATTGCGAAATATGGTGAAGTGAATGGAAAGCCATGGCTAATTGTTTTATTGGGCGGCATTATTGGTTTAGTGGTTGTTTTAGCCGAACCTGCTGTTGCCGTTTTAAATAAACAAGTTGAAGAAATTAGTGGTGGCACCATTACCAAACGTTCCATGCTTTTATCGTTATCTCTTGGTGTGGGTGTTTCCATCGCTTTAAGTATTATTCGTATCCATTATCAATTTAGCATTATGTACTACTTAGTACCTGGTTATATTGTAGCCATCGGGTTATCGTTTATGGTACCAAAGTTATATACCGCTATCGCATTCGATTCAGGCGGTGTTGCTTCTGGACCGATGACTTCAACCTTTATTCTTCCTTTTGCCATTGGAGCTTGTAACATTTTAGCGCCTGGCGAAGTCATGAATTATGCCTTTGGTATTGTAAGTATGGTCGCATTAACCCCATTATTAACCATTCAATTCTTAGGCTTTAAAATGGTCGCAGCCGAATCCTTATCTCGTCGCGCAGCTCGCAAGAGAATTCGTGAAGAAAACGAAGCACAAATTATCTATTTTGAATAGGAAGGAGGAACCATAATGGCAATTAAAAAATCTGTAGTGAATAAAGAAAATCCACCCGCAATACAATTTAAGAAAATTAAACTTCTCATTACGATTGTGGATCGTGGACAAGCGATTAAAATCTTAAACGAAAATAAAAAACATGATGTAACAGTACAAACAGTTTTATTAGGTTATGGTACCGCCTCCATTGTTCTTGATTATTTAGGTTTAGGTGACATTAAGAAAGATGTGGTCTTAAGCTTAATTAAAGAAGAGAAAAAAGATGAAATTTTAGAAGGAATAAGAAAAAAATTCGAACACCTTCAAGGCATTGCCTTTACAGTTCCTATTTCAAGTATGATTGGCTTATCGCTTTATAAATTTATTACGATGAGTCCAATTGATAGCAAAACGGGAGGAAAATAACATGGAAAACAAAAATGAATTTGAATTAATCTTATGTATCGTTAATAAAGGTTATACCGATTTAGTGATGGAAGCCGCATCACGTTCTGGGGCTCGAGGTGGCACGGTCTTAAGAGGTCGTGGTTCCGGTAATGAAGAAGCCGAAAAACTATATGGAATTACCATTACCCCCGAAAAAGAATTAGTGATGATCGTTGTTCCTAAAGCCATTAAAGATGCGGTATTAAAAGAAATCTATACCGAAGCGGGTTTAGATACCCGCGGACAAGGGATTGCCTTTACTATGCCAGTAGATGATGTCGTTGGTATTTCTTTACCCGAAGAAAAGAAAGAAGAAAATGAATAAAGAAAGCGTGTTTTAAAAATGGAAGAAAATCAGAAGAGTTTTAAAGAAAAATGGAGTCGTTTTTGCCACAAAGTTAATGATATTTGTGACATCATTTTCTCGTGGTTTAAAAATTTACTCGACCACCATGGCTTATTACTTTTTGCCATTTTTCTTTCCTTATGCGCTTTAGGCATTCGTTATGCTGTATTTAAATATCCAAGTCATGATATATACGCTTTTATCTTCCCTTGGATTCGTAATTTTAGAGAAAACGGAAATCTAGCGTATCTAAAGAATATGCAAGGGGATTATCCTCCGCTATATATGACTTTATTGGCGTTAATGAGTTATCTTCCGGCAGGGCCAGAAATAACAACGCAAAGATATACGTATTTTCTTTATGATATGTTTTATGTCAAAACCTTAAGTTTTATCTTTGATTTCGTTTTAGCGTTTGGTATTTATAAATTAGTTAGCTTAAAAAATAAAGATAACCATTTATTATGTTTTATTAGTTATGTGGTTCCGTTATTTTTACCAACAGTGCTTGTTAACTCTGCTTTCTGGGGACAATGCGATGTCATTTATGTTTCTTTAGTGGTGTGGAGTGTTTATTTTGTTTTAAAAGACAAAGGAATAACGGCCAGTATTTTCCTAGGCTTAGCTTTCTCTCATAAATTACAAACGATATTTATCATTCCGCTTTATGGATATTTATGGCTAAAACAAAAATATAAATTACGTTATTTTATCATTTCTTTCTTAACTGTTTTTGTTACCTTTTTACCCGCTTATATAGCCGGAGCGTCTTTTACCGCTCCATTTGAAAAGTATGGTAATTTAACACAAGAGTATATGAATCCGAATTATAATTCAGGTTCTATATACGCCTTTATCCAAGATATATCGTTTAAATCGAGTGATGTTTCAGGAGATCCCAATAAATATGCAAACTATGTATATCGTTTAATTCATTATGGTGGAATCATTTTCGCTTTAGCGATGAGTTTCTTCTTCTTTATGATTTTATATAAAAAAGACGTTCAACCTACGGTAGAAAAGATGGTCTCAATTGGTGCGTTCTATGCAATACTATTACCATTTACTTTACCGCATATGCATGAAAGATATTTCTTCATGGCGGATATTATGGTTTTAGCGTATTGCTTAGTGAATAAAAAGAAATATTGGCTTATCTTTGTAGCGCAACTTGCATCGATGATAACCTTAATGCCATATATTTTTAATTCTTATATTATTTCTTCATGGGGGCATCATACGTTAAGAATTGCTGCTTTGTTAAATTTATTCATGCTATTTGTCATTTTTAAAGACATTGTTACATCTAATCCAAAACTAGAAAGTCCTCATTTAGAAGAAGTAACACAAAATTAGAAAATAGAAAACAAAAACGGCCTCTACTGAGGCTTTTTTTGTAGCTGTAAAGGGTTACATTAATTTTAATGTTTGCTATGAAGACTTGCTTAATTTAATATTAATGTAACAAGAATTCAAAAAAATTGCAGAGTTCAAAGCAATTTTTTGTAATTCATATGGGGAGGCTTTTATGAAAAGATTACGCAAAGTCCTTACGATGGGAGGATTCTTATTTGCTATCGGAGCACTTCTTTTCCAAAATAATATGAAAATGGAAACAAAAGAAGATACTCATGGACATTCAAAAATCATTAGAAGAGCAGATGACACATGTGAACACGAACAAAAAAGTGGAACTTATATTGAAACTTTAGAGCCAACATGTTCTAGAGAAGGAACCGCAATGTATCGTTGTTCCAAATGTAATCAAAACGTTACAGTTACTTTGGCAAAAAATCCTTCTAACCATTCGAATGGAGAATATGAAAACGGAACATGGAAATGCTGTGGCTTAACCGAAAGTTTTGTTAGAACCATGGATGGTTGGAATTCCAATATTTACCATATGGATATGGATGGCACTCAATCATGGGCAGTTGAAGTTAATTTGAAAAATGAAAGACTTACCGATGAATCAAAAGGAAACAATGCTTTGAGTTTCGTTGCAGAAGTCTTTACTTATGAAAAAGATTCTTGTGGAATTAATGACGCTGGTACTGGCACTTGGGATTCTCGTGCTTGGAATAAAGGTGGCTGGACCTTCAGATCAGATTGGTATGGTTGGGGCTACTGGACCGATAACGGCGCTATCTATGATCACTTCGGTGGTGATAGCATTTGGACCGATCAATTTGTAAAACCATCCGAAAATATGGATGTTAACATGGTGGTAAAATTCAATGCAGATATCGGAAGATTATCCATTCGTTTACAATATCACTCCAATATGTCTGACTATGCAAATATTGCTGATAAAATCATGATTTATTATGCACACGATATTACTTATCGTGGTGGAATGCGTTTCAGTTTTGGTGCTGAAAAAGCAAGAGTTACGGTTAATTCCATCAAAGTCTTAAGCGATTCCGAATTAAAAACCATGCAATTCGCTGAAGACTGGATGTATATGCGTAGAAATGGTGGCAACTCCATTTGTGGTTATTTAACTGGTACCAACTATAACACTTTAAAAGATTTGCTTGATTGCTATAATGCAATGACAAATGAAGAACAAACACGTGCCAATTCACTCCTTTGGAATGAACCATGTGACTTAGCTACTACAATTGCTTATATTGAATCTTATTTAGCTATTAAAGGTGCACCAGCACAATCTTCCTTAACAAACGGAAACTTAGCTACATCAACTTCAAGTAGCAGCACTTATTTAGTGATTTTCATTTCTTTAATCGGTATACTTGCAATTGCCGGTTACTATTTCTTGAATAAGAAAAGAGCCCTTAAGTAATTAAAGAAAATAAATAAAAAGAGAAGGAACTTTAACCCTTATATAAGGCATTCCTTCTTTTTTTATGTCTGAATAACCTCTGCCAAGCAGTTGGGGGGAAGCTAACAAAATATTTAACTAAGAAAAAAAGTAAAAAAACTCTTGACGCTAGAAAATACTTAATATACAATACAAGAGCGTTTGTACGCATACGCGTGATGCCCACACATTGGGCCTTATTTTATGAGGGGTATTGATACACCCGGTATTGTGTGCGTACGATCTGACATTTATCGTCTCTTGAAAGGAGGACAAATCATGCCAACAATCAACCAATTAGTCCGTAATGGACGTGTAAAGAGTGTTTTCAAATCCAAAGCACCAGCTTTGAATAGAAGATGGAACTCTCTTGCCAAAAAAGAAACCGTTCAAAATGCAGCTCAAAAGCGTGGTGTTTGCACCCGTGTCGGTACAATGACACCGAAGAAACCAAACTCTGCTTTAAGAAAATACGCTCGTGTACGTCTTTCTAATGGTTATGAAGTTACCGCTTATATCGGTGGTGAAGGACACAACTTACAAGAGCACTCCACAGTTATGATTCGTGGAGGCCGTGTAAAGGATTTACCAGGTGTTCGTTACCATATTATCCGTGGAACTCTTGACTGCGCTGGAATTGACAAACGTAGACAAGGCCGTTCTCAATACGGTACCAAAAAACCAAAAGCCGCTAAATAATTTGAGATTACGAGAAGTATATATCCAATAATAAAAGGGAAGGAGGAAAATATATGCCACGTAAAGGAAGCGTTGCCAAACGCGATGTGTTACCAGATCCAATTTACAATTCAAAGCTTGTAACACGTTTAATTAATAAGATTATGATCGATGGTAAAAGAGGCACAGCCCAAACCATCTTATACAGAGCCTTTGCTAAGATCGAAGCCAAAACTGGTAAACCAGCCATGGACGTATTTGCAACCGCTATTAATAACATTATGCCAGAACACGAATTAAAAGTTCGTCGTATTGGTGCTGCTAACTACCAAGTCCCAGTTGAGGTCTCTCCAGAAAGAAAAGTAACCTTAGGACTTCGTTGGTTAGTTAACTACGCTCGTTTAAGAAGCGAAAAGACTATGGAAGACAAACTCGCTGGTGAAATTATCGATGCCGCTAACGGCACAGGCGCATCAGTGAAAAAACGTGATGATACGCATAAAATGGCAGAAGCTAACAAAGCTTATGCACATTATCGTTGGTAAGCCTGAGAGGAGATTTTTATGGCTCGTAAATTTGACTTACATGAAACCCGTAATATTGGCGTAATGGCCCATATTGATGCAGGTAAAACTACAACAACTGAACGTATCTTGTTCTACACTGGTAAAATTTATAAAATCGGTGAAGTCCACGATGGCGGAGCCACCATGGACTGGATGGTCCAAGAACAAGAACGTGGTATTACCATTACTTCCGCTGCTACAACCGCAGAATGGAAGGGACATCGTATTAACATTATCGACACTCCAGGGCACGTCGACTTCACTGTAGAAGTTGAACGTTCTCTTCGTGTTCTTGATGGTGCTATTACCGTTCTTGATGGTAAAAATGGTGTTGAACCACAAACCGAAACCGTTTGGAGACAAGGATCCAAATATGGAGTTCCTCGTATCGTCTTCGTTAACAAATTAGACGCTATTGGCGCTGATTTTGAAATGTGTGTGGAAACATTACATTCTCGTTTAGCCGCCAATGCCGCTCCTGTTCAATACCCAATCGGTCTTGAATCCCGCCTCAAAGGCGTTATCGATATCGTTGAAATGAAAGCTTGGGAATATAGCGATGATAAGACAGTTCCACCTGTTGAAGTCCCAATCCCAGAAGAATATAAAGACAAAGTAGAGACGCTCCGTATGGAACTTCTTGAAAAGTTAGCTGCTTTCAATGATGATTTAATGATGAAAGTATTAGAAGGCGAAGAACCAACAATTGAAGAAATTAAAGCCACTATTCGTAAGGCCGTTTTAACTGGTGAATTCTTCCCAGTATTCTGCGGTTCTGCTTATAAGAATAAAGGTATTCAATTACTTCTTGATGGTGTCGTGGACTACTTACCAAGTCCATTAGATATTCCACCAACTATTGGTACATTACCAGATGGTACACAACATGCTTGTATTCCTGATGATAATGCCCCTTTAGCTGCTTTAGCTTTCAAAATTGCTACTGACCCATTCGTTGGTCGTTTAGCATTCTTCCGTGTTTATACCGGTACTGCCAAATCAGGCTCTTACGTTTTAAACTCCACTAAAGGTGTGAAAGAACGTTTTGCCCGTTTAGTTTATATGCACTCCAATCACCGTCAAGAAGCTGAAGAAGTACCTGCTGGTGATATCGCTGCGGCAATCGGTTTAAAAAATACTACAACTGGTGATACTTTATGTGATGAGAAATTCCCAATCGTTCTTGAAAAGATGGAATTCCCAGAACCAGTTATTGAAGAAGCAATTGAACCTAAGACCAAAGCTGATCAAGATAAGATGACTGCGGCCTTAATTAAATTAGCTGAAGAAGACCCAACCTTCCGTGTTCATACCAATAATGAAACCGGACAAACGATTATCGCTGGTGTCGGTGAATTACACCTTGACATTATCGTTGACCGTTTAAAGAGAGAATTCAATGTCCAATGTAACGTGGGTGCCCCACAAGTTGGATATCGTGAAACGATTCGTAAAACTGCTGAATGTGAAGGTAAATACATTAAGCAATCTGGTGGTCGTGGTCAATATGGTCACGTTTGGATTCGCTTTGAACCGAACCCAGATAAAGGATTCGAATTCGTCGACGCTATCGTCGGTGGTTCCGTCCCACGTGAATACATTAAACCAACCCAAGATGGTTTAAAAGATGCCTTAGATCGTGGTTTAGTTGCTGGATTCCCAGTCGTTGATATTAAAGCAACCTTATTTGATGGTTCTTATCACGATGTCGACTCCTCTGAAGCCGCTTATAAAATCGCTGCTTCTATGGCTTTAAAAGAAGCTGCTAAGAAATGCGATCCTGTCATTCTTGAACCAATTATGAAGATTGAAGTCACTGTTCCAGAACAATATTATGGTGATGTCGTTGGTGATATCGCTAGACGTCGTGGACAAATGACTGGTGAATCTCAAAGAGGTAATGCCAAAATTATCGAAGCTGAAGTACCACTCGCTGAAATGTTTGGTTACGTTACCGACCTTCGTTCCTTCACACAAGGTAGAGGCAACTACACCATGCAATTCGATCACTTTGGTGAATGCCCACGCTTCATTGCCGATGAAATCATTAAAAAATCCGGCATGAGCAATCGATAGATATTGATTTTATTATCAATTTGCTATAATATGAATTCGTTGAATAACATTTAAAAAAAGGAGGAAATTCAAACAATGGCAAAAGAAAAATTTGATAGAAGTAAAACGCACGTTAACATTGGTACCATCGGACACGTTGACCATGGTAAAACCACTTTAACTGCAGCCATCACCAATGTTCTTGCAAAACAAGGTGGTGCAAAGGCTACCGCTTACGACCAAATCGATGCGGCACCTGAAGAAAAGGCTCGTGGTATTACAATTAATACCGCTCACATCGAGTACACAACCGCAAAACGTCACTATGCACACGTCGACTGCCCAGGGCACGCTGACTATGTTAAAAACATGATTACTGGTGCAGCCCAAATGGATGGTGCTATTCTTGTAGTAGCAGCTACTGATGGTGTTATGCCACAAACTCGTGAACACATCTTACTTGCACGTCAAGTCGGTGTTCCTTACATCGTCGTCTTCTTAAATAAGACTGACCTTGTTGATGACCCAGAATTAATCGACTTAGTCGAAATGGACGTCCGTGACTTATTAAGCTCTTACGGATTCCCAGGAGACGAAGTTCCTGTGATTCGTGGTTCTGCTCGTTTAGCCCTTGATGGCGATCCAGAAGCAGAAAAAGCAATCCTTGAATTAATGGATGCTGTTGATACTTATATCCCAGATCCAGTTCGTAGCAATGACAAACCATTCTTACTCCCAATCGAAGACGTTATGACCATTTCTGGTCGTGGTACCGTCGTTACTGGTAGAGTTGAACGTGGTATGTTAAAGCTCGGTGACGAAGTTGAAATCGTTGGTATCAAACCAACCAAGAAATCCGTCGTTACTGGTATCGAAATGTTCCGTAAATCCCTTGATTATGCGGAAGCAGGCGATAACGCTGGTGTTCTTTTAAGAGGTGTCAACCGTGACGAAGTCGTCCGTGGACAAGTCTTAGCAAAACCAGGTTCCGTTACCCCACACACCAAATTCACAGCTTCTGTGTACGTTTTAACCAAAGAAGAAGGTGGACGTCATACTTCCTTCCGTTCGAACTATCGTCCTCAATTCTACTTCCGTACCACCGATATTACTGGTGTAGTTACTTTACCAGAAGGTATCGAAGTTGTTATGCCAGGTGACAACGTTGAATTCACCGTTGAATTAATTCACCCAGTCGCAATTGAAAAAGGTACCAAATTCTCCATCCGTGAAGGTGGACGTACCGTTGGTGCAGGTACCGTTAACGAAATTATTAAGTAATTTTGTCAACTAACTAAAAATGAGTGATAGGTTTTTCCTATCACTCTTTTTTTTCGTTATCGAAAAAATGCGAAATCTTTTGATAAAGCGTAATTTCTTTCTCCATATTTTGTTGAAATAGAGTTTCTCCTTCTTTTGCTTTTTTACTTGCATATTTTAAAATGAAGGTTTGCCAATTCATATCTACCGTTAATAAATCTTCCACGATAGATGACCAATCATTACTTGAATGAAGTGTTAGCAAGTATTTTTTATACTCTAAACATTTTTGCTTTTTTCTTTCCATTTCATTTTTTAATACAGATATGGCATTTTTTTCTATACACTGCGCTAAGACATAATTAGAATCATGTAAATAGGAAATAAATGACTCTAGTTGTAATTTGTTAGAGCTTTGATTCGATAGAGAAGAGAATAGTGCATGTAAATTCTTCTTTTCTTGTTCTTTTATAATATCTGCACTAAAGGGAAAATATAAATAAGCAATTAAAGTTGATCGATAATACCAGATGTTATCGTAAGCGTGAATCGGTGCAAAAGTATCCTTTTTTTCTATTTCTAGCACTCTTTCTTCGGATGGAATTGCAATATGAAGGGGCATCCCAGGAAAGATATTGTGATAGCGGATCATCTTATTAAATCGATAGATATCATCTACTTCACAACCAAATTTTTTCGCAATGGATTCGATAGTGTCATCTTTTTTCGTGACATAAAGGGTGAAATTTTTAAAAGTTTTTTTCATCATATTTTACCTCACAGTTCTTAATGCAATATATGTTATTTTCCTAAGGTTTATGATATAATACCACTAACACGAAAAGGAGAATGGTAATATGATGAACCAAGGCTTTGAACAAATTCAAGAAAAAAAAGAAGACGGCATTCCTTCCTGTAATTTAGGACACAGAATGATTGCCTTTATTATTGATATTTTATGTGTTTTTATATTTTCTAGTGTTTTGACAAGTTTTGCAGCTCCTGCTATAAGAAATCGCTTTTATAATCAAGATGCTCTAGTGGAAAAATATGAAAATCGAATTATTGAATCGGGATTATATGTCGAAAGTAGTTCGGAAGATGGAAAAAAAGCCTATTATCCTTTGAGCATGCATCCTGATTACGCAAATAAAGAATTAAACGAAGAAGAGCAAAGCACCTATATTCGAATTTTAGAAACTGGCGTTAATAATTTTGCTACCTCTACTTCTTTTACTTGTTTTACTGAAGATGATTTAAAAGAATTACAAAAAGCAAATGAAAAAGTTTTTGTCTATAATGAAGAGACAAAAAAATATGAAATAAAAGAAAATGCTTTAAAGTCAGACATTATTGCTTTTTATCAATCAGCTGTACAAAGTGAAATCAATGCTTTAAGTAAAGATGAAATCATTAAAACAACCTATGCACAAATTATGCGTCCTCGTTATATTGAAACGATTGTTTCTATTTCAATTGTGGCAATTATCTTTCTTTTAGTTATTCCTTTATGTACAAAATATCGTCAAACATTAGGAAAGAAATTTATGCGTCTTACGGTTGTAAGAAATGAAGAGATCATTTCTCGTCCAATGACTTTATTACGATTTACTATTTTGTTCTTAGTTGAATTATTAGGATCTATATTCGCTTATGGTATTCCTTTAATTATTTCTCTTACTATTGCTTGCTTCTCTAAAAATAAGAGCTCGCTACATGACTTGCTTTTAAAAACAAAAGTAGTTTCCATTGATGCCTTACCATCTCCAAAAGAAGAAGGCGAAGCAGAAGTACTTTTACCAAAAGAACCAATGTTAGTGGAAGTTAGTGAAGTGAAACAAGAAATTGAAGATGAAACTAAAGCGGAAATTATTGAAGAAAATGAAAAATTAAATGAAGATTCTTCTAAAGGAGAAGAGGAATGAGCGCAAGTGAAAAAGTAGAAACAACGGAAAAAGAGGAAAATAAAAGGCAAAATGAAGTTATTTTACCCTTAACCTCCAGAAGGCTAGTATCCATTTTAGTCGATGCCTTCCTTTGCTTTATTACTTTTATGATCTTACAGACTTTTGTGATTCCTCCTTTAGTGGGCGCTATCACAAATATTGATCAAATAGCAGAAGCATATCAAAATCGCTTGGTTGAAAGTCATTTATATCAAAGAGTCAGTGGTGGCACTATGAAGATAACCGGAACATTGACGGAGGAAGAAAAGAAAAAAGATATGGACGCCTATTTTACAAAATTAGATAAGGCAATCACTTTTTTCTATGTTGACTTTACTAATATTGAAGAGGCTAAAATTGAGAATTACTATCAAAGTAAAGAAGAGTCAGGTTTGTTTGAAAAAATAGGAGACACTTGGGAAATTAAAGGAAGCGCAACCTTTAATGAATTAAATCAATTTTACGAAGAGCAATACGATATTGCCTTGAACTATTTTAGTCATGATGATGAATGCTTAACTTTAGCAAGAAAAATTACGGTTGTGAGTATTTTAGAAGTTTTTCTATCATTAACAATTTCTATTGTGATTTTCTTCTTGATATTTCCTCTCATTTTTAAAGAAAGACAAACATTAGGAAAAAAATTAATGGGGTTAGCTGTTGTTTCTCGAAAAGATGGAATCGTGGCTAAAAGGAGGCATTACCTTATGCGCTTTTTAGCGTTCTATGTCATTGAAATTCTTTTAACCGTATTTACCTTTGGTATTCCATTAATCGTTTCTGTTTCTATGTTGTTCTTTTCTAAAGAAAAAATTACGCTACATGACTATTTATCCGCTACATTAGTCATTGACACACGTCAAAGACCAGCAATGCATAGTGCAGAAGAATTGAATGGTTATGAAGAACAAAAGAAAATAATTTCAAAATCTGCTTAAAAAATTTTAAAAAAATTTATTTCTTACATAACGTTAAATAAATCGATAAATAAGCAATTTCTGCTATGGATTTCATTGGAATGATTCAATGAAAAAAGTAGCAGTTTTTTTCTTTTTTTTCGTTTTTTCTCATTTTATTTTCTTCTTTTGATTTTCGCTTATTGAAATAATTATAAATGTAATTTATAATATAAATACTAATGGAGGAATACTATGGAAATTCGATTAGAAAATTTGACGAAAGTATTCACAGGCAATAAAGGCGATAAGAGTGGCACTACCGCCGTTGATAATTTAGACATCACAATTCCTGATGGAAAACTCGTCGGCCTTTTAGGGCCATCCGGATGTGGTAAATCAACTACGCTTTACATGATATCCGGACTACTAGAACCAACTAGTGGAAAAATTTGGTTTGGAGATGAAGATGTCACAGAAATCTCTCCAGAACATAGAGGCATTGGTTTGGTCTTCCAAAACTATGCTTTGTACCCTCACATGACTGTGAGACGTAACATTGCTTTCCCACTTGAAAATCTTCGTGTTGAAGAAGAAGTCGTTGACAAAAATGGAAAAGCACAAATCAAAAAACGCAAACTTACCAAGGCTGAGATTGATATTCGGGTCATGGAAGCTGCAAAACTCGTCCAAATCGAAGAGTATTTGGATCGTAAACCTAACCAACTTTCTGGTGGTCAACAACAACGTGTTGCCATCGCTCGTGCGTTAGTGAAACAACCTCGAGTTTTGTTACTTGACGAACCATTATCTAACTTAGATGCGCGTTTACGTTTACAAACGAGAGAAGAAATTCGCCGTTTGCAAAAGGAAACTGGAATTACAACCGTATTTGTTACTCATGACCAAGAAGAAGCTATGAGTATTTCAGATGAAATCGTTGTAATGAAACTCGGTGTTGAACAACAACGTGGCGTACCGCAAGAAGTTTACAACAATCCAAAGAATTTATTTGTCGCGCAATTCTTAGGAACCCCTCCGATTAATGTCTTTAGCGGAAGAATTTTTAATGGCAAGGTTTACATCGGTGAAGATGCCATTTTGGATGCAGACGGAATAGATGATCAAGAAGTCTATATTGGTATTCGTCCAGAAGGTTTCATCGTTAATTCCGATAAGGCTTGCTTGCATACAGAAGTTGAACAAATTGAAACATTGGGTAGAGATATTTCGATTGTTTGTAAAAACCCATATTGTCTCAAACCTACATTCAAATCTATTTTGGATGCGGATGAAAAAGTGTCCGTTGGCGAAACAAAATTGGGAGTCAAGCCACACAAATGTTTCGTATTTGCAAAGGATACTGAAGAAAGGATTATATAATCTTGGAATCGAAAAATAATTGGAAAGCATGGTTATACTTGGCTCCCGTTATTGTCCTCATGCTTATTTTTACGATTTATCCTTTAGTTCACACCATTGGAATTTCATTTTTGAAAAATTATGACTATTATTCTAATGAAACTTTTTTCCATTCAGTGTTCAAAAGTGATGGCGGTTTAACCCTTGATAATTTTAAGCAAGTTATAACTTACGATAACTTTATTCAATATGCGTTACCGAACACATTGATTATCACATTTGTCACTGTTCCAATCTCTATTGCTTTATCTTTATTGATTGCGGTAGGATTGAACTCAATTAAAAAACTAAACAAAATTTTCCAAACGATATTCTTCATGCCTTATGTTACTAATTCCATTGCTGTAGGTATGGTGTTCGCGGTTATCTTTGCTGGCACGAATGGTTTATGGAATACAATATTTGGATTAGGATCTAAAAACTGGATTGATATGAATGCACCTCGTTCAAGCGCTATGTTTGCGTTATGCATTTATATCGTATGGCATGCGTTGCCTTATAAAATTTTAATTTTCTTAAGTGGCTTACAAAACATTGATAAACAATATTACCAAGCTGCTAAGATTGACTCGGCGAGTAAGTTTAAGACCTTCATGAGAGTGACAGTTCCATTACTTTCACCTCAAATTATGTACATTGCGATTACCTCCTTTATTGGTTCATTTAAAGAGTATTCTTCTGTCGTCGCTATGTTCAAAGATAAAAAAGGTACCGTTTCTGCTAACAAGCCGAACATGTATACAGTTGTCTATTATATTTACGATAATATCGCTGATCACCCATCTTGGGCATCCGCGGCAGCTGTCTTATTATTTATCCTAATTATGATCTTTACTATCTTGCAAAGAAAAGTTGCAGAGAAAAGGGTCCATTACTAGGAAAGGAGCGGAAGAAATATGGCAAAAACAAAAAAAGAAAGTTCACATACTTTTTCTAAATGCTTCTTAAAAAATAAAGTCTTATTTACAGTGATTGCAGTGATTCTCGGTTTATTATTCTTAGATATCGGAGTCGTTGTAGGCACACATTTTAAGTGGAATGCTTGGGGAACGCTTTTCTTCAGCCTTGCATTACTTGCTATTATTGCTTTAGTCTATTATGGCCAATTGAAAAAGGCGAATGAATTACTTCCTCGAAGAGTGTATTCAAATGAAGAAATCAAAGAAGCAAATTCATTAGTGCTAGTTATTCGTGAAGGAAGAATGGATGCAGATGCTGCTAAAAGAGCAGAGCGAGTTATGAAAGTTATTAGTATGATTATTACTTATGCTTTCTTAATCATTATGGCTTTTGCAATTATTATTCCTTTCTATTGGATGTTAATCACATCTTTAAAAACGAATTCTGAAATTCGTGATCAAATTACGTTCTTCCCTCAAACCATTCAATGGGCTAACTACAAAATCCTATTCCAAGGTTTGAAAGCAGGCGCGGAATTCGAAGGAAGCCAAGTGGTTTCTAGAACTGATCCGTTTAACTTCTTAACTTATATGAAGAATACCTTAATTGTTGGTGTCTTATCTACTTTAGGAACTTTAATTACGACGATTCTTGCTGCTTTTGCTTTTTCAAGATTAAACTTTAAAGGAAAAGATCTCGTATTTACCATTTTCTTAGCAACCATGATGATTCCTGGTGAAATGATGGTTATTACCAACTATATTACCGTATCTTCTTGGTTAGACTCAGATGTTGGAACATACGCAGCTATGATTATTCCTTTCTGGGTAAGTACTTATTATATTTACTTACTTAGACAAAACTTTAAACAAATTCCAAACGAACTCTACTATGCAGCAAAAGTGGATGGTAAGAGCGATTGGTCCTATTTATGGAAGGTCATGGTACCATTAGCCATGCCAACCTTAATTACAGTCTTTATTTTAAAACTCATGGGCGCATGGAACTCTTACGTGTGGCCAAACTTAGTTGCTGATAAAGAATCAATGCGTTTAGTTACTAATGGTTTAAGAGGCTATGGTGCTTCTCCAGATGGACAGCCGCACCAAGGTTTACAAATGGCCGCAACGGTCGTTGTTACTGTACCATTGCTACTATTATTCATATTCTTTAGAAAGTACATTATGCGTGGCGTTGGCCGTGCAGGTATTAAAGGTTAATACGCTTCGGCGTGTTTATAAAAAAACAGGAGGAAAAAAAAAAATGAAAAAGAAAAGTTTTATCTTAGCTATGACTTCCTTATTAGTAGTTGGCGCTGCCGCTACCTTAACAAGCTGTGGTTCTGATGGTCGTACGGAAATTGTCTTCTGGCACACAATGGGTAAAAATAACCAAGAAAAATTAAATGCCATGATTGATGAATTCCAAGCAAAGTATCCTCAATATAAAGTGACGCACTCTGCACAAGGTGGTTATACTGATATTGAAAGTAAGATTCGTAAAGCAATTCCTGCAAAGAGAGTACCAACAATGGCTTTCTGTTATGCAGACCACGTGGCTGGTTATGGCAACAATACTGTTGATTTAACTGCTTATATTAATAGTACAGAAAAAATCTTAGATAAAAACGGAAAAGATACAGGCGAAATCGTTGGTTTAACTGCTGAAGAAAAAGCCGACTATGTCCAAGGTTATTGGGAAGAAGGTTCACAATACATTCGTGAAGGATTCTATTCCGCACCATTCTCCAAATCTACCGAAGTCATTTTCTACAATGCATCTTTCTTTAAAGCAAATAAATTACCACTTCCAACCAAATGGGAAAGCGATGATCCAAATGATTTAACCGCAATGTGGAACTTATGCCGTAAAATTAAAGAAATTAATAAAGATATTACTCCATTAGGCTATGACTCTGATGATAACATGTACATCACCTTAAGTGCTCAATATGGCATTCCATATATCAGCATTAAAGATGGCAAAGGATCATTTGATTTCAACAATGCTGAAGCTAAAGCATTAGTCAAACGCTTAAAAGGTTACTTTGATGAAGGATTATTCATTACCAAAGGAACATCTGCTGATAATACTTATACTTCTACCATGTTCAAGAACCAACAAATCGTAATGTCCATTGGTTCTACCGGTGGTACTTCCTATAACGTACCAAAACAAAACAATGGTGAATACGAATTTGACGCCCAAGTTGCTCAAGTTCCACAACAAAATGAAACAAGAGATTATGCTATTTCTCAAGGACCTTCCATTTGCTTCTTTAAAAATTCAAAAATTACCGATGAACAAGTGAAAGCCTCTTGGTTATTCTACAAATTTATTACCTCACCAGAAAATAGTGCGATGTACGCCATCTTAACCGGTTATGAACCAGTTCGTACTAGCTCTTATGAAACACAACAATATAAAGATCACTTAGCTAAATTAGGTAGTGAAGAGGAAACTCTTTACACTCGTGTTGCTACCTTAACATCAACGCAGAAAGTTAGAAATTCTTATTTTGTTTCTCCAGCATTTAAGGGTTCTTCCACCGCTCGTCAACAATGTGGTGGTATCTTAACCTTAACCATGTTTGAGGATGCATCTAAAGTAAATATTGATGAAAGAATTGATTCCATATTTGCTAAAGCTTTAGATGAATGCGAAATTGCGGCTATCTAATTTATGAAAGTTTTAAATTCGATAAAAAAAATTGGGGCTATCGTCATTATGGCGATAGCCGCCACTCTTCCATTTACTTCTTGCTCTAATAGCGAAATAATGGATTATGTGGCTAAGACTCAAATTGCTACTGAGGGTTGGAAAACCTCAGATTACCTTTCAACAGGAACAGGAGTCGCTACTCTTAGACAAGGCGTTGATGGAGACACTGCGCACTTCTATGTTGGAAAAAATAAAGAAGTTATATCAGGCCGCTTTAATGGTGTAGATACACCAGAATCGACTGGCGTTATTGCGGAATGGGGAAAAGAAGCTGCAAAGTTTACTACTGACATTCTTACAAGTGCCAAAACGATTATCCTTGAGACCGATCAAAGTTTCGTGGAAAGAGGACCTGAAAAAGAATCCAACGGACGTTACCTCGTTTGGGTTTGGACATCTGAACGTTCGATTGAAGAAGAAGATGGCTCTCAATTAAAATTGCTCAATTTGCGTTTAGTGCAAGAAGGTTATTCTCCAGCCAAAAGTATTGCGGGGAAAACTTATGAATCTACTTTTATTGAAGCTGATGCCCAGGCACAAAGGCTAAAACTCCATATTTGGTCTAAAGAAAAAGATCCTAATTTCTATTATGGAGATGCCATCATTACAAGTTTACAAACTGTATTTTCAAATCCAGAAAGCTATTTAAGCAAAAAAGTCTACTTAGAGGGTTACATTTCTCGCACAATGGGTACTGATGCTTACATTCAAGATACATTTGAAGAAGAGGATGGTACATTCAAGAGTTATGGTGCTTACATCTTCACGATGTATAAAGAATATTCCATTTTAAAAAAAGGAAATCATATTGGTTTAACTGGTATTATTTCTGAACACTATGGAAGTTATCAAATTGTTGATGTAAAATATAATCCGTTGATGGAAGTTGCTGATGGCATGAAAATTGTTGGTGAACCTAAAGAAGTTGAGCCACTTGATTTAACTGTAAAAGAGGCACAACAAGGTGAAAACATGGGCGTCTTAATCCGTTTAACCAATTTAAGTGCTGCTAAAGTCGGCAATTATTATGGCTATGGTGGATTAGATGAAACAGGTAAAGATGGAACTCAAAATAAAACGAATTCGATGACCATTTATATGAAAGACGCAGAAGGTAATACCTTCAATATCCGTATTGATGATAAGACCTTCATTAAACAAGTTAATGGTTATGACACTATTAAGAGTTATCGTTATTTTAGCTCTTTAGGTGAAGGCGTAACATTTGACTTTATTGGCGTTATGGGTAAATATGAAAATGATTTAAGTGGTAAGAGTGAAGTACAATTAATGCTCATTAGTACCAAAGATATCACTTATCATAATTTACCAGAAGATTTAGCATAGGTTTTATTGAGCAATGCTCATAAAATAAAAAGAATTACAAAGAAAGGGAAAAAAATGAAAAACAAAAAATTGATTTTAGGTCTTTCTACCTTATTAGCCGTCTCTGGCTTAGCCATGAGCTGCGGTAAAAGAGATAATAAGACCCCAGAAGAAAAAGTCGAAGAAGTACTTGGCTCTCTTATCTATGATGGATTAGATGCATGTACTACAGACATCACATTAATCTATGAGATTCCTGATGTGAAAGGTGTTGAAATTACTTACGCCGCCTCCAATGCTAAAGACAGTTTAGAAGCTTCTAACTGGCTTAAGATTAGCGATGATAAGAAAAAAGCCCTTGTTACACGTCCAGCCAAAGGAACAACAGAAAAGGGTTATGAATTAGCATTCTTACATGCTAACGTCAAATGTGAAAACGTTGAAGACAAAACCGTATTCCCAGTCAAAATTATGGAATCTGGCGATACCAAGACTATTGGGGAAGTCTTACAAATTACTTCAGAAAACAAAGATAACCCTGTCGTTACAAAGGGTTATGTCGTCGCTGTTGGTGATGGCTGCTGCTTTATTGCCGATAAAACAGGTTCTATTTTAGTCTATTCTAGTGACGCTGTTAAAGATGTCGCCGTTGGCGATAGTGTTCAAGTTGAAGGAAGCCTTTCTTTCTATCAAGGTGTTCCACAATTTGCATATAGTGCTGCGGTTAAAGTTTCTTTAACTAAGTTAGAAGAAAGCATTGACTTCACACCAACTGCTGCTACTGTATGGGACGGCGCTAAAGTAAGTGAATATATGGGCTACAAAACTGTTGATAAACTTTTAGGTAATCACGTTACCGTTACTGGCACGCTTACTATTGAAAGTAGCAAATATTATAATTTAGCAATCCCAGGAGTTACTGCTGGTGATGGTGCTTCTATTTGCTATCCAAGCGCAACCATGAAGGAACAATTAGCTGCTTTGGACGGAAAAGCAATTAAAGTTACAGGTTACACACTTTATATTTCTCATGAGCGTATGTATATCATCGCTGAAAGCATTGAAGAAACTACCATCTCTGATGATGATAAATTTGAAGCTGCTGTCGGTGCTGTTAAAGTCGATTCTGAAGTCTATACCAGTATTGAATTAGCATCTACTGGATTATATGATTCCACCATCACTTGGGCTTCTGACAATGCCGCTATCACCATTGGTGCAGATGGACATACTGCAACTGTTACTCAAGGTGCTACAGATGTTACTGTTAAATTAACGGCCACCATCACCATGGGTAGCAAATCTACAACCAAAGAATTTACCGTTGTTGTTAAGGCTTCTGTAAGCTTTGATCACGCAGGTACTGAAGCGGATCCATATTCTGTTAAAGATGCTATTCAAAGAGCAAGAATGGCAGGCGAAACCGCTACTACCGAAAAATATTATGTTAAAGGTATCGTTAAGAAAGTTAACGCCTCTGGTGTTGCTCAATTTGGCAACATCAACATTGATATGATTGATGAAGGCAATGAAAAAGATGTATTTATCGCTTTCCAAGTTTTATATCAAAATAAAAAATTTACAACTGAAACAGCCGCTTTAGTTACTGAAGGCGCTACTGTCGTTGTTTATGGTGCAATCTTGAACTTCAAGGGTAATACCCCAGAAACCGTTGGTAAAGGCGATGCTTCTGTTATGTCTGTTACCGCTGGTGCTCCAGTCGCTGCTACTGGTGTTAAAGCTAATGAATCCTTAGAAGTTAAAGTTGGAAAAACTGTTAAAATCAACGCTACCGTTGAACCAAGCAATGCAACCGATAAGGCATTAACTTATACTTCTGAAGATACAAAAACCGCTACTGTTTCTGATACTGGTGTTGTAACTGGTGTCGCAGTTGGTACGACCAAAGTCATTGTTTCTTTAACCTCCAATAGCGCAATTAAAGCCGAAGTTGCAATTACTGTCGTCGAAGCTGGTGAAGATCCAGTTACAGGTTCAACCGTTACTTTAAGTGTAGATTCTCTAGGCTTGAAATCTCAATCTTATGCTGACGGAACCGCTACTGTCGATGGTGTTGCCTTTGCTTATACCGAATTAGGTAACTATGGTAATGGTATTCAAATGCGTAATAAAAGCAAAACTTCATCTTTCAATAATACTGATGCGTTTGCTAAAGGAATTACCAAAATTGAATTCAATTATAATGCAAGCCAAGCAAACTTCTCGAATGCTGATGCTTTAAAAATTGAATTTGCTAATTCTGTTGATTTTTCAGACGCTGAAACCAAGATGCTTAGCACTGTAAAAAGCACAACTGCTTATGAAATTACGCCAGATGTAGCTACTTATACATTCGTTCGTATGACAATCAACATTAAATACTCTATGTATTTTGATTCTATTATCATTCATCTTGCTGCTTAATCAATTGTAATTTAAAAGGCTCTTTAAAATCTAGGGTGGTCTAGGG